>NZ_KI912267.1:260206-442274 GCF_000235425.2 Pseudofrankia saprophytica
CCGGTCTCGTCCTGGATCTCGATGTCGTGATGGGCCTCGGCCCAGTCATCCCCGACGAACAGCAACCCGGTTCCCTTCCCAGCTGTCGATCATTCAACAGAGCCTTCGGGAAGGATCGCGCACACCCTAATGGATCAGTGCTCGACGGCACGACATCCCACCGGTCGTCTCACCCTCCCAGCGAACCAGCGGCGACACGATCTAGGACTAGACCTCGATCATCAGGCCTGGCGAAACGAGTGCTCGACCGCTGGCGGCTCGGACACCAATCCATCACGGATAGAACCGGTGCAGCCCCATTAGGCGAAGACGATTGTCGTGTTGCTGTGGACGATGACGCGGTCCTGGAGGTGCCAGCCGACGGCGCGCGCCAGCACCGCCCGTTCGACGTGCCGGCCGATCCGGCGCAGGTCGACGACCTGGTGGCGATGGTCGACCCGTTCGATGTCCTGCTCGATGATCGGCCCGGCGTCGAGATCGACGGTCACGTAGTGCGCCGTCGCGCCGATCAGCTTCACTCCTCGCCGGGCGGCCGCGCTGTACGGGTCCGCGCCGACGAACGCAGGCAGGAAGCTGTGGTGGATGTTGATGATCCGGTCGGGGAACGCCGCGACGAACCGTGGCGTGAGGACCTGCATGTAGCGGGCCAGCACCACGAGGTCGACCTGGCCCGCCAGTAGCGCCAGCGCCCGCCGTTCCGCCTCGTCCCGGGTCTCCGGCGACACGGGGACGTGGTGGTACGGAATTCCCCAGCCCGCCGCGGTGTCGCGCAGGTCAGGATGGTTGGAGACCACCATCCGCACGTCCATCTCCAGCTCGCCGGAGTGGGTCCGCCACAGCAGCTCCTGCAGCGCGTGATCTGCCTTTGACACGAAGATCGCCACCCGTTGCCGCACCGCCGGCGTGGCCACCCGCCACCGCATCTCGGCGCCCGTCGCCAGCTGGGCCAACCCTTCCTCGATCGCCGGCAGCCCGGCCGCGAGATCCTCGCGGTGGAACTCGATCCGCAGGAAGAAGGTGCCGCCGAACGGGTCGGTGGAGTACTGCTGCAGCTCGGTGATGTTCGCGCCGTGCCGGAAGAGCAGGCTCGAGATGGCCGAGACGATGCCCGGCCGGTCGGGGCAGGTGACCAGCACCCGCCCGACGTCCCGGTACCGCTCGGCGTGCGCGGCCACCGCCGCCGGCGTCACCAGCGGCCCGCCACCGCCCGGCGCGCCCGCCCCACCGCCGCCACCAACCTCCGCCCGTTCGGTCACGGCCTCATCGTCGCCCGTCCCGCCGCCGCGGCCGGGGTTCCCACGCCGCCAGTGCCCAGGACGGCCGACAAGTGCTGACGTTCCGCCGCGCCCCGGGCCGGGTGGGCCATGGCGCCAGGGCCGTGGTCCCCCGTTTGCCGCCGTCATCGCGGGTTAGGTGGTCAGGAGACGGAACGTCAACGGGGCCGAACCGGGAGGACACGCATGACCACAGGCGGCGAAGTGGGCCGGGGCGAAACGGGGCGGGACGAAGTGAGCCGGATCGTCGTCGGCATCGACGGCTCGGAGGGATCGCGCGAAGCCCTGCGCTGGGCGATGCGCGAGTCCGAGCTGCACGGCGCCGAACTGCTCGTGCTGCTGGCCTGGCAGCTGCCGGCCGTCGGGCCCTACCTGCCGGCCATGCCGCTGGACGCGGGCGTCTGGGAGGAGAGCGCCCGCCAGGGGCTCAGCGAGGCGCTGGCCGCGGTGTTCGGGGACAAGGTGCCCGACGGGGTGCGCGCCGAGGTGCGTCCCGGCCCGCCGGCGTCGGTGCTCGTCGAGGCCGGCCGGGACGCGGACCTGGTGGTCGTTGGCTCGCGTGGGCACGGCGGATTCGTCGGCGCGCTGCTCGGTTCCGTGAGCACGGCGGTCGTCCATCATACGACCTGCCCGGTTCTCGTCGTACGGCCGCCATCCGAGCACGACGCGGACACGAAGCACGCGGACACCAAGCACTGAGCCGCCCGGAGCCCGGTGCGCCGAGCGACCCGGCACCGAGGCAGGCGCACCGAGCGGAAACCGGGCACGGAGACCGGCGACGACCGGACGAGACCCGGGGGTGGCGGCCCCGCCCGACGCGCGCCACAACCGGAGTGGGCATTCCGCGTGCGCCGGAACCGCCGCCGCCCGGACCGCCCGGCTGTTAACGTGACCGTCGTCACAGCCATGCCAGGGGGTCGCCGTGAATCCCGCTTCGCACGCCGCCGTCGCACCGGACAAGCCCGCGGTCATCATGGCCGGCTCGGGAGTGACGCTGACCTACCGCGAGCTGGACGAGCGCTCGGCCCGGTTCGCGAACGTCCTGGCCGCCGCGGGGCTGCGGCGCGGGGACGGCATCGCGCTACTGGCGGAGAACGACCAGCACTGTTTCGAGGTCTACTGGGCGGCCCTGCGCAGCGGGCTCTACGTGACTCCCGTCAACTGGCACCTCTCCCCCGCCGAGGTCGCCTACATCGTCGACGACTGCGAGGCCGCGGCGCTGATCGTCTCCTCGCGCCAGCGCGAGCTCGCGGCCCGGATCGTGGAAGCGACCCCCCGGGTCCGGCACCGGTATGTCTTCGCCTCGGCGGATGAGCCCGCCGCCGCCGACCAGCCGGGCAGCCAGCCTGCCGGCAACGTGGATGATTGGCTCGCCGCCCACGAAAGCTACGAGCGGGCGGTCGCCGGCGCGCCGGCCGAGCGGCCCGAGGTCGAGTGGGCCGGCGCCGACATGCTCTATTCCTCCGGCACCACCGGCCGACCGAAGGGCATCCGCCCACCGCTTCCCCAGTACCGCAGCGGCGAGCCCGGGATGATCCTGCCGCCGATGCTGCAGATGCAGTACGGGATGGGCCCGGACGCGGTCTACCTATCGCCCGCGCCGGCCTACCACGCCGCCCCGCTGCGGTTCGGCGGCGCGGTGCAGGCCCTCGGCGGCACGGTCGTGATGATGGAGCGCTTCGAGCCGGTGGCCGCGCTCGCGGCGCTGGAGAAGTACCGGGTGACGCACAGCCAGTGGGTGCCGACGATGTTCGTCCGCATGCTGAAGCTGCCCACGGCGGAGCGCGAACGTTTCGACCTGTCGGCCCACCGGGCCGCGATCCACGCCGCCGCGCCGTGCCCGCCCGACGTGAAGCGGGCGATGATCGACTGGTGGGGGCCGATCCTGTACGAGTACTACGCCGCCACCGAGGCGTCGGGCATCACGTTCGTCTCGTCCGAGGAGTGGCTCCAGCGGCCGGGGACGGTCGGCCGGTCCGCGCTCGGCGTCGTCCACATCTGCGCCGAGGACGGCCGGGAGCTGCCGACCGGCGAGGACGGCGTCGTCTACTTCGAGCGGGAGGCCCTGCCGTTCACCTACCACGGCGACCCGGCCGCGACCGCCGCCGCCCAGCACCCGGCGCACCCGACCTGGACGACGGTCGGCGACGTCGGCCACCTCGACGCGGACGGCTACCTCTACCTGACCGACCGGGCGACGTTCATGATCATATCCGGCGGGGTGAACATCTACCCGCAGGAGATCGAGAACGTGCTCGCGCTGCACCCGAAGATCCTCGACGTCGCGGTCATCGGCGTCCCCGACCCGGACCTGGGCGAGCGGGTGCACGCCGTCGTCGAGCCGGCGCCCGGCGTCGAGCCGGGCCCGGGCCTGGCCGACGAGCTGATCGCCTACGTCCGGGACCGGATCGCCCACTACAAGGCGCCGCGTGGCGTCGACTTCGTCGACGAGCTGCCGCGGACGCCGACCGGCAAGCTTCGCAAGAACCTGCTCCGTAAACGCTACTGGCCCGCAACCGCGGCCACCGGTTGAGTCAACCATGTGCCCGTGAGTTGTCGATCGACTACGGTTGTGCCGTCCGCACCGGAGATCGGCGACGGGGTGATGGTGAATGACGTCGGATGGACAGGCCCAGCAGGCCCGCAAGACCGTGGCCGAGCCGGCGGTGGGCATCGACTTCGGTACCACCAACTCGGCCGTCGGCATCTTCGAGCGCGGCCGGGTCCGGCTCGTGCCGAACGCCGAGGGAACGCTGACCACGCCCAGCGTCGTCGCGTTCGTCGCCGACGGGCCGCCGCTGGTCGGGGCCACCGCCCTGCGCCAGGCGGTCACCAATCCCGCGCACACGATCCGGTCCGTCAAGCTCCGGCTGGGCAGCGACTGGTCACACGAGCACGACGGCACCCGGTACTCGGCCGAGGAGGTCGCCGCGCTCGTGCTGAAGCGGCTGCACGCGGATGTGCGGGAATACGCCGGCAGCAGCATCGGCACCGCCGTCCTGACCGTTCCCGCCTACTTCAGCCACGTGCAGCGGCGGGCGCTGGAGGACGCCGCGCGGATGGCCGACATCGAGGTCGCGAGGATCGTCAGCGAGCCGACCGCCACCGCCATCGCGCACGGCCTGCACCGCGCGCAGGAGGAGCGGAGCCTCGTCTTCGACCTCGGCGGCGGCACGTTCGACGTCTCGCTCGTCGAGATCGGCGCCGGCGTCTGCGAGGTGAAGGCGACCGCCGGGGACAACCACCTCGGCGGCGACAACTGGGACCAGGCGATCGTCGAGCACTTCGTCGCACTGCTGCGCGAGCAGCACGGGCTGGACATCAGCCAGGACCTGACGGCACTCGCCCGGCTGCGGGAGGCGGCGGAGACCGCGCGGGTCGACCTGTCCGCGGCGACCTCCGCGAATGTCTATCTTCCGCACCTCGCCCGCACCGGCGACGGCTACGCGCACGTGGACGTATCCCTGACCCGGGGCGAGCTCGAGACCATCACCCAGTCCACCCTGGAACGCTGCCGCGGGCCGTTCGAGCGGGTGCTGCGCGACGGCGCATTACGGGCCAGCGAGATCGACCACGTGATCCTGGTGGGGGGCGCGGCCCGGATGCCGGCCGTGGGCGGGCTCGTCGAGAAGCTCGCGGGCAAGCCGCCGTTCCGCACCATCTCCGAAGGGGTCGTGACGGGCGCCGCCCTCCAGGCGGCGGGCCTCACCGGCCAGGTCAAGGACCTCCGCCTGCGCGACGTCATCCCGGCGTCGGTGGGCGTCGAACAGGTCGGCGGGCTGTACCTCCCCGTGATCCAGCGCAACACGACCGTGCCGACGCGGCGCCATCAGCTGCTCACGACCGCCGTCGACAACCAGTCCTCGGTCACCGTGCTGGTGGTGGAGTCCGAGGAGGACCGGGCCGGCCGGGACGACGCGATCGCCCTCGCCAGGCTGGACATCACCGGGCTGGCCCCGGCACCGGCGTTCGCGCACCGGATCGACGTCGCCTTCGACGTCGACGCCGGTGGCACGCTGCGGGTGACCGCCACCGACCTCGGGACCGGGCGCGTCGAGTCCCGCGTCATCGACCGGGCCAGCGCCCGCGCGGCGGCCCGGCCGCGACGCCTCCACGCCATCGACGGCGGCCCCGCCATCGAGAACCTGCCCATCGTGACGACGACCGTCGCCTACCCACTCGGCATCGAGATCGCCGGAGGCAGGTTCCGCGAGGTCATCACGGCCCGCAAGTCCGTACCGGTCCGCGAGACGGTCCTCGTCACGAACGCCGCGGACGACCAGGACGCCATCACCGTGCACATCGTGGAGGACGGCGGCTACTTCGTGCCCGGGGGTACCTTCCGGCGCGTCCGGCAGTTCGAGCTGACGGGCCTCGCGGCGACCGCGGCGCGCACGGCCCGCGTCGAGATCGTCCTGGCCGTCGACCGGCGCCGCCAGCTCACCATCCACGCCCGCGACCTGGCCGGCGGCAGCGAGCACACCGAGCGCGTCGATCTCGCGACGACGTTCCAGGAGCCGATCACCCTCGGCCCGACCGGCTCGGCCGGCAACCTGCCCCTCGTCTTCTGACGCGGGCGTCCTCTAACGCGGGGCTACGAGCAGGGCCTGGGCACCGACGCCGACCGGGCCGTCGAGGTCGGACAGCACGGTGGTGGCCAGGCCGGCGCCGCCGGGACTGATCGTCGTCGTCGCGTCGACGCAGATCCACTCGCCGACCGGCTCGCGGTGCAGGTGCACGGTGAGCTCCGGATTGATGAAGTACGTCGTGAGGAAATCCGTCTCGCTGGAGATCCCGTTGCCGTTGTCGGCGAGCGCCAGCACCCGCTGCAGCGGGCTGGTCTCCTCGCCGGCGACCAGCGGGTGACACAGCCGTCCCCACAGCGCGGCCGGCCCGGGCACGCTCATCCGGCCCCGGCCGGCCGAGCGCCATTCGATCGCGCTCGCGAACCCACGCAGGCGTCCCGGCCCGGGCACGCGCGGCGGCGGCGCCTCCGGCAGCGGCGGGGGCGGCGGGTGGCGCGGCGGCACACCCGTGCCATCGGCGCGCCTGACCCGCCAGGCGGTGGCGCGGGCGACGTCCCGGCCGCCGGCGGTGAGCACCGCCTCGACCAGCTCGACGCTGCGCCCCGGCCGGGCGACCTGGGAGCGCAGGCTCAGCTCGCCGACGGGAACCGGCCCGAGCAGCTCGGTGGTGAACCGCGCGATCATCATGTCCGGGCGCGGCGCGGTCCGCTCGACGGCCCGGACGAGCAGCGCGCTCGGCGGCCCGCCGTGCTGGGCTGCCGGGTCCCACGGCCCTGCCGTGTGCTCGGTCGCGAGCCAGCGCCCGTCACCCAGGTCCACATACAGGCTCGCGGCCGGTGCCATGGGCGGCGGACCACCCGGCGCCAGGGAGGGCTCGCTCGTCGTCGACACGCCACCGTCAGACACGGCCCGACCTTAGGCCGCTTCCACCCGACCCGTCCGGTCGGGTGATCCGCATCACAGCCGAGTGGCCAACCACGCGCGGGCCCTACCGGTCGGGCGCACCAGCGGCCGTCGCGACCACGGCGGAGGCGGGCAGCGGCGGCAACGGCAGCGGGAGGGCCGGGAGGCCGTCGATGCTCTGGCCGTTGAAGTCCTTCGCCGCGCAGTAGGCGGCGAACTCCTCGTCGGTCTTGCGGCCGAAGTACTCGCCATGCAGCGCACGGTCCCCGACCGGCTCCATCAGCGGCACCTTGTACCCGCAGCTGTCGCTGACCTGCTCGGCCGTCACCACGACGACGGCGCGCACCGACGGCTGGTCCGGCCGCGGGAAGCGGGCGAGCAGCGCGCCGAACCGCGGGTCGTCGCGGAACACCACGTCTCCGCGCCCGTGCACCCGCACGATCTTCGGCGGTCCCCAGAACGCGCACCACATGAGCGTGATCCGCCCGTTCTCCCGCAGGTGCGCGATCGTCTCGGCGTGGCTGCCGCCCAGGTCCAGATAGGCCACGGTGTGCTCGTCAAACACCGCGAACGTGTCCGCGCCGCCTTTCGGGGACAGGTTCACGTGCCCTTCCCCGGACAGCGGCGCCGTGGCCACGAAGAACACCGGCTGCGCCTCGACGAAGTCCCGCAGCCGCCCGTCGATCCGCTCGTAGACCTTTCCCATGCTCCGATCCTCGCTCCGCCGCGCGGCGCCGTCGCCCCGATTTTCGTAACCGCCGACACCTTTGACAGAGCTGTCGTCGTCGTGACGTTCATCGGGGGGCGATGTTGGGCATGGTCAGTTCGCACGGTCGATCGACCTGGCGCCGACGCGGCGCCGGGGCACGGCCGGGACAGCTCTCGGAAGGGGCGCAGGCGGCGTGGACCACGACACCTTCAGCACTGTGGCACTGGTCATCCTGACCGTGTTTGGTCTGGTCGCCCTCGCCCTCACGGGCGCGGGCGCGTACGTGCTCGTCAAGTACCGGGTACCGCTGCGCGGCGTCGTCACCGCCGTCGGCGCCCTCGTCTACCTCGTGTCCCCGGTCGACGCCGTGCCGGAGGCCCTGTTCGGCCCGTTCGGGCTCGTCGACGACGGCGGTGTCCTGCTCGCCGCGGCGCTGTATGTCGCCCGGCTGGTCGCCGCCAAGCGCGCGGCGGCGCCGGGCTCGGTGATCGACGGCGAGGTCGTCCACGGCACCGGCCGGACGCCTCGCGACCGCCGCCGCATCGGGAACTGACTCCCGGTTCGGCCCTACCGGCTCACCCTCCGCGGTTCAGGGGCGGGGCGGGCGGGAGCGCGGCCGGGCGAGGCTCGCCAGGTAGCGGTTGTAGGCCTCGAACTCGTCGTCCTCGCCGCTGTCCATCCGGGCGTCCTTCGCGCGGCCGTGGCGTTCCTCGGTCCGCGCCCACTGGAAGAACAGGGCGGCGAGCACGGCCAGCGACGGCAGCTCCCCGAAACTCCACGCCATGCCGCCGCCGACCTGCTGGACGTCGAGCAGCGAGCCGCCCCACGGCCGGTCGAGCAGCCGGTAGTACGACTCGCCGATCACCTCGTTCGACACCATCAGGATCACGCCGAAGAAGGTGTGCACCGCCGAGGCGAGGAACAGCAGCATGATCCGCGCCGGGTAGGGCGGCCGGCGCGGGCCCGGGTCGACGCCGATGAGCAGCCAGAAGAACAGGTATCCGACGACGAGGAAGTGGCACATCATCGCCAGGTGCGCGAGATGGTTGCGCAGCACCCAGCCGTACAGCGGCGTCAGGTACAGCGCGTACAGCGACACCGAGTACAGGACGAACGTGACCACCGGGTGGGAGACGAACGCCAGCCAGCGGCTGTTCACGACCCGCAGCAGCCAGGCCCTGGCGCTGCGGGTGGTGCCGGTGACCCCGGTCGGCAGCGTGCGCAGCGCGAGCGTCACCGGCGCGCCGAGCACCAGCAGCACCGGAGCCAGCATCATCAGCAACAGGTGCTGGGCCATGTGGACGCTGAACAGCACCCGGCCATAGGGGCCGAGCCCGCTGCTGGTCGCGAACGCGATGACGGCGAGTCCCAGCAGCCAGCTGACGGTGCGCCCGACCGGCCAGGACGCGCCCGCACGGCGCAGCCGGACAACCCCGGTCAGGTACAGCCAGGCGCCGAGCAGGACCACCGTGAGGAACAGCAGGTCGGGCCGGGCCTCGGTGACGATCCGGCCGGCGGCGAACGGCGGTGGCAGCGGGTAGCCGAGCAGCGAGACCACCGGATCATCGGCGGCACCGCCGTCGGCGGACGCCGGCGTCGGGGTGCGCGACAGGCCGGCGCCGAGCGCGACGGCCACACCCATCAGGGCGACCTCGGCGGCCCCGAGCCGCAGGAACGGCCGGCGCCGCGAGGGCGACGCGGTGAGGCGACGGATCGTGAACCGCCGGTGCGCCGCGCCGAGACCGGCGAGCGCGACGAGGGCGACCACCTTCGCGATCACCAGGTTGCCGTAGCGGCTGTCGACCAGCGCGCTCCAGCTGCCCACCCGGACGTAGGCGTTGACGACCCCGCTAAGGGCAACGACGACGAGGCACAGCCCCGCGAGCCCGCTGTAGCGGGTGACGGCGGTGACCAGCTCGCGTCCGGCGAGCCGGCGGCCACCGGCGAGCAGCGCCGCGAGCCCGCCCACCCAGGCCGCGACCCCGAGGACGTGCAGCCCACTGCTGACCGTCGCGAGATCATGGCCGCCCGAGCCGTGGGCGTGCCCGGTCATCGCGACCGGCAGCAGTGCGCCGAGCGCCAGCACGGCGAGCCATGCCGCCGTGTCCAGCTTGCGGGCCACCCCGGCCGCGACGGCGATCGCGAACGTGAGCCCGGCGACGATCAGCAGCGCCCGTGGCTGCGGCACCGCGTCGAGGACGTTGCCGACGTTGTGACGGCTCAGCGCGGCCGGCAGGGGACGCCCGATGAGGTCCGAGACGGTGAACGCGAACTGGGCGAGCGAGGCGACGCACCACACCCAGGCGGCGACGGACGCCCAGCGCAGCAGCCGCGTTCCCGCGACGCCCGGCTTGCCGCCGGCGGCCGGGAACAGGAACGCGGCCGCGAGCAGCGCCCCGACCGTGGCGACGCCGGCCGTGTCGCACAGCAGCCGGCTGATCGGCAGCCCCCAGCCGGTGAACAGCCCGGGGTCGGCCCCGGCGAGCTCGGCCGGGAGCCGCTTCGGCGCGCCGCCGCCGGCCTCGAGCACCACGACGAGCGTCACGAGCATCGCGACGGCGCCCGCCACCACACCGGCGACCACCGGCCACCGGCCCGAGCCGCCCTCGGCACCGTCCTCGGCTTCGGCACCGCCGTCGTCCTCGCCGACCGTCCCGGGCGGCGTGTCCGCGGTCATGGGCGTGCCAGCGGGCGAAACGGCGGGGACGACGGGTAGCTCGGCCGTCCCGGCCGTGGTGGCGCCCGGCGGACCGGCGTCCGGCGGACCGGCATCCACCGCGGCGGCGTCTGCCGGGCCAGCGTCGGCCAGGTCTGTGCCGGCGACGGCCGGCGCTCCCTCAGGTCCCATCGGAACTCCCCTGCCTGCGCCGGACCAACACCGCGAGGACGGCGCCGCCGACGGCGGCCAGCACGCCGGCGCCGACCGCGACCCCGACGATCAGGCCGGTGGACCATCCGTCGTCCGTATCCGTGTCCACCCACGAGATGATCACGCCGGTCGGTTCACTGACCACCACCGGCGTCGCGGTCGGTAGGGAGGCCGGGCCGGCGGCGGCGCTCGCGGTGGAGGACGGCGACGCGGGCTGTCCCGTCGCGGCCGTCGCGGTGAAGGAGATCTCGCCGTTGACCGGGTGCCCGTCAGCGGAGACCACCCGGTAGGCGAGCCGGTAGGTTCCCGCGGGCCGGTCGGCCACCAGCGGCTGGGTGACGATCGCGCCGTCGAGGACCGGTTCGCCGGCGGCGACGCTGGCGCCGTCAGGACCCTGGACCGCGACCGCGCCGAGGCCCAGCAGGTGCTGGGCGAACACCAGCTCGACGTGGTCCGGCGCGGTCGGCACGGTGGCGCCATTGGCGGGAGTGCTCGACTTCAGCTGCGTGTGCGCGCTCGCGGGCGCCGCGCCAGCGAGGACCGCGAGCGTCACCAGCCCGCCGACCAGCGCGGCGGCGAGGACGCCCGCGCCGGGAGCCGGCCGCCACCGGGGTGGTCTCCCGCTAGGGGCACCGGCGAGACCTGCCCGCCGTCCGGCAACCACTGCGCGCATCGGCGACTCCAGCCCCTGCCCCGCCGGGCGCGGCGACGGTCGACCCGGCTCCAGGACCGTGCCGCCAACGTTCACACCCACGCTCGCTTCTACGTCACGTCGAAGATACCTGGCCCACCGTCGGTCCTCCGGCTACCGCCAGCGGACGGCGATCAGCACGTTGACGAACGCGAGGCCCCCGGCCAGGTTCACCGGCGCCCGCCAGTCGGCCGCGCGCGCCACCCGCGGCGCCGCCACGCTACCGACGGCGTCGGCGGCGGCCAGCACGGCCAGCACGGCCAGCACGGCCAGCGCGGCCAGCGCCCGACAGTCGTTGTCGCGCCGCAGTCCAAGGTAGGCGACGACGAGGACCGCCGGTCCGACGACCAGCCTGACGCCGATCTTGGCGTCGTCGACGTCAGCGACGCGGGCCGGCGCGCCCGAGCCAGCCGTCGGCGGCCCGGGCCGGGCCCACCTCGATGACGTCGACCTCCATCGGCCCGACGCCCGACGAGTTGGTAGCCGACGTCCGGGCACCGGGCGCCACGGCTCGGGCTGGCCGGGGCCGGGCAGCGGTCCCGGAACGCACCGTGCTCGCGATACCGCCAGCGGCGGCCGCCAGGGTGACGACCGCGAGCAGAGCCAGCCCACGCCGGCCAGCCCGCACCGGCTCCTTCACGCTCTCCACCGGAACGGGTGTGGCACGCGGCGCCCTCCCAGCCGCCGCGTCAAGGGCGGCGGGCGGCGGCGTGCCACCGTCCCACGGTGTGCCATCGGCCCAGATGTAGCGAGAGCCTTCCGGGGCCATGGTCATCAGGACCAACGGCCGCTCCTCGGCCAGGCCTCCGCGAGTCCCGCCCGTATAGTCCGTCGTCGCGGCGGGGCCGGAGCCCACCGGTTCCGACGGCAGGTCACGCACCGTGAACAGGGTCAGCGGCGCGCACGCGCCTACCACCAGCAGGGCGCCGACCCAGGCGACAACCCGTCTCCGGGCGGCGGAGAAGGCGGCGACCACCAGCGCGCCGAGACCGAACGCGGCGATCACGACAGGCACCGTCGCGGCGTGGACGTTGGTGACGGGCGCCCTTTCGACCGCGTACGTGAGCGTCGCGCCGCCGATCAGGAGGCAGCTGGCATGGACCAGCACGGCGCCGCGCCACCAGCGCCGCGCCACCAGCGTGGTGCCGACGCCGAGCGTGGCCGCGACCGCCTGCGCGTAGAGCATTCCCCGAGTCGTGGGAAGGTCGCCCTGCACCAGCCGATCGAGGAACGCCACCCGCGCCGCGAGCGCCCCCGCGAGCCCGAGCAGCACCACAGCCGCGGTGGCGATCCCGGCACGGCGCCGCCCGGCCGCCGACACTCCCGCTCCCGCCAGCGGCGGTGCCGCGGCGGTCGATGGCGGCTGAGCGCCGGGACCCATCGTGACGTCCCTCAACGAATGTCCTCTCGAGATGTCGTCGGCCACGGATGATGGCGGCGGGGCGCCGTAGGTGCCGTCGGGCCTCCGCGTCGGGCGGGCCGCACGACCCGCCGGAACACGTCGGCCAGGTGTCGTACGGTCGCCCGTGCGCCACAGTCGCCCGCCCGGGGCGCCGATTGTGCCAGGAATACAACGTCCACCGACAACAGGGGTGAGAGAGGACGATCTGACCCGATGACCACGCTGCCTCCGGTGGCCACGGTCGTGGCGCGGACGCCGTGGGGGGACGCGCGCGGGGTGGATCTGGGCGCGGTGCGCGTGTGGCGCGGGCTCCCGTACGCGGCGGCGCCGCTCGGGCCGGCGCGCTTCCGGCCACCACGGGCGCCCGAGCCGTGGGCGGGGGAACACGACTGCTCGGCGTTCGGCCCGACGAGCCCGCAGCTGCGGCTGCCGGGGCTGCGGGGGCCAAGACGGCGCGCCCGGGCGCCACGCGGCTCCGAGGACTGCCTTTACCTGAACGTCTGGTCGCCGGGGCCCGGCGGGCCGCCCCGACCGGTGCTGGTGTGGATCCACGGCGGCGGCTTCGTCAGCGGCGCCGGCAGCTCGTTCGACGGGGCGCGCCTGGCCGCCCGGGGCGACGCCGTCGTCGTCACGATCAACTACCGGCTCGGCCCATGGGGCCACCTCGACCTGGCACCGGACGACGCCGACCCCACCGCGCCCGCCAGCATCGGGTACAACCTGGCACTGCTCGACCAGATCGCCGCGCTGCGCTGGGTGCGCGGCGCGGTGGGCGCGTTCGGCGGCGACCCTGGCCGGGTGACCGTCTTCGGGGAGTCCGCCGGGGCGATGTGCATCGGCGCCCTGCTGGCGGCACCCGCCGCCCGTGGGCTGTTCCACCGGGGGGTGCTCCAGAGCGGCGTGGCTCACCACGTCCGGAGCCTCGCGGCCGCCGAGACCGCCCGCCACCGCTTCGTCGGGCTGCTGGACCACCCACCGGCCGAGGCGTCGACGGCCGAGCTGGTCAGCGCGGGCGAGGCGCTGCTCACCGCACTGGCGGACCCGTTCCTGCCCACCCTCGACGGTGTCGTACTGCCCGAGGCCCCGATGGCCGCCGTCGCGGGCGGGTCGGGCCGGGACGTGCCGCTGCTGGTCACGTGGTGTCGCGACGAGATCGAGCTGTTCCTGGCGCTCGCACCGGGCGTGGTGCCGGTGGCCGAGGAGGCGCGGGCGCGGGCAGTGCTCGGCGACGACCGGTGGCGGCGGCTCCTGGCCCACTACGCCGAGCACCACGGCGCCCGCGCCCGCTCCGCGCTGCTGACCGACGTGGCGTTCGCCAGGCCGGCGGCGCGCCTCGCCGACGCCGCGCACGCCGCGGGCGGCCGCGCCTGGATGCTGCGCTTCGACCACCCCGGTGCCAGCGGGCACGTCGCGCACGGCGCGGACCTGCCGCTGACCTGGGGCCGGGCCGACGCCGCGAGTCCCGACCAGGACCGGCGGGTGGCCGCGCTGTGGCAGGACATCCTGCTGGCGTTCGCCAGCTCGGGCGACCCGGCGACCCCAGCCCTGCCGCCCTGGCCCCACCACGACCCCGGCCGCCGCCCGGTCCTGCTGCTGAGTGCCTCGCCCCGGGTCGCAGAGCGCCCCGACGAGCGCCTCCACGCCGCCTGGTCCACCCTGCCGCGGCCCTAGCCAGCTCCCGCGCCGCGAACTGTGGCCGACCGCGGTGCCCCAGGACACCACCATCGGCCACGCTAGGTGATCGACGATTGAACTGTGGTCGACTGCGGTGTCCATTCGGTCGATCACCGACCACGCTTCTCCACCCGGGGCGGCCCGTTGTTGCTCGTGTGTGACAGGTAGCTCAAGACGCGATAAATCCTGCCCGCCAGGTGCATGGTGCCGAGGGTGGCGGGCGTTGTCCGTGGGGTCGGTGCGGTCGTGGGCGGAAGGAAGATCGTGAGCTCCAGGTATGTGATCATCGGCGCCGGCGCGGTGGGCGCGAGCGTCGCCGCTCAACTGACCGAGGCCGGCGTCCCGGTGCTGGTGGTCGCGCGCGGCGCGAACCTGACCGCGCTGCGTGAGCACGGGCTGCGCTACCTGCGGCCCGAAGGGGAGCGGCGGGTGGCGCTCGACGTCGCGGCCGGCCCGGACGAGGTCCGGCTGCGCGCCGGCGACGTGCTGGTGCTCGCGACCAAGTCGCAGGATGCCGAGGCGCTGCTGGCCACCTGGGCCTGGCAGCCGGTCGACGGGGTGGAGCCGGGACCCGGCAGGGCCCCGGGCGAGCCCGCCACGGCGGCCGAGGTGCTGCCCGTCGTCCTGCCGCAGAACGGGATCGACAGCGTCCGCGGCGCCCTGCGCCGGTTCGTCACCGTGATCGACACGGTGGTCGTCATTCCCGCCACGCACCTGCGTCCCGGGGAGGTCGTCTCGCCGGGGACGCCGCAGGTCGGCGGCTTCGTCCTCGGGCGGGCGCCGCGCGGTGGCGGGCCGGGGTCGGCGCACCCGGGTGACCGGGTGGCGGAGCAGGTGGCGGCCGACCTGCGGCGCGCCGGGTTCGCGACGACGGTCGTCGACGACATCGGCCGGTACAAGGCCGGCAAGCTGCTCGGCAACCTCGCCTACAACCTGGACGCGGCCGTCGGACCGGGCCCGTTGCGCGACGCCGCGGTCGCCGCCGTCGCCGACGAGGCGCGCGCCGCGTTCGCCGCGGCCGGCATCGAGCCCGCCGAGCCGATCACGGCTCCCGGCCTGGACCTGTCCGGCTGGTCGATCAAGGAGATTCCTGGCTACGAGCGCTCCGGGAGCTCCACCTGGCAGAGCCTCGCGCGCGGTGCGTCGGTCGAGTCCGACTACCTCAACGGCGAGATCGTGCTGCTCGCCCGCCTACACGGGCTCGAGGCCCCGGTGAACGCGGCGATCGCCCGCTGGATCGCCACCGCCGCCCGCACCGGCGCGGCACCGTCGTCGCTCGGCGAGGCCGAGCTCGCCGCCGTGCTCGCCGCCGCCGGCCGCCCGCTCCCCGTCACGACGGCGACATCGGCCGCGGCATCGGCGACGGTGGGTGGCGACGCGGTCGGCAGCGACGCGGTCGGTGACGGCCCGGCGCCAGTCGCCGCCGTCCTCGTCGACCCCGAGCGGCTGCACAAGGAGCTGACCGCCGCCGACTCGCCGCTGCTGCTCGACGTCCGCTGGGCGCTCGGCGACCCGAACGGGCATGACCACTACCGCGCCGACCACCTGCCGGGCGCGGTCTACGTCGACCTGGAGACCGAGCTCGCCGCGCCGGCGGCTGTCCCCGGCGGGCGCCATCCGCTGCCCGACGCGGCGGCGCTGACCGTCGCCGCCCGCCGCTGGGGCCTGACCGCCGGTCGGCGGGTCGTCGTCTACGACGACAACGGCGGTCAGTCGGCCGCACGGGCCTGGTGGCTGCTGCGCTGGGCCGGCGTCGGCGACGTGCGCATCCTCGACGGCGCACTCGCTGCCTGGCGCGCCGCCGGCCTGCCGCTGGAGACCGGGGATGTGGTCCCGGCGCCGGGTGACGTACTGCTGCGCGGCGGCGCGCTGCCGACGCTGGACGCCGCGGGGGCGGCGCGGGTCGCCGTCGAGGGGATCCTGCTCGATGCCCGGGCCGGCGAGCGCTACCGCGGTGAGCTCGAGCCCGTCGACCCGCGCGCCGGCCACATCCCGGGCGCCCGCAGCGCCCCGACCGCGGCGAACCTCGACGAGCACGGCCGGTTCCTGCCGGCGGAGGAGCTGCGTGCCCGGTTCGCCGCCCTCGGCGCCGGCGAGGGCACAGGTGTCGTCGGTGTCTACTGCGGCTCCGGCGTCACGGCCTCCCACGAGCTCGCGGCGCTGGCCGTCGCCGGGATCGACGCCGTGCTCTACCCCGGGTCGTGGTCGGACTGGTCGTCCGACCCGGACCGCCCGGTCGCGACCGGAGCGAGCTGACCGGACCGGGACCGCCCATCCGGACGCGGGCGGCGGAACCGGGCGCGGGCGGCGACGGCGTGAACGAAGGAAGCGGAAGGCGATTCCGGTTGTCGTATCATCCGGAGCGCGATTCCGCTTGTCGCCCGCCTCTCGTCCGCCCGCGAACGGAGCCCCATGTCCGCCGAACCCGGCAGTCGCCGCCCTGGCAGCGCCGCGTCTTCAGGCCCCGACGCCGCCGCAGGCGAGCGCCCAGCCGCCGGCGCGCACCCGCGTCCGCGCACCCGCGGGCGCGGCAACACAACGGTGATCTTCGTCACGCTCGCGCTCGGCGCGTCCGCGTACACGGTGCTGCAGTCGCTGGTCCTCCCAGCGCTGCCCGTGATCCAGCACGATCTGCACACCTCGCAGGCGACGGTCTCGTGGCTGCTGACCGCGTTCCTGCTCTCCGCGTCGATCGCCACGCCGATCCTTGGCCGCATCGGCGACCTGTTCGGCAAGCAGCGGATGCTGCTGGTCGTCTTCGCCGCGCTCAGCATCGGCTCGCTGATCTCGGGGCTGACCGACTCGATCGGCCTGCTCATCCTCGCCCGGGTCATCCAGGGCTTGGCCGGCGGGATCTTCCCGCTGGCGTTCGGCATCATCCGCGACGAGTTCCCGCCCGCCAAGGTCCCCGCCGCGATCGGCCTGATGTCCGGCATGCTCGGCATCGGCAGCGGCCTGGGCGTCGTGCTCGCCGGCCCGATCGTCGAGGGGCTGGGCTGGCACTGGCTGTTCTGGTTCCCGCTGATGGTGTCCGGGCTCTCGCTGATCGCCACGATCTTCTTCATTCCCGAGTCGCCGGTGCGGGCGACCGGCTCGGTGAACCTGCCGGCCGCGGGCGCGCTCGCCGCGTGGCTGGTGGCGTTGCTGCTCGGTCTGTCCAAGGGCTCCACCTGGGGCTGGGCATCGAGCGGCACGATCGGTCTGTTCGCCGCCGCGGTCGCGCTGTTCGGTGTGTGGGTGCTGGTGGAGAGCCGCTCGGCGGTGCCGCTGATCGACCTGCAGGTGATGCGGATCCCGGCGGTCTGGTGGACGAACGCCGCCGCGCTGCTGCTCGGCATCGGGATGTACGCGACGTTCATCGTCGTACCGCCGCTGATGCAGACGCCGAAGAGCGTCGGCTACGGCCTCGGCGCGTCGGTGACGCTCTCCGGCCTGTACATGCTGCCGGGCACCGTCGCGATGCTCGTCCTCGGCGTCCTGATCGGCCGGATCACCGACCGGTTCGGCTCGAAGGTGCCGCTGGTGGTCGGCTCCGTGGTCGCCGCGGCGGCCTGCGCGCTGCTGGTCGTCGATCACGGCTCGCCGTGGAACTTCATCGTGATGTCGGGCGTGCAGGGCATCGGCATCGGCCTGGCGTTCTCCTCGATGGCCAACCTGATCATCCAGTCCGTCCCGATCGAGACGACCGGCGCCGCCACCGGCATGAACGCCAACATCCGCACCATCGGCGGGTCGATCGGCAGCGGCATCGTCGCGAGCGTGCTTGCCTCCGGCGGCCTGCCCGGCGGGTACCCGAAGGAGTCCAGCTACGTCACCAGCCTGGTGCTGCTGGGCGTGGCGACGCTGGTCGCGGCGCTGGCCGGCGCGCTGGTCCCGACCATGCGGGCCAGATCGGGCCGAACCGGGGGGACGACGAGCTCGCCGGTGCCCGCCGGGGCGGCCGGCGAGGCCGTGGCCGCTTCGGCGGCGAGTTGATCGGGCGCGGGCCTAGGCTGGTGGCATGAGCTCGGTGGCCTCCGTGGCCTCGCTGACGCCGGCCCCGGCGTCCGGCACATCGGGACCGGGGGCGGCGTCGCCGCGGGCCGAACGGCTGCGCTGCGACGCGGCCCGCAACCGGGAGCGGGTGCTGGCCGCCGCGATGGAGCTCTACCGGGAGCACGGCGGCGCCTTCACCGTCGAGGAGGTCGCGAGCCGTGCCGGCGTCGGGATCGGCACCGTCTACCGGCGCTTCCCGACGAAGAACGCGCTGCTCGACGAGCTGGCCCGCCCGTTCTTCGAGCAGCTGCTGACGACGGCGCAGGTCGCCTACGCCCACCCGGAGCCGGCCGAGCGGCTCGAGGTGTTCGTCCGGGCGATGGCCGAGCAGCACGCCACCGACGGCATCCGCTCGGGCCGGCTGTGGGACCCGGCTGTCGCCCGGCCGCTGCGCGACGAGTACGTGCGCACCGTCGAGCTGATCCTCGCGGACGGGCGCGCCGCCGGTCGGGTCCGCTCGGACGTCGGCCCCTATGACGTCGGCGTGCTCATCTGGACGCTGCACGGCCTCATCGACGCCACCCACCACGCCGCCCCGGTGATCTGGCACCGGTACCTGGAGCTGCTCCTCGACGGCCTGCGCCCCGGTGGCGAGCACCCGCTGGCGACCCGCCCCATCGCGCAGGCCGACTGGGAGGACCTCGTCGCGGCCGGCCCGGTCCTGCGCCTCGGCTGACGCCACCGGCCCCGGGCCAGAGCAGGCGGCGGGCGGCGGGCGGCTGGCAGGGGTCAGGGGACGGCGACGACCTCCTTGCCGAGCGGGAGGAGCGACACCGGGATCAGCTTGAAGTTGGCCAGGCCCAGCGGGATGCCGATGATCGTCAGGCAGAGCAGGAACCCGGTGACGAGGTGGCCGAGCGCCAGCCACCACCCGGCGAAGATCACCCACAGCACGTTGCCGACGAGCGACGGCGCGCCGGCCTCCGGGTCGTCGACCACCGTCCGGCCGAACGGCCAGAGCGCGTAGTTCGCGATCCGCAGCGACGCGATCCCGAACGGGATCGTGATGATCAGGATGAAGCAGATCAACGCGGCGACCGCGTAACCGATCGCCATCCACAGCCCGCACAGCACCAGCCAGATCAGGTTCAGCACGAGGCGCATCGCGTCCTCCTCTCCCCGGCGTTCCCCGTCATGGGTGTTCCCCCGCGTCCCGCCGGCCGCCGCGACCATCGGTCCGACTACGGCGGCCGGTCCGACTACGGCGGCCATTCCCGACGCGGTCGTCACTATTGTGGCCACCGATCGCGACGTCCACACCGATGTCCGGCATCCGTCAGTGAGTCCGCCCGGCGGGCGCCCCCAGGATGCCGTCCGGCGGTATGTCCGGGCCGTCGCGGGTACAGGGGAATCATGAGCGACTCGTTCACCCCGCCGGCGGCCGAGCGGGAACCGAGAAGCCGCGCCGGATCGAGGCCCATCCGACCACGGCAGAGCCCCGCGCCGCGCCCGTCGTGGTGGCTCGCGGACTGGCGAGCCTCGCCATCGGCCGCGCGCGCCCGCGCGGAAGCCGTCGAGGACCGCGCCGTCCTGGACCTCGACGTCCAAGACTTCGACGTCCAGGACTTCAGTGGCAACGACGTCGACGGCGAGGACTTCGACGCGCCGCTGTTCGCCGTGACCGAGCCGGCTCCGGTCGCCGTGACCGAGCCGACTCCGGCCGAGCCGGGACCACACCCCGATCCGGGCCCCCACCTGCCGCCCGACCCCACACCGCCGCAGCCGCCGCACACCCGGCCCACGCGCCGCGGCCGCGGCGGCACCCGGTCGGCCAACACCAGGTCACACGGGACGCGGGCCACCCTGTGATGGCCGGCGCCTCCACCGGCCGAGGCGCCGGCGACCCCGGTTCGTGCGATGTCTGCGTCGTTGGCGCCGGACCGGCCGGGCTGCTGGTGGGGCTGCTGCTCGCCCGCGCGGGAGTGCGGGTGACGGTGCTGGAGAAGCACGCCGACTTCCTGCGTGACTTCCGCGGTGACACCGTCCACCCGTCCACCCTCGACGTGCTCGACGACCTGGGGTTGGGCGACCGGGTCGACGCCCTGCCGGGCCGGCCGGTGCGCGAGCTGACCGCGACCTTCGCCGACGGCACCTACCGGGTCGCCGACTTCTCCCGGCTGCGCGTCACCCACCCTTATGTGCTCTTCCTGCCACAGTGGGACCTGTTGGAGATGCTCGCCGCGGCCGCCGCGGAGTATCCGACCTTCCTGCTGCTGCGGTCCCACGAGGCCACCGGCCTGATCTTCGACACACCGGGAGGACCGGCCCGCGGGGTCGTGGCGGCCGCTCCCGCCGCGCTGCCGGACGGGCCGGGGGCCGCGCCCCGCCAGGTCGAGATCCGCGCCCGGCTGGTCATCGGGGCGGACGGGCGGTATTCGACGGTGTGCGCGGCTCTCGACGCGGCCGGGCGGCCACTCACCCGCCAGGAGTTCGGCGCGCCGATGGACGTGCTGTGGTTCCGGCTGCCGCGCTGGCCCGACGACCCGGAGGGAGTCGCCGTACAGGTTGGCGCCGGCCGGCTGCTGGTGCTCATCGACCGCGGCCACTACTGGCAGACGGCGTACCTCATCCCGAAGGGCGGCAAGGAGGCGACGCTCGCGACCGGTACGGATGCGCTACGCGCCGGCGTCGCCGCGCTCGCGCCCTGGCTCGCGGGCCGGGTCGGCGCGCTCGTCGAAGCCGACGACGTCGCCTTCCTGCCGGTGCGGGTCAACCGGCTACGCCGCTGGCATTCCCCCGGCGTGCTGCTCATCGGTGACGCGGCGCACGCGATGTCGCCGGTCGGCGGGGTCGGTATCAACCTGGCGGTGCAGGACGCGGTCGCGGCGGCGCGGATGCTCGCCGCCCCGCTGCGTTCCAGCGTCGGGACGGACGAGATGACGAGGGTGCTGCGCGCCTTCCAGCGCCGCCGGTGGTTCCCGGCCGCGGGCACCCAGCTGTTGCAGCGCGGACTCGGCCGCGGCCTGATCGGCCCGGCACTCGCCGCCGACGTGCCGGTGCGAGCTCCGCTGCCGGTCCGCGTACTGGATCGTCAGCCGGTTCTGCGGAGCCTCGCCGGTCGCCTGGTCGGCGTCGGCCTGCGCCCCGAGCACGTAGACACACCCGTGCCGCGCGACCTGCCAACGTCCGTACCAGCCTCGCCGCGCTAGGCCAGGAAGCGCGGCGATTGACCGAACCTGCGCAGATCTTGTGGCCGGGCCGCCGTCGGCAGGGGCCTGATCGCCATCTGTGCACTCCAGTGGTCGTGATCCGGTCCCGCGGACAGCCATCGGAGGGCGGAAACCGCGATCAGCGACCGGCGCGGCAACCTGCTCAGGCTAAGCGCCGGGATCACCGGCAGGGGTAACACGGTCGGAGCGCGGCGGAGGTAGGACCAGGTCTGCTCGCTACACGCACGCTCACCCCGGCTGCACGGGCAACCTGGCCGATGGTCCACGTCTCGGCGGGCGGCTTCATGCTTCGACGCTAGAGCCTGACACAGTGACAGGATCAAGCGCGCGCAGCCCGGGCGAAGGTAACGATCCGGCCACCGTGCCGTCGGTCCCCACGATGGGATCCGAGTCACCATCTGGTACGTAGTTCGCCATTTCGGCGCGGGCACTGACCGACCAAGGCGCGGAGGTACGGCACCGCATTCCGCGGCTACGCAGGCCGCGCCACCTCGCCACCTCGCCGCCGCGCCGCCGCGCCGCCGCGCCGCCGCGCCGTGGCTGCTCGCGGCCAGCGGCCAGGACCCTCGCGAGTCCGGAGGCGCGCGTCTCGTTGGGCTCCGCCGTCGATGCCATTTGCCGGCCGTCGACGTCAGCTCACGGCCGTCGACGTCCGTTCACGACGTCGGATCGGCTTCGCCGATCGGGGAAGGGTCCCGGGCCGTGTCGGCGGGGGTCATGTCGTCGCGCAGGCCCTTGAAGGACGGGTGGCGCAGCCGGGCGTCGGGGGTCCAGTGCGCGTACTCGACCTCGGCGACCAGCTCGGGGCGCACCCAGACGGCCTTGCGGGCACGCGGCGCCGGCACGTCGAGGAACGGCGGGGTGTCCTGCCGCAGCGGCTCCAGCAGCCCGGCGAGCAGATCGAGGATGGCGTCGGAGAAGCCCGTCCCGACATGTCCCGCGTACCGGAACGCGATCCCGGCACCGACCTCGGCACCGGGCTCGCCGCCCTCCGCCCCGCCGGCATCCGCCCGGCCGGAACCCGGGCCGCCGGAGTTCGGACCGCCGGGGTCCGCGATGCCGACGAGCAGTGAGCCGATGCGGCCCTCCCGCCTGCCCGCGCCCGGCTCCCAGCCGCCGATCACCACGGTCTGGGTACGGATGTTCTTCGTCTTCACCCAGTCCGCGCCGCGCCGGCCGGGCTGGTAGACCGACGAACGGCGCTTGGCGATGACGCCCTCCAGGCCGGCGGCGGCGCTCGCGCGCAGCACCTCCGGCCCGTCGCCCGGCAGCGTGTCCGACAGTGTCAGCCCCGGGGACTGGCCGGCCGGGAACTGGGCAGCCGCGAGCTGGGCCAGCAGCGCGCGCCGCTCGTCGAAGGACAGGCCGGTCGTGGGGTGCCCCTCGAGGAAGAGCAGGTCGAAGACGAGGTAGCTCACCGGGATCTGGCGGGCCAGCCGGCGGGCCGCGGCCGCGTCGGCGACGTGGATCCGGTGTGCCAGCAGGGAGAAGTCGGGCCGGCCGTCGGGCCCGAAGGCGACGATCTCGCCATCGAGGACGGCCTGCGTCGCGCCGAGCGCGGCCCCGACCGGCCGCAGCTCCGGGAACGCGGCGGTCACGTCGCGCCCGGTCCGGCTGCGGGCCCGAACCCGGCCGCCCTCGACGAACGCGAGCACCCGCATCCCGTCCCACTTGACCTCGTACGCCCACTCGGGCCCCGACGGCAGCGGGCCGGCGACGGCGTACATCGGCTCCAGCGCGGCCGGCATCGGCTCCCGGGCCGGATCCTCGGGCGGGTCCATCCGGTGCACCATCCAGTCGTCCGGCCCGTACGGCGCGCCGCGGCGCCGGCTCCCCGCGCCGGCCTCCCGCCCCGACCGGCCTCCGGCACGGAAGAAGACGTAACGGCCGCGCACGCGTTCGCCGCTCAGCACGACCCTCACCTTGTCCGCGTCCCAGCTCTCCAGCTCATAGGTGCCGCGGTCCCAGATCTTCACCGCCCCGCCGCCATACTCTCCACGCGGGATGTCGCCGGCGAAGTCCGCGTACTCGATCGGGTGGTCCTCGGTCTGCTTCGCCAGGTGGTTGGTGTGCGGGTCGACGGGCAGGCCCTTCGGCACCGCCCACGAGACGAGCACCCCGTCGCGTTCCAGTCGCACGTCCCAGTGCAGCGCCCGCGCGTGGTGCTCCTGGATGACGAAGGTGTCGCCCCGCCCCGCCTGGTCGTCACCCGTGTGGTCGACCGCGTCGCCGTCCTCGTTCCCACCCGCGGGCGTCTCCACCGACTCAGCCGACGGTGCCGACTCAGCCGACGGTGCCGACTCGGCCGACGGCGTCGTCCCAGCCGGCGGTGCCGTCCCAACCGGCGGCGGTGACTCGTCCTGATCCGCCGGCGGCGTGGACGCGTCCAGCGAGGGAGCGGTGGGAATCGGCTCGGGGGTGCGCGCCGGGTCGCGCCGGGCGCGGTAGGCGTCCAGCGAACGCGGCTTCTCCGGCGTCACGCGCCCCACCCGTCCTTTCCCGGCGCCACCGCCGTCACCCCCGATGGCACCCGGCCACCTCCCGCGGGAACGCCCGTCGAGAAGCACGCCTTCTCCCCGCACCCGGCAGGGAAACGCGCTTGGGCACCACGTCCCCACAAGGAAACACACCGCGACCGGGCAGGCGGGCCCTGGTGCGCGGCCCGCCGCGGCGGGCCGCACGCGGGTTCCGGTACAAAGACGCGGTCCGCTCTTTGTCGTGGCAAATGCGAACGAGGTCTGTCATGTCGGACTCCGCCGTTCTGCAGGTGCTCATCGGGCTTGCCCTGGTGTTCGCCGTCTTCAGTGTCGCCGTCTCCCGGGTGAACGAGGCCGTGCTTGGCTTCTTCAACTACCGGGGACGCCAGCTGGAGGCCGAGCTACGCCGCCTCGCCTCGGAGGCCGTCCATCCCCGGGCCCTGCCCCAGGACGGCGCGGGGCGCGCGCGTGACATCACCGCCGAGCTGCTGGACGGCCCGCTGCGGGCCCTGCGGGCAGGCGGGGGCTCCAGCGTCTCCGCCGTCGGCGAGGCGCCACCGGCCCGCGGCTGGTTCGGCGCCGTTCGGCGAGCCCGCGACCTGCGGCTGCCGACCTACGTCTCGTCGACGGCGTTCGCGCGGGCCGTGCTCGAACTTGTCGAGCCGCCGGCGCGCGCCCTGCTGCACCGCGCCAGTCCCGCCGAGCTCGCGAGCGTCTTCCCCAGCGACGTCACGGACGAGCAGCGCGCTGCCTACACGGCCGCCTACCGCGCCGCCTACGACAGCCTGACCCCGGCGACCGCCCAGGCGCTGAACGCGGCCATGCCCGCTTCCAGCGAGGCCGGCCGCACGGTCACCACCGCGATCGTCGCGCTCCTGGCCCAGTCGCCGGACACGGCGATGCTGCCGCTGGGCGCGGAGATCGCCCTGCTGCCGGAGTCACCGCTCAAGATCGCGCTGACCGCGACCGCCGCACGGGCGGGCGCCGACCGGGACAAGTTGGTCGCGGAGCTCGCCCAGTGGTACGACGGCGCGATGGACCGGCTCTCCGGCTGGTACAAGCGCCGGATCGGCAAGTTCCTGCTGGTCTACGCCGTCGCGCTGACCGTCGCCTTCAACCTGGACGCGATCGGCCTGACCCGGGCGCTCTGGCAGGACAGCGCGCTGCGCGCGGTCGCCGTCTCCTCCGCCGAGACCCACGTACAGGCATCCACTCCCGCCGGTGGGGACGGCCCGTCCGGCGACGGCGCCGACGAGACGGCGGTCGAGGCGGTACGCGACATCGGCGCACTGCAGCTGCCGTTCGGCTGGACCCGGGCCGACGCGGCCACCGATCCCCGGGCCCTTCCCGACGACGCCGGCGGCTGGGCGCTGAAGGTGCTCGGCTGGCTGGTCGCCGCGGCGGCCCTGACCGTGGGGGCGCCGTTCTGGTTCGACCTGCTCGGCCGCCTCGTCAACATGCGCTCGGCCGGCCCCAAGCCGAAGCCCGCGGCCTAGCCTCCGAAGCCGAGCACCCCGGCCGGGCCGAAGCCGGTCAGGCCGGGGTGAAGGTGACGGGCAGGCTCGCCAGTCCCCGCATCCAGAGGGACTCCTCCCAGCGCAGCTCGGCCGCGGGTACGGCCAGGCTGAGGTCGGGGAGCCGGTCGAGCAGGACCTCGATGGCGGTCTCGGCGATGACCTCGGACAGCTCCTGCGCCGGGAACGGGCAGCGATGCGGGCCGTGGCCGAACGCCAGGTGCGCCTGGTTGCCGCCGACGCTGGCCGCCTGGTCCGGGCGGATGTGCGGGTCGGCGTGCGCGGCGGCGATGCTGAGCACCAGCATGTCGCCGGCCTGGACCTGGTAGCCGCCCAGCTGGCAGGTCCGGGCGGCCCAGTACGCGCTCAGGTTCGCGAGTGGGGGATCCTCCCAGAGGACCTCGCCCATCGCCTGTCCGACGCTGCGCCGGCCGCCGGCGAGCGTCATGGCGAACCGGGCGTCGGTGAGCAGCAGCCGCACCGTGTTGCCGATCCAGTAGGCCGTCGGCTGCTGCCCGGCGGTGAGCACGTACTGCATGTCCTCGACGAGCTGGTCGTCCGGCGCCGCCAGCGGGTGGTTGACCATACCGGAGGCGACGTCGAACGTCGGCCGCTCGCGCCGCTGCCGGATCAGGTCCTGCATCCGGGCCAGCAGCCGTCCGTAGGCGACCGGCGCCTCGGCCGTGAGGTCCATCAGCACGATGAGGTCGCGCACCACGGCCGACGCCTCGTCCAGCGGGATGCCCAGCAGCCAGCACACGACGTGCACGGGCATCCGCAGGGCGAACTCGCTCATCAGCTCGGCCCGGCCCGTGGCGGCGAACTCGTCGATCAGCAGGTCGGCGATCCGCTCGCAGCGCGACCGCAGCTCGAGCTGGTCGACGGCACCCAGCGCGTCGTGCAGCACGGTCGAGCGGCGTTCGTGTTCCTGGCCGCCCGACCTCATCACCGCCGCGCTGCCGAGGATCCACTGCAGCGACCAGTCCGCCGGGACGAGGTCGAGCGCGTTCCACGGCGTCTGCCGGTCGAACACCTCCGGGCGGGTCAGGACGTAGTGCATCTCCCGGTAGCTGAGCACCAGCCAGACCGGGAGGTCGCCCTCGAGCAGCGCCGGGGCCACCGCGCCGTGCCGGGCCCGCAGCTCGCGGAAGAACCCGGCCGCGTCCCGGTGGAACTCGTCGCCGTAGAGCCGGGCGGCGCCCACGTGCGCCGGGTAGCGGCTGGCCAGGACGGACGCGCGGTCCATGGCGGTGGTCAGATCAGTCATCGGGTCTCCCCCAACCCTCGAAGAGCCCGTCAGGAACCGAGGCCGGCCGGCGCACCATGCGCGGCCGGCGCACCATGCGCGGCCGGCGAGCCGTGCGCGGCGGTGGACAGCGCCAGCACATGGTCGACGAGCCCGATCAGGACCGCCTTGCTCGACTCGCGAGCACGGGCGTCGCAGTCGATCAGCGGCACCTCGGGACTGAGCGACAGCGCGTCGCGCACCTCGTCGAGCGAGTGGGCCGGCGCGCCGAAGTTGTTGCGGGCGACGACGAACGGCACCTTCTGGTGCTCCAGCCGGTCGATCGCGTACCAGGAGTCCTGGACCCGGCGGGTGTCGACCAGCACGACGGCGCCGAGCGTGCCGGCGAACAGCCGGTCCCACAGGAACCAGAACCGCTCCTGGCCCGGCGCCCCGAACAGGTAGAGCACAAGGTGGTCGTCGAGGCTGATCCGGCCGAAGTCGAAGGCGACCGTCGTGGTGTTCTTGCCTCGCAGCCCCGCGGTGTCGTCGATGCCGACGCCGGCCTCGGTCATGACCTCCTCGGTGGACAGCGGGCGGATCTCGCTGACCGCCCGCACCATCGTGGTCTTGCCGACACCGAACCCGCCGACGACGACGATCTTCAGGCCTTCGCGGACCGTCTCGCGCAGCGGCGCCAGCATCCGCGGCTCGGCGGGCTCGCCGCGCCCCGGGAAGAAGGCGGACCCGGCCCGCGGCGAGGCGGCCGTCCTAGAGCCGGCGGAGTCCAACGAGCACCTCTCTCAGCAACTCGGGGTGGGCGTACGGGAGTTCGACCGCCGAGCGGCGCGGCGCGGACCTGGCCGGCTGGCGGACCATGATGCGGCCGGCGTCGAGCAGGTCGCACAGCAGGATCCGGGTGACGCTGATCGGCAGGCGCAGGTGGGCCGCGATCTCCACGACGGCCCGCGCGGAGCGGCAGAACCGCAGGATGCCGGCGTGCTCCGACTGCATCCCCGGGCTGGGGTCGCACTCGGCGATGACGAGGGTGACCAGGTCGAAGGTGTCGACGTCCGCCCGGCTGCGCCCACCGGTGATCGTGTAGAGCCGGTCCGGGTTCTCCCGGTCGATGTTGCCGCGGGTCACGCCGGAGCCACCGTGGCCCTCAGGTCGCGGGCCGGCGCGCTGAGGTACTCGCCGATCTGCTCGACCAGCTCGTTCATGTTGTGGCCGATCACGCCCGCGTCGGCGTCCTCGGTGGCGATGACCGCGAGATGGGCGCCCTCGCCGGCCTCGACGATGAACAGCAGGCCGCCGTGGAACTCCGTCATGGACTGGCGGACCCCGCCGGTGCCGTCGCCGAACTCGGCGGACGCGCCGTGCGCGAGGCTCTGGATGCCCGACGCGATGGCCGCCAGTTGGTCGGCCGCGTCGACGGTGAGCCCGGAGGTGCGGCACATCTTCAGACCGTCCCGCGACAGCACCAGCGCGTGCCGGGCGCCCGGGGTGCGTTCGAGGAGGCTCTCGAGCAGCCAGTCGAGGTCGCGTTCGTTGGTCTTCATCATCGGGTCGCGGGGCCGCCGCGGGTCCGCTGCCCACGGCAGGTCGGCCCCTGCCTCCTATCTGGCTGGGTCGGTTGCTGGGTCGGCGGTGCCGGTGTCCTGCGCCGGCGGCTGGCCGGCGGTGCCGGCCGGGCCGGTGTCGGCGGACCGGGCCCGCGCGCCCGCCTGCTGGAAGGCGCCGAACCGCGCGCCGGGCGACGTCGTGGCCGCGGTCGGCCGGCTGGCCTCATCGGCGGGAGGGCCGTCCGGGGGAGCCGTCAGTGCCGCCACCGTGCGCGCGGAGCCGGCGAGCGTCTCGCCGCGGCCCCGCTTCGGCAGCGGATCCGGCTCGCCCGGCTGGCGCGCCGCCGCGCGCGCCGGAAGCGCCGCGGGTTCGCTGGGCTGCGCCGCCGCCGGCTGCCGGCCACTCTGCCCGGCGCCCGCCTGCCCCGCCGCCGCCGGCGCGTGCGCCCCGGGCAGCGGCGTGCCCTCCGGTCGCGGCTGGGTGATGAGCTGGCGGGGGACGATGACGATCACGCCGGTGCCACCGCGGGACGAGGGGCGGAAGGACACGGTGAGCCCGTACTTGCGGGCGAGCGAGCCGACGACGGCCAGGCCCAGGCGGGTGCCGGAAAGCGTGGTCAGGTCGAGCGCCTCGGCCGAGACGGCCCGCTCCGCCCGCCGCAGCGCCGCCGGGCCCATGACCAGGCCGCCGTCCTCGATGGTGACGACGATGCCGGCCTGGACCTCTTCGACGTAGACGTGCACCTCCTCCGACGGCGGGGAGAAGCTGGTCGCGTTGTCCATCAGCTCGGCGAGGGCGTGCATGACACCCTCGGCCGCGTAGCCGGCGACGGCGGCGGTGCAGGTCGAGTGCAGCCGGACCCGCTGGTAGGCGCTGATCCGCCCGAGCGCGCCGCGCAGGATGCTCTCCATGACGATCGGCTTGGTCCAGCGCCGGCCGGAGCGGGCGCCGGTGAGCACCGCGATGGAGTCGGCGAGCCGGCCGGCCTGGGAGACGCTGTGGTCGAGGCGCAGCAGGTCACCGAGGACCTCCTCGCTGTGCCGGTCCTCCATGTCCCGCAGGTCGGCGAGCATGCTGGTGGCCAGCGCCTGGACCCGGCCGGCGGCGTTCGCGCAGGCGGCCATCGCGGCGGCGCGCATCCGTTCGCCGCGGCCGACCTCCTCGGCCAGCGTCCGCAGGATCCGCTGCTCGGCGGCGTCGGACGGCGCCGGCCCGCCGCCCGCCAGCGCCTCCTGCGCCGAGATGCCGTCGCGCAGCTGAGCGACGATCTTCGGCAGGGTGTCGTCGGCGAGCTGGGTGAGCTCGGCTGCCCGTCGCTCGGCCTGGGCGTCGAGGGCCGCCACCCGGTCGGCGAGCCGCGCCGTGCCGGCCGCCTGGCGGATCGCGAGGACGACGGTCACGGCCGCGGCGGCCAGGCCCACGAGCACCGCGACACTGACCGAGGCCCGCGCGGACGACGGGGTCATCGCGATCGCGCACAGCGCGGCGACGGCGATGACCAGCAGCGCGGTGAGCAGCACGGTGCGGTTCGGGCCGGCGACGGGCTGGCGGCGCGCGGACGTGCCGGCCGAGAAGGTGTCGGCCCGCCCGCGAGCGGGCCCGAGTACACGTGGCATCGCGATCAGTTCCTCGTCCACATCGTCGTCCCGATCGTCGTCCCGGCCGCCCGGGCGGCCGCGCCGGCGGCGCACGCCCGGACCGGCGCGGCAGTGAGGCCGCCCGTCAAAAACTCTGGATTCACGGCCTCTGGATTCACGGCTGAGCGCGGCGGGTGCGCGGGCCGGCGCGGAATGCGCGACAGAGGCACAGCGCGCCCCGCAGGCTTTCTCGACACCGCGACCACTCCTCGGCCATCCCCCCGGACACGCAATGGAGCCGGCCGGCCGCGTGGGGCGTTTGACCCGGTGCGGGCGTTGGTCCCCTGTGCCGTCCGTCACCCGATGCTAGGGAGACCACGCGCACGGGCCCCATTCAGCCAGCGCCGCCACTGGCCGGCCGACCAGGGCCGAGTGGGTGACATGTGTTCACGTTGTTTCGCCGATGGACGCCGCGTTTCGATGCCCATCTCGCGGGGGGCCTGGATTTGGCAACCGGTAATAATCGGGTGATTACTCTGAACATCAGCACCGACTTGCCCCGGAATAGTCGTCGTGGGTGATCCTCGACGCGCATCCGGGACATTTCGCCAGCACCGCCGCGGCGCTCGCGCACTTGAACCTGGACAAATCGGGACCTTTGGTCTTAAGCGGCGTTCCCCGTCCGCCGGCCGCGCTGATCCCCGCCATCCAGGGCGCCATCGTCACAGGCAGCGACTGTCGGCGGGCGCGCCCACGGTCGCGAATGAACGATCTTGGGTCGCGCCACAACACCGAAGGCCACGCGGGAGACACGTCCGGTGTGCCGAGGTTTTCTCCTCGTTGCGTCGACGGCCAACCGTCGTCCCGGGGCGGTCGCCGAGCGCGGCCGGGCGCCTGAAAGCCCCGGTGGGCGGCCACTCGGACGAGCGGGCGGCCCACTCCGCCTCGGTGACGGTGAGTTCGGACGACGTGGCTTCGCGGGAGCTGGTGCGGCGGACTGTGGTTCGGCGGAATGGGTTCGGGCGTCAGCGACGCAGCAGGCGACCGGGGCCGCCCGGAACGACACGCATGGCGTCGGCCGGGGGGCGCCGGCCCGGCGGGAAGAGCGCGAGGACCGACCCGCCGAACCCGCCGCCGACCATCCGCGCGCCGGCCGCGCCGAGGTCCCGCAGGCGGGCCACCGTCTCCTCCACCTCGGGCACCGACACGTCGTAGAGGTCACGCAGGCTGGCGTGCGACGCGTCGAGCACCCGGCCGAGCTCCGGCAGGTCGCCAGCGCGCAGCGCCGCCACCGCGCCCCGGACCCGCTCGTTCTCCGCCAGCACGTGGCGCACCCGGCGGCCCAGGGGCTCGGGCAGCCGACCGGGCGCGTCCGGGTCCGCCTCGCGCAGCGAGCTGATCCCGAGCAGCTCGCAGGCGCGGGCGCACTCGGCCCTGCGGGTGTTGTAGCCGGACGCCGCGATCGCGTGCCGGACCCCGGAGTCGACCGTCACGAGCCGCCACCGGCCCAGGTCGAGACGCACCGCCTCGACGCCCGCCGGCACCGCCGCCGGACCGCCGCCCGTCCGGCCGGCACCGACCTGCCAGCGCCCCGGCGGGCGAGGCACGGCCCGCGCGGAAGGCGCCGCGGGCGCGGGCGGCGGTGCGGACGCGGGCGGCGGCCCTGGAGCGGGTGCCACCGCGGGGTCGGGAGCGGGCGCGCCGACGGGCGCCTGATCACCCGTGGGCACCTGACCGGCGGCCACGCCGGCGGCCGGGTTGGCGGCCACGTCGGCGGCCAGGGCCTGGATGTCCAGGCACAGGGCGTGGCCGGGCCGGCCGAACAGCGACGCGGTCTGGTCGAGCAGCCCGGTACGCGCGCCGACCCACTCGTTCTCCACCCGGGACAGCAGCCGGGCGAGCTGGCGGCGGTCCGGCTCGTCGTGCCCGCTGTGCGCCAGCAGCGCGAGCGCCAGCGCGACCTCGAGCGCCGCCGACGACGACAGGCCCGCGCCCCGGGGCAGCGTGCCGGTGACCGCCAGGCGCGCGGGCCGGACGGGGTATCCGGCCTCGGTGAGCAGGGCGACCACTCCGCGGGCGAACGAGCGCCAGCCCTCGGCGCGCGGGGGCACGGAGGCCGGGAACACGTCGTGCGAGCCGATGTCGACCGCGTGCACCCGCATCATGCCGTCCAGCGAAGGCCGTGCCCGCACCGTGACACCCAGCTCGATCGCGAACGGCAGGCACAGGCCGTCGTTGTAGTCGGTGTGCTCACCGACGAGGTTGACCCGGCCCGGCCCGAAGGCCACCGCCGTCACGGCCCCCCACCCGCCCCGGCCGGCGGGCCGGCCGCGGCGCACCCGGGACCGGCGCGGCGCGTCCACCGGCCCGTCCAGCTCGTCAGGCCCGTCCAGCTCGTCAGGCCCACCCAGCTCGCCCGGCCCACCCAGATCGCCCGGCTCCTGGCGAGAGGGCGAGCCGGAACCGGCTGACGCGGCACCCGCTGTCCTGGCGCCACCTCCCCCGGCGACCTGGCCGTCCGTCACGCATATGCGAACGCCCGGCATCCGCGAGACGATCCGCTGGCCCACCTGCGTGCGTCTCGCCGCGCCTCCGAGCCCGCCTAACCGGCGGCGCGCAGCAGGGCGGCGGCGCGCTCGGGCTCGACGTCGTTGATGTAGACCCCCATCGCGGACTCGCTGCCAGCGAGGTACTTGAGCCTGTCCGGGGCGCGCCGGTTGGAGAACACGCGCAGCCGCAGGTGTGCCCAGCGCCGGCCGGCCCGCACGGGGGCCTGCTCCCAGGCGGCGACGTAGGGCATCTTCACGCCGAGGACCCGGTCGAAACGGCGCAGGACATCCAGGTAGAGCGACGGGAACTCGGCCCGCTCGCCCTCGTCGAGGGCGGGCAGATCGGGAACATGCCGGCGCGGGTAGATCGACACCTCGAACGGCCAGCGGGCGGCGAACGGAACGAAGGCGATCCAGGCGTCCGTCGAGGCGACGACGCGGGCGCCGGCGGCCTCCTCAGCGGCGACGGCCTCGCAGTGCTGGCAGCATCCCCGCCGACGTGCGACGCGGATCATCGTCGCCAGCGGCGTCGGGACGAACGGGTAGGCGTAGATCTGGCCGTGCGGGTGGCCGAGCGTCACCCCGATCTCCTCGCCGCGGTTCTCGAAGACGAACACGCTCGCGACGGCGGGCAGGCGGCCGAGCGCCGCGGTGCGGTCGGTCCAGGCCGCGAGGACCGTCCCGGCCCGGCGCGGTGTGAGCGCCGCGAACGAGGCGTCGTGGTCGGTGGTGAAGCAGACGACCTCGCAGCGCCCCTCGCCGGGCCGGGCGGCGAACGGGCCGGCCAGCTCCCTCGGCCGGCCCGCCACCGACGCGGGCGGGCCACCCTCGCCGGGGCTCGGCGGGCCCAGCGCCGGCAGGCCCAGCGCGGGCAGGCCGAGCGCGGGGAATCGGTTCTCGAAGACCGCGACGTCGTAGTCCTCGGGAACCTCGGTCTCCCGGCCCGGCCGGCTGGGGCACAGCGGACAGTCTGCGACCGCCGGTAGATGCGTCCGCCCCTGCCGGTGCGCGGCGATGACCACCCACTCGTCGGTCAGCGGATCGTGGCGCAGCTCGGACGGCGGCCGGGCCACCGGCACGAGGCCGCGCCGGTCGGGATCGCCGTGGTGGCGGCCCGGCTCGTCGTCGAAGTAGATGAGCTCCCGGCCGTCGGACAGCAGCACCGCCGTCCGGCTGGCGCCAGCCTCGGTCACGTCCGCCGCCGTCACGCCGCCGTCACGGCCTAGACGGTACCGGTGCGCCCGATCACATCGACCGGTAGACCTCGGCCCGCGCGGCGCTGACCAGCCGGCGCCGAGCGAGCAGCCCGGCACCCGCGCACGCCAGCAGAACGATCAGGACAACTGGGCCTTCCCGCGCGAACCACGACGTCACCTCGGGCTCGCCGACGAAGAGCACCTCGGGATGCGGGACCGACAGGAACGCCCCGGCGGCGCCGACGACCATGAGCACCCGAGGGCGCGCCACCCCCCTGGCCATCACCAGCGGGACCATGCCCCAGACGAGGTACCACGGGTAGAGCACCGGCCCGAGCAGGGCGAGGCTGAGCAGCGCGAGGCCGCAGGTGGCCGGAACGTCCCGGTGGCGAACCGTGATGAGCAGCCAGCCGATCAGCAGCGCGGCCCCGGCCATCCCGGCGGCGCGGGCGAGGCCGAGCAGGTCGCTGCCCGGCAGCGCGGGGCCCGGCGTGTCGGTCACGATGGCGAGCAGGTTGGCGAGCGCCGAGACCGGCGAGTAGAGGCTCAGCCCGTGTGACGGGGTCGACGTGGCCCTGACCCAGCCCAGCCCGTCGGGCACCAGCAGCAGCGACAGGGCGGCCGCCGTCGCGGCGATCACGGCGAGGTCACGGATCACCGCCGTGAGCACCCGCGCCACAGGCCCCCGCGCCGGCCGGCCGGGCAGGGCGCCCGACCGCGGCCCACCCAGAGCGGCGCGCGCCGCCGGCTCCGGTTCCGCCGCCGGCTCCGCTGGCCCCTTCATCTCCGCCGGCTCGGCCGGGCCGACGGCCAGATCGGCCCACCGGCGGGCCAGCACCACGACCATGATCATGGCGGCCGGCCACTTGGTCAGGGCGGCGGCGGTGAGCAGGGCGAGGCCGAGGCCGACCCGCCCGCGCAGGGCGGCCAGCAGCCCCGCCGCGGCCAGCGCCATCATCACCGCCTCGAGGTGGACGGCACCGAGCAGTTCCAGCAGCACGATCGGCCCGCCGACGCCGGCGGCGAGCGCCCACGGGCGACGCTGGGCGGGCACCGAGCGGACCAGGCACCAGGCCAGCGCCGCGACCGCGACGGCGGCCACGATCCGCAGCAGGATGACCGACCGGACGACCTGGCCACCGGTCAGGGCGGCCACCGCGTGGAAGAGCCCCAGGCCGACGGGGCCGTAGGGCGACGGGGTGTCCCGCCAGATCGGGTCGGCGGCCAGCGCGGCAGGGTGGCTGCCGAGCAGCGCCGGCCCCGCCGCGTAGGGGTCGAGCCCGTTGGAGAGCATCGCGCCCTGGGCCACATAGCTGTACACGTCCAGGCTGAGGATCGGCGGGCCCACCAGCGGCGCGGCCGACCAGCAGCAGATCAGCACCGCGACGCCGCGCAGGGACAGCTCGCCGCGCTGGCTGCGGCGGCACGCCCACCACCAGGCCCCGACGAGCAGGGCCGCGCCGAAAAGCAGCACCACCGGCAGCAACGACGGCTTGTCGACCGCGACCGGGTCGAGCAGCCCGAACCAGGCCGTCGGCGGGCGCACGACGGGCCCGAGCGCGAGGCGCCCACCGGTGACGACGACGAGGGTGGCGCCCAGGGCACCGACCGCGCCGCCGAGCGCGAGCGTGCCCAGATGCCGCGCCCGGCGGCCACGGGGGCTCGCCCCGCCGGTCCGCGGGCCGTCACTCCGCGGGCCGTCCGCCGACTCGTGGCCGGCGGTACCGTCGTCGGTTCCGCCCGCGTTGGTCGCGCCAGCGTCGGTTCCGCCGGCTTTCGCCGCGTCATGGACCTGGCGGCGCCTGGTTTGCCTGTCCGGCCTGGTATCTCCCATCGCGACGTGGACGCTGCCAGCCGTGTCGCACACGCAGACGGACCCGGAGCGGACCCCGAGTGAACAGCGCGGTACCGGAGAGGTCGCCAGCGCCATCGACGTGATGCCAGTCACATGGATCGTGAAGCTGCCAGCGAGCCGTCACAACGCGGTCACAGGCCGCAGGGATCTCGCCGCGAAGGTCACAGTGGAAATACGGAGCGCGATATCGGCGCCCCCTGGCTCCTCTAACCTCGGTGTTGGACGTCGAGAACCAGCCAGCGCGCCCAGGCGACGCACGGCGAAAGGAGACGCCACGTGACGAGGGCCTCGGCTGCCGCGGGCGACATCCCGGCCCCCAGGACGGCGCCCGCGACGGTCATCCCGGCCGGCAGGGCGCCATGCCCGCCTCCTACCCGGCCCGCCGTCGTCTCACCCAGCGGCGCCAACGCGGCCGGTTTCGATCCAGCCGGTTTCGACGTGTGTGAGTACCTGGACGGCCTCGGCGCGTTCCTCGCCGGCGTCGCGAACGTCGTCATGCAGCTGAGCTGGGCGCCCGTCGGCCACGGCGTGATGGAGAGCCAGGTGCCGACCGGGCGGCTCACCCACCATCCGGTGAAGCGCTTCCGCACGACGCTGACCTACATCGCCGTCGCCATGCTCGGCACCGACGAGGAGCGCGCCCAGTACCGGGACGCGGTGAACTCGGCCCACCGGCAGGTCCGTTCCACCTCCGCGAGCTCCGTGCGCTACAACGCGCTGTGGCCGGAGCTGCAGCTGTGGGTGGCGGCCTGTATGTACCGGGGCGCCGTCGACGTCCACACCCGGCTGCACGGACCGATCGAGCCGGCGGCCGCGGACGCGTTCTACCGGCACGCCGCCCGCTTCGGCACGACCCTGCAGATGCGCCAGCGGATGTGGCCCGCCGACCGGGCCGCGTTCGACCTGTACTGGGAGGAGGCGCTCGGCCGGGTCGCCATCGACCCGGCCGTCCGCGCCTACCTGCACGGCCTCGTGACCGGCCGGGGGATGCGCTGGCCGTTCAGTCTTGGCCCGCGCCGGCTGATGATGTTCGTGACGACCGGCTTCCTGCCGCCCAGGTTCCGCGAGGAGATGCGGCTGGCCTGGTCCGCGGCCGACCAGGCCCGGTTCGACCGGACGCTGCGCCAGCTCGGCACCGTGCAGCGCCGCCTGCCCCGGTTCGCCCGCCTCTTCCCCTACAACCTGCTGCTCCTGGACATGCGCCTGCGCCGCCGGCTGGGCCAGCGGCTGGTCTGACCTCCCCAGCCGCTGGCCGTCCGCCACTGCGCCGACCCGCACAGCGCCGGCCTGCGCTCAGCCGACCTGCGCACTCAGCCGGCGTGGACGGGGGCGCCGGCGGCGGCCACGTCCGACTTCTTTGCCTTGACCAGGATGACTACCGTGACGAGCGCGGCCGCCATCAGCACGGCGCTCCAGAGGAAGGCCGTGGTGTAGCCCTCGATCTGGGACTGTGCCTGCGCGGCCGGGCCGATGCCGTGGCTGCCCAGGTAGTTCGTCACGACGGTCGCGTAGACGGTGTTGAGCAGCGCGATGCCGAGCGAGCCGCCGACCTGCTGGGTCGTGTTGACCAGGGCGCTCGCGACGCCGGCGTCGTGGTCCGACACACCGATCAGCGACAGGCTCGACATCGGGACGAACGCCATGCCCATGCCGAGGCTGATCAGGAGCTCCGCCGGCAGGACGTGCGAGGCGTAGCCGGTGTGCAGCCCGACCTGGGTGAGCAGCAGCAGGCCGACGACGGCCATCACGCCACCCACGACCATGGGCGACTTCGGGCCGACTCGCGGCAGCAGCTGGCTCGCGATGGCCGCCCCGAAGATGATCCCGCCGCTGAACGGCAGGAAGGCGAACCCGCTGCGCAGCGCGCTGTAGCCGAGCGTCTGCTGGAAGTAGAACGTCATGAACAGGAACATCGCCAGCAGCGCCGCGCCGAAGAACAGCGACGCGAGGAACGAGCCGCCGCGGTTGCGCTCGAGCACGACCCGCATCGGCAGCAGCGGCTTCGCCGTGCGCAGCTCGATCACGACGAACACCGCGCACAGCACGACCGCCGCCACCAGCAGGGAGACGGTCACCGCCGAGCCCCAGCCGTCGTCGGCCGCCTTGGTGAACCCGTACACCAGCGCGACCAGGCCGAGGGTGATCGTCGTCGCGCCCGGGATGTCGTAGCTCGGCTTGCCCTCGGCGCGGCTCTCACGGACGACCGAGATCGCGGCGACGGCCGTGACCACCGCGATCGGGACGTTGACGAACAGGCACCAGCGCCACGAGGTGTACTCGGTGAGCAGGCCGCCGACGATCAGGCCGATCGCGGCGCCGCCGCCGGAGATGCCGCCGTAGACGCCGAACGCGCGGGCGCGCTCCTTGCCGTCGGTGAACGTCACGGTGATGAGGGAGAGCGCGGCCGGCGCGAGCACCGCCGCGCAGGCGCCCTGCAGGGCGCGGGCGCCGAACAGCATCGCCGCGTTCGGGGCGAACCCGCCGAGCGCGGACGCGGCGGCGAAGCCGAACAGGCCCCAGATGAAGGCCCGCTTGCGCCCGGCGAAGTCGGCGATCCGCCCGCCGAGCAGCAGCAGGCCACCGAAGGCGAGCGTGTAGGCGGTCATCACCCACTGCCGGTTGGCGGTGGAGATGTCCAGCGCGGCCTGCGCGTGCGGGAGCGCGAGCGTCACGATCGAGCCATCGAGCACGACCATGAGCTGGGCGACGGCGATGACGGCGAGCGCGATCCAGCGGCGCGGGTCGGGTTCGCCGGCCGCCCCGTGGACCGATGCGTCGGCGGCCGGCGAGGCGGCGACCGCCGCGGCCGGCGCCACGGGCTGGGCCGGGATCACCGGCGCGGTGGCCCTGTGGTCGCCACCGTCACCCGAGGGTGTGACGTCGGTGGTTGTGGTCACTGTGTCTCCGTGTCTTCTGGGGAGGCTCCGGAGCCGCGAGGGGTGCATCGTCGCGTCTTCTCGGCGTGGGGTCTGGAATGCCGCCATGGACGTCGGTGGTTGCCAGTGGTCGGGAGCGGACGCCGGGTCACGGGCCGCACGCGGATCAGGCGAGGCGGTAGTTCACTCCCAGATAGTACGGCATCGAACAGAGCTGGCATCAAACTATCGTGATCAACTACACTCACGCCATGAAGGCCCGCACCCACGGCGCCGACGCGGGCACGCGCACCGAAGCCGCCCCGACCATCGACGTCCTCCCAGTCATTGACGACGCTCCAGCCACGGATGTGACAGTCGACGCCGGCGCGGCCGCCCTGGACTACGCGGCCGAGCCCGCCGAGTTCTGCACCGTCCCGGAGGGCGCGGCCCCAGAGGATGGACCGGACCAGGTCGACGAATTCATCGAAGGCTGGTCTCGGGAACGCCCGGACCTGGACGCCGACACCATCAGTGCCCTCGGTTGCTTCGGCCGGATGAAGTGGCTGACCAAGAACCTCGCGACCATGGCCGAACAGGTCATCCGCCGGCACGGCCTGAACGCCGGCGAGTTCGACGTCCTCGCGGCGCTGCGGCGTTCCGGCCCGCCGTGCACGCTCATCCCGTCGCAGCTCTCGTCGCTGCTGATGATGTCACGCGCCGGCATGACCAACCGGTTGGACAGGTTGGAGAAGAACGGCCTGGTCGAACGGACCCTCGACCCCGAGGACCGGCGCAGCTTCCGGGTCCACCTCACCGACAAGGGCCGCGCCGTCATCGACGCGGCGGTCACCGAGCACGCCCAGATCGTCGGCCGGTTCAGCGCGGTCCTCTCCCCCGACCAGCGCGCCAGCCTCGACGAGGCGCTGCGGACGCTGCTGCGCGCCTTCCCCTGAACACCCCACGGTTCTAACTGTCAAAAGGCGATCTTCTGGTCGTCCGACCCCTGGTACCTCCGAGGACAGGGGCCGCCAGCCCTCTATAGTGCGGGCGGTGGCGGAACAGCTGGACGGCACGGTGGCGCTCGTGACCGGCGCGAGCAGCGGCATCGGTGCGGCGGCGGCACGCGAGCTCGCCCGCCAGGGAGCGGCCGTGGCGCTCGCCGCGCGCCGGGCCCACCGGATCGGCTCACTCGCCGCCGAGATCACCGCCGCCGGCGGCGAAGCGCTCGCGATCGAGACCGATGTCACAGACCAGTCCCAGGCGATCGCCGCCGTCAAGCGGACCGTCGCCGAGCTCGGCCGGCTCGACACGGTGATCAACAACGCCGGCGTGATGCTTCTCGGCCCCGCCGTCGGCGCGCCCACCGAGGAGTGGGACCGGATGGTCCAGCTGAACATCCAGGGCCTGCTCTACGTCGCCCACGCCGCGCTGCCACACCTGCTTCGGGCCGCCGAGAGCGAGCCGCGGCGGGTCGCCGACCTGGTCAACATCAGCTCGGTCGCCGGCCGGCGCGCTACCGCCTTCTCCGGGGTCTACAACCTCACCAAGCACGGCGTGAACGCCTTCACCGAGGCGCTGCGCCAGGAGGTCACCGAACGGCACGTCCGGGTGTCGGTCGTCGAGCCGGGCGCTGTCGAGACCGAGCTCACCCACCACCTGCGCCCCCAGATCCGCGAAACCGCCCGGCAGCGGTTCGCGAACGTGGAGATGCTGCACGCCCAGGACATCGCCGACGCGATCTCCTACATCGTGACCAGGCCGCGCCGGGTCTCCGTCAACGAGATCCTCATCCGCCCCACCGACCAGCCCGGCGCCTGAGCCTCCGAGCCCGGTCCCCTGCGCCGCCAACCGGCTGCGGGTGGCGACCGACTGACTACTCGATGCGCTGACCGCCCGCCAACCCGCCCAGCCGAGCCTCCTGCCGGCCGGAACCGCCACCATCGCCCTCGCAGGCGACCCAGATCTACGGCTGACCGCCGCGGCGGCTCCCCCGGCCCGCCGCCGCGGCTCCGGGAACAGCCGGGCCATCGAGACGACCCGGGCGATCGAGCGGTGGGCCGATGGGCCTCGTCGTCTCGGGGTCGAACGGCGCCGGCTCATCGCTCCCGGCCTCCTCGACGTCAGGCCCTGGCACGTCGACCTCGTCCATGTCGGCTTCGTCGGCGCCCGCTTCGTCGACATCGTCGGCGGCGGGCTCGATCTCAAGCTCGTCGACGCCGGGCTGGTACGCCTCGGGGCCGCCGTGGGCCCACTCGATGAGCTCGCGCGCCAGATCGTCGAGCGCTTCCTGCCCGCCGGCGAGCCGGACGAGCCGACCGCGCAGCTCCTCGAGGCTCGGCCGCGCGGCCGGGTCGGCGGCGATCATCGCCGCGAGCAGCCTGACCAGCTCCTCCGGGACGCCGGACAGGTTCGGCGGGGTGTACGGATCGACGATGGCCTTGAGCAGCGACGACGCGGCCCGGTCCGGGTAGAGAATGTGCCCGCTCGCCGCGTACACCAGGGTCGCGCCCAGCGCGTAGACGTCAGCCGCCGTGGTATCGGCCTGGCCAGCCACCTGCTCGGGGGCCCGGTAGGCCGGCCCGAACGGCTCTGTCAGCACGGCGAGCCCAGCATCGATGGTCTTCGGCCCGTCCGGGCCGAGAATGACGTTGCGTGGCTTGAGGTCGCGATGCAGCGACCCGGCGTCGTGCAGCTCTCCCAGCGCGTCCGCCAGCATGATCCCGAGGGCGGCGGTCAGCGGCGCGTCCAGCGGGCCCTCGCGCAGCACGTGCTCGCCCAGCGTGCGGCCCGGGACGTACTCGGCCGCGAGCCAGGGCGGGTCGCCGTGCAGGTCGGCGTTGTCGAGCCGGGCGGCCCGCGGGCCCGTGACCCGGTACAGCGCCCGGACTTCGGCGGCCAGCCGCCACCGGGCGTCGGCGCGCGCCAGCAGGTCCCGATTGATCACCCTGAGCGCGACGCACTCCCCGGCCGCCGACCGGGCGAGATAGACCCGTCCCGCCCCACCGACGCCAAGCCGCGCGTCGAGCCGGTACCGACCAACCACCTCCGGGTCGGACGGCAGCAGCGGCTCCGCCACCATCTCCTCCGCCACCGCGGCCCCCCGGACCGCCTGCCAACGATCTGCGCCACCCACCATGCCACGGACCCCGGGGCGGAGCTGCAAATAGGGCCAAATAGGGCGATGAAGTCCGCAGCCGCGTGCGGGTGACTAGCGCTGTGCTGCCGGGACGCGGGCGAGCCGGTCCGACAGGGTGGCGATCTCCTCAGCGGAGTACGACAGGTGGATCCTGGTCGTCGACGCCGGGCGGGTGGCCAGCGACAGACCGGGGCGCCACTCGCCGGCCGGACGGATCGGGCGTGGGGTGAACCCGCCGCCGCAGTTCGGACAGACGTCGCGCAGCCTGCCGACGCAGTCGGCGCAGAAGGTGCACTCGTAGCTGCAGATCATCGCGTCCGGGGCGCCGGCCGGCAGATCCTTGTCGCAATACTCGCAGTTTGGTCGCAGTTCGAGGGCCATCAGCCGATTCTTGCCGAGCACATCGCGCTCGCAAGGTCCGGCCGCACTCAGCCGAACACCCAGCCGAACACCCGGCCGGACACGCGGGCGGCCGCGGCAGGCGAGGGCAGGTGTGGGCGCACGCGCCGCACGATTCCGACGGCGGCAGTCGGAATCCCGACTGTCCGCACCCCCGCCGGGCGGCGACGCTGAGGCCATGCCGCTCGCGACTCCATCGACACCGGCCACGCCGGCCACGCCGGCACCGTCCACGCCGCCTACGCCGTCCAGGCCCCTGCTCGTCGACGTCGTCGTGTTCGACGGGGTCGACGAGCTGGACGTCGTCGGCCCGCTGGAGGTCTTCCGCGACGCCGAGCGCCGTGGCTGCCCGCTGACCAGCCGGCTCGTGACCCGCACCGAGGCCGGCGAGGTCGTCGGGAGCTTCGGGCTTCGCTTCCGGTCGGACGCCGTGCTCGAGCCCGGCTGCGACGTCCTGGTCGTCCCGGGTGGGAACTGGATCGCCCGTGGCGAGACCGGGGCCTGGGCGGAGGTCCGCCGCGGCGAGCTGCTCCCGCCGTTGCGCGCCGCGGCTGGGCGGGCGTCCGTGACGGCGGGCGTCTGCACGGGCACCCTCGTCCTGGCCGCGGCCGGCCTCGTCGGCGGCCGGCCGGCGGCCACGCATCACGGCGCCGCGGCGGACCTGGCCGGCTACGGCGCCGCCGTCACCGACGCCCGGGTCGTCGACGACGGCGACCTCGTGACCGCCGGCGGCGTCACCAGCGGCATCGACCTGGCCCTCTGGCTCGTCGAGCGCTTCTTCGGCGCCCACCACGCGGACGCCATCGCCGACCGCCTGGAGTACCACCGCGCCCGGGCCGTGACCGTCGAAGCGGCCGCCGCGCCCAAGGACCGCGGGGCGAGAACCTAGGAAGCTCCTGGGGAACGATCGTCACGGGCGAGCGTCGCAACACCGACGAGCGCGCCAGATCATGGTTCAGTTCATGATCCGGTGGATGTTTGCCGCTCTGGCACGCAAGAACGCAATCACCCTGGGAACGTCTTGACGATCGCGGAGTCAACCCCGCTTGGAGCCCGGCCCGAGCTCGGTCGGGGTGCCGCTCGTGCGGTCGGGCGTTCATCCTGTCCGACGTCAGAGTCACAACCAGCGCCGTTTGGCGCCCCTGACGTCTGACCCGACGCCCGGGATCCCCCGGCGCCTGCCACGACGCAGAACGGAGGCGACCGGGGTGGCGCTGCGCGCCGCCCGCTCATCCATCCATGGGCTGTGGCGGGCGGGAAGCCAAGGATCCGCCCCACAAGCCATGACCGGATCCGATGAGGGATCTGAGTAATTAGGGTTCCTCGTTCTGGCGCCGACAGGCCCACCGGATCGCCACTGGGCTCCAGCACCGCCGGTCACCAGCGGCTCTCCCCGGCCCACGTGCAGGCCGAGTCGGGTCTGATCACTCGAAGAGCCGAGGCACCACCTCGCGGCTGGTGCGCCCGGCGCCGCCCGGCGGGGCCCGCTGCCCGCTCGGGGATCTCCGTCCGGCCGGCATGTGAGGCGACCTTATGATCCTAAGGATTGTGACGGGGGACGCGGCAGAAAATGACGCAGCGGCACAGGATGCCAACTCTTCGCTATCGTCTGGTAACAGAATGGTGGCGGACTTCCTGTTCAGCTATGTCGACTCGGACCGGCCCTGGGCCGAGTGGCTCGCCTGGGAGCTCGTCGAGGCGGGGTACCTGCCCGCGGTGCGGGCCTGGGATCTCGTTCCTGGTCGGCTGGTCCTCGACTGGGAGAACCAACGGGTGTCCACGGCACGACGCACGCTGGTAGTGCTGTCGCCAGACGCGCTGGACTCGCGAGAACTCGTGGCGCAGTGGGAGGCCGCGTTCAGCGCCGACCCACTGGGAGAGGACCGCCGGCTGGTACCGGTCGTCGTGCGGCGCTGCTCCCCGGCGGGTCTTCTCGGCGGCCGCGTCCCGATCGACCTGGCCGGACTCGACGAGCACGAGGCTCGGGAGAAACTGCTAGCCGGGATCAAGGCGGTGGTGCTGGGCCCTCGTAGGCCGGCCGTGAGACCGCCGTTTCCCAGGCCGGAGCACGAGCGCGCGGGCGGGTCGCGGCCCGGATATCCCGGCGTGCGGCTCCCAGCCGAGATGACGGATCTGCTGGCCAGGGTCGCGCAGGCCTACCGGGAACGCTTCCCAGGCGCGTCGGTCACCCGCGCCGTCGGTCCCGGTGGCCGGGTCCGCTACCTGCGGGTCCGGGCCGACGTCGAGGGCAGGACGCGCCGCTGGCCTGTGGGAGTCCACGATGGCGACCTCGACGAGGCGGCGTTGGCGTCCTTCGTCGACGAGGTGCACACCGTGTACGAGAGACGCATCCCGTACGTCGAATCCGAGCTGGTCCACAGCGGGCGTCTCACCGACGAGGTCCTGGCCGGCAAGGCCCGCAGACATGGGGTGCAGCTGCTCAGCGTCCTCGCCGCGGAGCGAGGCTGGGACCCGACTGGCTACCGCGACCGTCTGGCCGCCAGCCTGGCCGACGACCGGATCTATCCTGCGGACCTGTACGTCCCGCAGCGCTACGCCGTCGTCCGGTTCGGTGAGCCGGAGGCCGAGCCGCCCCGGGACGACGTCCTCGGGACGATCGAAAACTGGCTCGACGTCCGCGACCCCCGGCTCGTGCTCGTGCTCGCCGATTTCGGCCTCGGGAAGACCTTCCTTGCCCGGGAACTGGCCCGCCAGCTCCCGGAGCGGCTGCCGCGGCTGACCCCGATGCTGATCAACCTGCGGGCCTTCGAGAAGAGTCACAGCCTCGACACGGTGCTCGCCGTGCATCTGCAGGAGTCAGGCGAGGACGGGGTGCGCGTCCAGGCGGTGCGGCGGATGCTGGACCGCGGCGAACTGTTGCTGATCTTCGACGGATTCGACGAGCTGGCGGTGCGACTGACCTACGATGCCGCCGCCGACCACCTGCGGATGATCCTCTCGGCGGTGTCCGGCCGCGCGAAGGTGCTGCTGACCAGCAGGACCCAGCATTTCGCCCACGACGACCAGTGGCGTACCCCGCTCGCCGAGCAGGTCGAGCGCGTCCCGGTGGCCCGCACGGTGGTCCGGCTCGCCGACTTCGACGACGCGCAGATCCTGGATTTCCTCACGCGTTCCTTCACCCGGTCGCCCGACCCGGACGAGCCGTCGCCGTGGGAGGCGGCGCGCCAGCGGATGGACCTGCTGGCCGTGGTGCCCGACCTGCGCGGGCTGTCCCGCACACCGCGCATGCTCGAGTTCATCGCCGCCCTGCCCAAGAAGGACCTGGAAGCCGCCCGCTCGGCGGGCGGCATGGTCACCAGGACCGACCTGTACCGGGTGCTCGTCGACCGCTGGCTGGACTTCGAATCCCGGCGGAAGCGCCCCAGTCCCGGTTCCCGGCCCGGCCTGGACATCAGCCAGCTCCGGACGGTGGCGATCGCCATCGCCGAACGGCTCTGGGCCGGCGGCCGGCTGGGCCTGGACCTCGTGGAGCTCGCCGCCGTTGTCGAGGGGGCGCTGCCCGGTCTGGGCACGACGAGCCTGCGGACCGCGGAGGCGGTGTTCTCGGTCGGGTCGGGGAGCCTGCTGGTACGTGATGAGGCCGACCTGTTCTGCTTCCTGCACTCCTCGGTGCTGGAGTTCCTGATCGCCGAGGCCATCGCCCGGCAGTTCGACGCCGACGGCGACAGTGTTCTGGCCCGCGCGGCGGCGATGTCCGAGCTGGTCGTCGACTTCCTCGTCGGCGCCGCGTCCCGTCCGGTGCTGGAACGCTGGGTCCGCGGCGCGCTGGCGGGCCCGCGCGGCGCACCCGGTGCAGCCGGCGCATCCGGCGCCGCGGTCGCCCGTGGGAACGCGCTCGCCGTCGGCAGGCGTCTCGGGATGCCTGTCGGGCGTGACCTGGCCGGGCTGGATCTGCGCGACCTCGACCTGTCCCGCGAGACCCTGCGCCATGCCGACCTGCGCGGCGCCGTCCTCGCGGGGGTGCGCCTGGGCGACGTCGACCTCACCGGCGCCGACCTTCGCGGCGCCGACCTGCGCGGCGCCACGCTGGTGCGCCCTCGCCTCGCCGGAGCCGAGCTCGCGGACAGCCGCTGGCATGGGGCCGCGCTGCTGGCACATGATCTGGACCCCGCGGACCTTCCCGCCGAACTCGCCCCGGCCGCCGTCACCGGTCGCGACGCCGTGGAACCGATGCTCCTGCCCGCGGCGACCGCGATCCTCACGCTTTCCTGGTCCCGCGATGGGAGCCTGGTCGCCGCGACGTGGGGCTCCCAGCTCGTCGTGACCACCGCGGACCTGCGTCCACTGCGCGTGCTGTCCGGCCACCATGGCGGGGTGTTGGCCGCGGCGTTCGCCCCGGACGGCACCACCCTCGCCAGCGCGGGGAACGACCGCACCGTCCGCCTGTGGGACGTCGCCACCGGCCGGGAGACCCGCACCCTCACCGGCCACGGCGATGGGGTGCTGGCGGTGGCGTTCTCCCCGGACGGACGCACCCTCGCCAGCGCGGGGAACGACCGCACCACCCGGCTGTGGGACGTCGCCACCGGCCGGGAGACCCGCACCCTCACCGGCCACCGCGGCGTCGTGCGGTCGGTGGCGTTCTCCCCGGACGGCAACGCCCTCGCCACCGCCGGAAGCGACGCCACCGGGCGGCTCTGGGACCTCGTCACCGGCCAGGAGACCCGCACCCTCACCGGCCACGACGGCGTCGTGTGGTCGGTGGCGTTCTCCCCGGACGGCGACACCCTCGCCACCGCCGACGACGCCGCCGGGCGGCTCTGGGATCTCGTCACCGGCCAGGAGACCCGCACCCTCACCGGCCACCGCGGCGTCGTGTGGTCGGTGGCGTTCTCCCCGGATGGCAACGCCCTCGCCACCGCGGGAGACGACGGCACCGCCCGCCTGTGGGACGTCGCGACCGGCCGGGAGACCCGGACCCTCACCGGCCACCGCGGTGGAGTCCGGTCGGTGGCGTTCACCCCGGACGGGCGCATGCTCGCCACCGCCGCGGACGACGCCACCGGACGGCTCTGGGAGGTGGCCACCGGCCGGGAGATCCGCACCCTCACCGGCCACCAGGACTGGGTGATGTCGGCGGTGTTCGCCCCCGATGGCCGCACCCTCGCCACCTCCGGATGCGACTGCATCGCCCGCCTGTGGGACGTCGCCACCGGCCGGGAGATCCGCACCCTCACCGGCCACCAGGACTGGGTGCGGTCGGCGGCCTTCACCCCGGACGGGCGCATGCTCGCCACCGCCGCGGACGACGGCACCGCCCGCCTGTGGGACGTCGCCACCGGCCGGGAGATCCGCACCCTCACCGGCCACCAGGACTGGGTGCGGTCGGCGGCCTTCACCCCGGACGGGCGCATGCTCGCCACCGCCGGAAGCGACCGCACCACCCGGCTCTGGGACGTCGCCACAGGCCGGGAGATCCGCACCCTCACCGGCCACGGCGGTGGGGTGCTGGCGGTGGCGTTCTCCCCGGACGGCAACACCCTCACCACCGCGGGGAACGACCGCACCGTCCGCCTGTGGGACGTCGCCACCGGCCGGGAGACCCGCACCCTCACCGGCCACCGCGGCGTCGTCTGGTCGGTGGCGTTCTCCCCGGACGGCAACGCCCTCGCCACCGCCGGAAGCGACGGCACCGCGCGCCTCTGGGATCTCGCCACCGGCCAGGAGACCCGCACCTTCAGCGGCCACCGCGGCATCGTCTGGTCGGTGGCGTTCACGCCGGACGGCGGCAGCCTCGCCACCGCGGCGGACGACGGCGTCGCACGGCTCTGGGAGGTGGCCACCGGCCGGGAGATCCGCACGATCGCCGGTCATCAGGACTGGCTGCTCGGGGTGGCGTTCTCTCCGGACGGACGCACCCTCGCCACCGCCGCGGACGACGGCACCGCACGGCTCTGGGACGTCGAGTCGGGGCTGCTGGTCGCCACGTTGACGGGCTTCGGTGACGGTGGTTGGGCGGCGTTGCTACCGGACGGGTCCTACCAGCTGGAGGGCGACGCCGGCGACCGGTTGTGGTGGGTGATGAAGCAGCGACGGTTCGCGCCCGGAGAACTCGATGGGCTGGCTCCCGAGGTCCGCCGGCGTGGGTGGGACGAGCCAATCGCGCGGTAGACGGCGACCAGGCGACGAGACCCGGCGGTCGCGTCGCCCGGCCGGGTATCCGCGTGCTATGACACCGCCCACATCGACAGCCCACGAACAGGCATATTGCGCCCACCGCAACAAGGCTGTTGCGGCGTGAGGGACCAATCCGGGACCGTGCTGTGCCAAACGGCCCGCATCTCTGGCTTTGCCGGTCCCGGAGGCTCCCGTGCAGTTCTCGTTGTTCTATCCCGTGGCCGTCGCCCGTAGCGACCAGCTCGGCACCGGTCTTCTCGGACTCGACAACGCGCTCTATGGCACCGCGATCGCGGAACTCAGGGAACAGGCGGTCTGCGCGGACGAGTACGGCTGGACGTCGCTGATGCTCGCCGAACACCATTTCGAGGTCGAGGGCTACCAGGTGACCCCGAACCCGCTGATGCTCAACGTCTATCTGGCGCAGCACACCACACGGCTGCGCCACGGCCAGATGGGGCTCGTCCTGCCCAACTGGAACCCGCTGCGGCTCGCCGAGGACATCGCGATGGCCGACCACCTGACCGGCGGCCGCCTCGACATCGGGCTCAGCCGCGGCTATCAGACCAGGTCCGTCGGCACGCTGGCCCAGCACCACGGAGTCGGCGCCGCCGGCACCGACCGGGCCGAGGCCGAGGCGCGCAACCGGGAGGTCTTCGAGGAGTGGTTCGAGGTCATGCACCGCTCCTGGACGCGGGACCTGTGGTCGTACTCCGGCGCGTTCATCCAGGTCCCGCCGCCGGGCCTCGCCTGGCCGCACCCGATCTCGGCGCGGCTCGGCGCCGGGATCACCGACGGTGAGGTCACCCAGGTCGCGACGGTTCCCAAACCGCTGCAGACGCCGCACCCGCCGCTGTTCACCACCCTGACGCAGAGCCCACGCACCCTCGACTGGGCGGCCCGGGTGGGCAGCACCATCGTCACGATCGCCACCGATCCGGGGATGACCCGCGGCCTGTTCGAGGCCTACGCGGCGGCGGCCGCGACCCATGGCCGCGAGGTCCGCGTCGGTGAGTACCGCCGCGACGGCGGGGTCGCGCTGTGCAGGATGCTGGCCGTGGGTGCCACGCACGAGGAGGCGTGGGAGACGGCGCGGCAGAGCGTCGTGTTCGCTACCGACTGGCTCGGCGAGTTCGGTTTCTTCGAGGCCTGGCGGCTACCCGGCCAGGTGGGCCCGGTACCTCGCACGCTCGAGCAGATGGTCGCCGCCGGCGCCATCCTCGTCGGCACTCCGGACGAGGTGGGCGAACAGATCGAGAAGCTGCGTGACGCGACGGGCGTCGAGTACATCATCTTTCAGGGCATGGGTGGTCTGGTCGAGCACCAGCGCATGCTCGACACGATCTCGCTGTTCGGCGAACGAGTGATCCCGGCGCTGTCGGCGCGGGAGACGCCACCCGCGAGCGAGATCCCGGCATCGGCGGTGCGCTGATTCTTTTCGGCGAAAAGAGACCGCCGGGCGCTTGGGCGTGCGAGCCTGATCGCACGGGCGAGGTCTTGGTTTCTCGGCCTGGGTTGCGTGCGTGCAATGAATCGTAACGCGTCGGAAACAAACATCCGCTGGAACCCGTCCTTGTCGAAGTCAGCCACTGCGGTATGTGAAGGAGCCATGAGCGTCGACGGACACTCGAGCCGGATGGACGGGGTGCGCTCGGTCGACCGGGCCTTCAACGCGTTGGAACTGCTCGTCGAGGCCGCGCCGCACACGGTGCGAGTGGTGGACGTGGCCGCTCGGATTGGAGCGGATCCGGCGACCGCGTCCCGTCTCCTGGCGACGTTGACCAACCGCGGCTACGCCAGCCGCACGCCGCAGCGGCGCTACACGGTCGGGCCGCGCTCGCTACGGATGGCATCCGGCTGGGTGGAGCGTCTCCAGGTGGCGAGCGCGGGGCCGATGGAGCGGATGTCGCGCGCCACCGGCGAGGTCGTCATGCTCACCCAGTTGCTCGGTACGCACGCCGTGCCCATCGCGAGCCGGGTGCCGCCGGGCCGGGGCGTCGACTCGCTTCCCGCCTTCGACGACGGCATTCCCGGCGACGGTGGCATGGGCGCCGCCTACCCCGTCTGGGCAACGGCGGCCGGGCGCGCGCTGCTCGCCGCCCTGCCGCCGGTGGAACGGCGCCGGGCGTTGCCACTCGAGCCGTATCCCAGCTTCACCGCCCGGACCCCGACCAACTGGCCCGACCTCCGTGACCTGGTGCGGACCGGCGTACGTGACGGCATGCATTTCGAACAGGGTGAGGCGGTCGCCGGACTCTGGTGCTACGCGCTGCCATTACCCCGGGGCACCCAGGGCGAGGTCCTCTCGCTCTCCGTCCTCGCCACCGGCGACCTGAACCCGTCCAGGCATGCCCGCATCCTGCGCGCCCTGCGCGCCGAAAGCCGAACGCTGGGCGACCACATCGCGCTCGTTCCCACCCCGTAACCCCGGCGGCGCTCACGCCGCCCCCGCCAAGAGGTCGGCCGCGGGCTGCCTGAGGCATACCGACTCGACAAGCCCGGCGTCTACCGCCGGCCCGACGTCTACCACCAGCGCCGATCGGGCGTGGTCATGCAGCCCTTCCGCCCGCGAGCGGTTGGTCGGGTAGGCGCCGGTGCTGCATGAGGACATAGAGCGAGTCGTCCCAGCTGAGCCGGCCGCCGGCACGGGTGTGGATCGCGTGAGGCGCCACCTGCCCGACCGCGCCGGCGAGCGTCTCGGCAGGCCGGGCACCCGGGTCGAGACGGGGCGCCGGCAGGAGGACGAATCCATCGATCCCCGGCTCGTCGATCCCCGGCTCGTCGATCTCCCGCTCCGCGGCGGTCGGCCCGGCAGCCCCATGCCCGGCGGAGTCAGTCCGGTCCGCGGCCTCCGGGCCGGTTCCGACGATCTCGCCGCCCGCCCCGCCCGCCCCGCCCGCCCCGCGCACGGCGAGCAGGGTGTCCGCGTCGATGTGCACGGTCAGCGTGTGTACCTGGTCCAGCAGGCCGGGTGCCGGACGACGCAGAAACCCATCCGCCAAGACCACCAGCGCGTCGGCGTCGGCGCGACGGTCGCGCGGCGCGACCACCACTTCTCCATCGGACAACGCCGCCTCGCTCCCGGCCGGCGCAGAGACGTCGTCCAGGCTGGCCCGAGCCGCGTCGATCGCCGCCGCGAGCCGGGCGCCTTCCTGGGCCGTCAGCACCGCTGACAACCGAAACAGGCCATCCGAACGGGTACTCCAGGTCGCCTTCCGCGCCGCCCGCTGCGCGGTGGGGTCGGCCGTCAACTGGTGATACCGCGACGCCAGGCGTTCCAGCTGCCCCGCCGAGCAGTGCAGGGCATGCGCCAGCCAGGTCGACTCCGTATCCGCGTCAGCGACCCGTGCCACGGCGCGCACCTTCGAGTACGACAGCTGTCCCGCCGCGAACGCCGCCCGCACCGCCGGCAGCTTCTCCAGCGCGCGCCCGACCGCCACGTGCTCCTGCGCCGTGCGCACGCTCAGCCCGCACCGCCACGCCAGCCAGTGCCCGCACGACGCCATCCCCAGCCCCGACCAGCCACCCCGGCGGTCGAACTCCGCGAGCAGCAGCAACATCCGACACGTCGCCGCCGCGATCCGCCCCGCCCATCCGCAGATCTCCCGCTCCAGCACCTCCAACGGTGCCGAGTCCGCATCACCCGCCTGGACCGTCACCTCGTCAAAGGCCGCCGGACCAGTCGTCGCCGGACCAGTCGCCGCATCGATCATGAGAGTGGCCATCAAGATCCCCCAGGTCCAAGGGCTGGATCAACCGCACGCCAAGGCTCCCACCCGCCTCCGACAATCTCGGGACGCCGAGCCCTCCCCCGTCAGGTGCTCGCCATGACCGCGTCCACTACCGCGACCGCGACCGCGGCTGCGGCTGCGGCTGCGGCTGCGGCTGGATCTTCGCCGGCTCTCGGGAGGCGACAGGCAGCAAGCCCGGCCGAGCGTGCCGGTCTTCCATCAGCGGCTCTGATCCACCATGCGCCGATCTTCGCGTTCCGCGGAACGCGAGTGGGGCGAGGCAGAGCGCACGGAACCCGGGCCAGGCGGGGTCGGCCGCGGCGCCCTGCGCCTCCACCATGCGCCGATCTTCGCGTTCCGCGGAACGCGAGTGGGGCGAGGCAGAGCGCACGGAACCCGGGCCAGGCGGGGTTGGCCGCGGCGCCCTGCGCCTCCGCCGCCGGAACAGCGCTCGCTCCCGCCGATCGAGCGGCAGCCGGGCGGGCGAGCGGCTGCCGGGCGGGCGAGCAGCGGCCACTACCTCCGCGGAACGATGGTCGGGCGGCGGAGGAGGGCGACTGAGAGAGTAGGAGCCGGGGAACGGACCAGGACGCGCAGGCGGGCTAGGAGCGCGCGCCGGAGGAACGACAGTGGGAACTGGCGGAAAAGGCACCGTGATCACCCTCGCCCTTCCTCGCCCTGAGTTTCCCGGCCCTGAGTTTCCCGCCGTGACCGGAGAGAACGCCGTGACCAGAGAGAACGCCGTGACTGGAAAGAACGAACGGAACGACGTCGACGACTTCGGGGGGATCAGCCGCGGCGGGGCGGTCCTTGTCGTGACGGCCGTGACCATCGCGCACCCCTGGCAGGCGCTCAGGGAGCTGCTCGCGCTCGCCCGTCGCCTGGGCCGCCGCGCGCTCAATCTCGCCATGGCCCCCATCGTGCTCGTGGCCGCGGCCCTCTGGGGGCGCCGAGGAGACCGACGTCCGACCTTCGAGGACTACCTGCATAACGTCCGCGACGAGGTTGACCACCCGCGACCGACATCGACGGTCACGGATACCGAGCTCCCGCAGGCTCCGCCGGGAGACTCGCGGCAGGGGTAGACGTCACCTCGCCGCCGGCCCAATGTCCTCGGTCGAGCGGTCGAGCGGTCGAGCGGTCGAGCGCCGAGCAGCGGAGCCGTGGGGCAAAAGTAGAAAGGCCGGAGGTCGTCCGCAGGCAGCCGGCCCCACCGCCAGGACGCGCGTCAACCGCTCCCGCGGCCGGGCCGGAACCACCAGAGTCAGGTGGCCCGGCTCGCGGAACCGTCGGGCATTGCCGAGGCGGACGCCACTTCGAGGCCGGCTACTTCCCAGCCGGGCTACTTGGCAGCCGAGCGGAGCGCCTCCAGTGCCTCGTCCGCATGCTTGTTCATGGCGAACTCGGACTCGATACGCGCCAGCACCACGCCGTCCGCGCCGAGGACGAAGGTGGCGCGCTTGTTCGGGCCCCGCTTGCGGCGGACGCCGAACGCGTCGGCGATCTTCCGGTCCGTGTCGGCGATGAGTGGGAAACCCAACGAATGCTTCGCGCTGAAGGCCGCCTGCTTCTCGACGTCATCGGCGCTGATTCCGACGAGGCCGGCGCCGACGGCGGCGAACTCATCGGCCAGGTCACGGAAGTGGCAGCTCTCCTTGGTGCATCCGTAGGTCATCGCCGCCGGGTAGAAGAAGACCACCAGTGGCCCCTTGGCCAACAGGTCGGCCAGGCGCAGGGTCGCGCCCGTCTCGTCCACTCCGGACAGATCCTCGATGTGGTCGCCGACGTTCATTTCCGGCTGATCCTCTCCTCATTTGGTCGGCAGCACCGGCCGCCGGACGAGCACTCCGTGTCCGTGCGCCAGTTGTCTGGTCCGGGCCGAGCCACCACACGCCGACGCGGTCCGTCACGGCTCCCGGTGCCGACGCGTCGGGTGGCGGGACGTATCCGTTGGCTCACGGCCTATCAGGTAAGCCCCAGGGCGCGGGCGATGTTCCCAAGCCGCCGGCGTTTCTCGAGCCGCCCGCACGCCTGCATTTCCATTCCGGCGGTGACAACGCCTGGACGCCCCCGGTACCGGCCGTCGCAGCCTCGCGGCCTCGCAGTTTCGCGACCTCGCGCCGCCCGCGGGCCGTCATTCCGGCCGACGGGCCTCGACCAGGAACCGCTGGGCGTGGGTGACGAAGGGACCGTCCTGGCGGATCCGTTCGTGCAGCGCGAACAGTCGGTCCCGGTAGCGGTCGACGGTGAAGCCCGGGATCGTCCAGAGGACCTTGCGCAGGAAGTGGACGACCGCGCCGACGTCGTTGAAGGTGGCGCGTAGCGCCGCCTGGCGCAGGTCGACCACGACGAGCCCGGCCGCCTCGGCCTCCCGGACGGCCCGGTCGGAGCTCCGGGCGTCGCCGATCGGCTGGGGACCCATGAGGAAGTCGATGAGCTCGCGGTTCGAGCCGGCGCCGATCTGCTGGGAGAGGTAGCTTCCCCCGGGCCGCAGCACCCGGGAGATCTCGCTCCACCCGGTGACCACCGGATGCCGGCTCACGATGAGGTCGAAGGATCCGGCGACGAACGGCAGGGCGCCGTCGTCCGCCGCCCCGACCACATGGACCCCGCGGGGGCGCAGCCGGTCCCGGGCGAGCCGCCGGTTTGGCGGCCAGGACTCCGTCGCGGCCAGCCTCGGCGGCACCCGGCCGGCCTGGCCCAGCGCCCAGCCGAACACCTCGCCGCCCCCGGTCTGCACCTCGAGCACGGAGTCGACGGCGCCGATCCGCCCGGCGATGGTCCCGGCGTAGCCCCACGGTGCCCGTTCCTCGGTGGCCCTCCCCGCGAACCAGGAGAAGTCCCACCCCTCGACCGGAACGGACGCGCCTTCCTCGATCAGCTCCTCGAAGGTCCCGAGTCCGTCCACACCGCCCGACGCTACCGAGCGGCGGCACCCCGCGAACCCGGGGCGGCCCTCTCAGGCTGGCTCGCCCGCGACGACGACGCCGTTCTCGTAGGCGAGTACCACGGCCTGGACCCGGTCGCGCAGACCGAGCTTGGTGAGGACGGCGCCCACGTGGCTCTTCACCGTCGCCTCGGTCACGACCAGACGCCCGGCGATCTCGGTGTTCGACAGTCCGCGGGCGATCAGTACCAGCACCTCACGCTCGCGTGGCGTCAGGGCGTCGAGCAGGCCGGGCGGCGTTGGCGGCGTGGGCGGCCGAGCGCGCGCGGCGAACGTCTCGACCAACCGCCGGGTGATGGCGGGCGACAGCAGCGCGTCGCCGGCGTTCAGCACGCGGATCGCCTCGATCAGGCGTTCGCGGGAGGCGTCCTTGAGCAGGAACCCGGCCGCGCCCGCGCGCAGCGCGCCGAACACGTACTCGTCCAGGTCGAAGGTGGTCAGGATGAGCACCCGCGGCGGTGGGGTGAGCCCGCCGGCGGTCAGGCGGGCGGTGGTCTCCACGCCGTCCATGCGCGGCATGCGGATGTCGAGCAGGACGACGTCGGGCCGCAGCTCCTGAGCGCGTGCGAGCGCCTCCTGGCCATCCGCCGCCTCGCCGACCACCTCGAAGTCGTCCTGGGCCTCGAGAATCAACCGCAGGCCTATCCGGATCAGCTCCTGGTCGTCCACGATCAACAGGCGGATGCTCATCCGGTACTCGTTTCCGGGAGGCGGACGGCGACGCGGAACCCGCCGCCGGGGCGGGGCCCGAACGCCAGCTCGCCGCCCAGCACGGCGGCCCGCTCCCGCATCCCGATGAGACCGTGCCCGGCCGGGCCGACGGTCACGGGCGCGTTCCCAGGCGCGTTCCCGGGCACGTTTTCGGGGACGGCCACGGGGGCGTTTGCGGCGGCGCCGAACGCCGCCGCCCGCATCGGCTCGGTGGCCGTCCCGTCGTTGACCACCTCGATGTCGATGCCTTGGTCACCATAGGCGAGTCCGACCGTGACCTGGCTCGGGTGCGCGTGCTTCACGGCGTTGGTCAGCGCCTCCTCGATGATGCGGTAGGCGGACAGCTCCAGCCCTCCGGGCAGCGGGCGCCGCTCCCCCGTCACCCGCAGCTCGACGGGGATCCCCGCGGCACCGTACTCGGCTACGAGCCCGTCCAGGTCTCCCAGGCAGGGGGCGGGTCGGGAGTCGGCGGGCGTTCCCGGGGCGCGTAGCACGGTCAGCATCCGGCGGAGCTCGGTGAGGCTCTGCTCTCCGCTGGTCTCGACCCGTGCCAGCGTGTCGTCGGCCCGGTCCGGTGAGGTGCGCAGCACGTCCCGGGCGCCGCGCACGCCGAGCAGCATCACGGTCACCGAATGGGCGACGATGTCGTGCAGCTCGCGGGCGATCGACGCGCGTTCCTCGTGGGCCGCGATCCGGGCGAGCTGGTCCCGCTCGCGCTGGAGATGGCGGGCGCGTTCCTCGAGTGCCCGGACGTAGCGCCGGCGGGTCCGCGCGTAGCAGCCCAGCGCCAGGGCACCCGCCGTCACCGGGACGGAGACGATGGACCACACCGCGAGCAGTACCGAGGTCGGCACGAAGGCGACGAGCCCGAGCCGCCAGTCGTCACGTTCGCCGATCGAGTAGAGCGCCACCAGGACGGGCACCCCGGCCGGCGCGTCCCCGGTGGCCATGAGAGTCCCGGCCAGGGCGAGCGTCGCGAGAAGCACCAGCCACGGTGCTCGGCGGCGGGCCGTGAGCAGGGCACCGGAGCCGACCGCCAGCAGCACCGTCGACACGCGCGCGGTGTGGCCGTCGTCGAGGAGGAGGCTGAGCTCGGCGACCGTGGCGGCCACCGCGACGAGGAGATCGAAGGCCAGCGCGCGCCGGTTGCGGGGGCCGTCCTCCCGCGCGTCGCGCGGTGCCAGGACGGCCGCCCGTACCCGTGCCCAGACGGGGCTCCACCCCTCGTGGTCCCGCCTCCGCCGCGGCCCAGCCTCCTCGGCGGTCATGCCAGGTCGCGGCGACGTTCGCCGGCCAGCGCCGCGGCCAGGAGCCCCACCGTCCACGTGCCCAGGACGATCGCGGCCGCGAGCAGGGAGATCCGGTCCGGCCCGTGGGACATGCGGGTCAGCACCGCGACCGCGCCGAGCGGCGTGTAGTCCGACCCGCCCGCCCGGACGAGATCGATCATCGGGTTCACGACGAAGGTCAGGACCAGCGCACCCACTACGGCCAGGACCTGGTTGCGGATCAGCGCCCCGACGGCCACACCGATCAGCACCGCCAGCACCGAGGACGCCAGCAGTCCCACCGCGACACCGGCCGCCTCACCGGCGCCCAGCGCGGGCCCGGGCTGCCGGGCCAGCAACGGCAGGCCCGCGCCGAGCGACACCCCCGCCATCAGCAGCCCGACGGCCAGGCCGGCGACCGCGTAGGCCGCGGCGCGCCCGAGCAGCAGCAGGGCCCGGGAGGCGCCGGAGGCGAGCGCCGCCGGGGCGGCGGTGCGGTGGCGGTACTCGCCGGCGGCGCCGACCGCGCCGAGCAGGAGCAACAGGATCGGCATGCCGGAGAGGGCCTCCTCCTTCTCCCCCACCTCGTCGAGCGTCCCCGAGGCAACAGCGACGAGCACGACGTTGGCGGCCGTCAGGACGACCGAGGCAGCCGCGAAGGCCGGCGCCGTGCGCGTGCTCAGAATTTTGATCAGCTCACCGCGGACCAGCCGGTTCATGCGTCCCGCGCTCCGGTCAGGTTAAGGAAAATGTCCTCGAGCGACGACCCCCGCGCGGTGAGGGCACCGATCGGGCCCTCATGCGCGACACGTCCCCGGTGGATGACGATGACGTCGTCGACCAGCCGCTCGGCATCGAGTAGCGAGTGGCTGGAGAGCAGGACGGTGCGGCCGGCGTCCGCCCGTTCCCGCAGCAGGGTCCGCAGCCACCGGATCCCATGCGGGTCCAGCCCGTTCGTCGGTTCGTCCAGCATCAGGATGTCCGGATCCGCCAGCAGCGCCGCCGCGAGCCCGAGCCGCTGGCGCATACCGAGCGAGTACTTTCCGACCGGGCGGCGGGCGTCCCGCTCCAGGCCGACCAGCGTGAGCACCTCGGACACCCGCGTTCGGGGCAGCCCGGCCACGGCCGCCAGCGAGCGCAGGTGCGCGTGGGCCGTGCGGCCCGGATGGGCGCCGCAGGGCTCGATGAGGACCCCCAGCGTGCGCGCGTCCCCGGTGCGCGCCGACCGGCCGTGCAGCAGCACCTTCCCGGCGTTCGCCCTGGCCAGTCCACTGATCACCTTGAGTACCGTGGTCTTCCCGGCGCCATTGGGACCGAAAAAGCCGGTGATGGCGCCGCTACGCACGCTGAAGGACACATCCTCGATCGCGGCACGCCCGCCGTAGCGTTTCGTCAGCCCTTCGGCGGCTATCGCGGCCTCGGTCGTGGCGGCCGCGGGCGATTCAGCCGTTCGTGAGATTTCCATGGTCGGAAGAATCCAGCCGGGCGATCTCGCGGTCATCGGTACGCGGACTGATCTCTGGATTCGACCGCGGGCGGAGGCCCGGCGGCGGCCGCTGCGCCCAGGGACGGAGACGGGCGGGCGACGCGGCGCGATCGGCGCGAACAGACCGGGCCGCACGCTGTCTGTCAAAATCTACACATCTGTGGTAATTCGCGTGACTAATGACCTGAGGATGGGGAAGAGAAACAGCATTGAGTGCCCGCGGGACGACGCGGACGACGAAGGAGCGCAACGCCATGCGGCGACACCTGCACGATGGTCGGCCCGATCTGGACCAGGCATCTCCCGAGCAGCCTCGCGGCGGCCCGGTCGCCGGCGGCCCGGCCCGGCTGCGCCCAACCCCCGGCCGCGCTCCGGCCCGCGCCGCGACGAGCTCTCGGACCGACACCGTCGCGAGAACGGGCGATGCCGACACCGTCGCCGGAGGCACCGTCGACGGGCACAGCGTCAACGGACACAGCGTCAACGGACACGGGGACGGGGACGACGTCGAGGTCGGTCGTCGCTCCGTCGACGAGCCCGACGGCCGCCAGCTTCTCGCCCTGGTCGACGGCGTCCCCGACTACGACTATGTCGCCCATACGGCCACGTTGCGCGGAGTCGTGCGGCAGCGTCTCGTCACCCGGGCGCTACGTACCCATCTGCCGCCCGCCCCCGCCCGCATCGTCGACGTCGGCGGCGGGACCGGCGTCCAGGCGCTCGCGCTGGCCAGCCTCGGCTACGAGGTGACCGTCTGCGAACCGGATCGGCGGATGATGGCCGAGGCCACCCACGCCGTCGCCGCCGCGCCCCGGGCCGTCCGGGACCGGATCCAGCTCGTCCAGGGCGATGGCCTCGACGTGGCCAACCTGGTGGGACGCGACTTCGACGCGGCCCTCTGCCACGGGGTCATCATGTTCATCCCGGAGCCGGAGGAGCTCCTGCGCGTCCTCGTCGACGTGACCCGGCCGGGCGGCACGATCTCGGTCGTCGGCAAGAACGGCCCTGCCCTGGCGCTGCGCGCCGGCCTGCAGGGGCGCTGGAGCGATGTGCTGGAGCAGCTCGCGGACGCCGGCGCCGGCGATTCCGGCGCCCCCGGCCGGGCGCCCGGCGACCATCACGACCGTGATGACCAGGCGGCGCGCCGTGACACCGACGGCACGCACCCCGGGCCCGTCGTGCTCGGCCCGGCCCCGACCAACCGCGGCGACGACCCGTCCCACGTCCGGGCCGTGCTCGCCGCCGAGGGCGCCGAACCGCTCGCCTGGTACGGGATCAGGACGTTCACCGACCACCTGGCCGACGAGCCCCCCGGTGCCGACCTCGACGAGGTCGTCGACGCCGAATGGCTCGCGGGCTCCCGCGACCCCTATCGGCAGCTTGCCCGCCTGGTCCATCTCGTCCACCGCCGCCGGCCCTGAACCGCCGATCGCGACCTCGGCCGCGGCGACTCGGGGCGCCGCGGCCGGCCGGACGGCACGAAGCCGCCGGCACCGGTCGTCAGCCGGTCGACATGTCTTATCAGCATGGTGACAATGCCGCTCCGGGCGGAGGGCAACGCTTTACGGTCGGCGTTGTGAAGCAGCAGAAGGTCATCGTCGTCACCGGGGCGAACGGCGGTATCGGTGCAGCGGCTGCGCGCGAGCTGGCGCGGCAGGGGCACCGACTGGCGCTGATCGGACTCGAGCGGGCGGACACCGAGCGGATCGCGGCAGAGCTCGGGGCGACGGCATACGTCGCGGATTTCTCCTCGTTCGCGCAGGTGCGCGAGCTGGGCCGGCGGCTGCTGGCCGACCTGCCACGCATCGACGTCCTGGTGAACAACGCCGGGATGATGAGCGGCGCGCGGCGCGCGGTCACCGAGGACGGCAACGAGTGGACCCTGCAGGTCAACCACCTCGCGCCGTTTCTCCTGACCCAGCTGCTCGCGCCGCGCCTCGCCGAGTGGGACGGCCGGGTGGTCGTCACGGCCAGCCTGATGAGCAGCAGCCGACTCGCCCGTTTCGATCCCGAACGGATGGTCAACGGCCGCCGCTATCGGGCGCTCGACGCGTATGCCGCCTCAAAGCTGGCGAACATCGCGTTCGCCGCCGAGATGCCCGAACGAATTGGCGGGGTCCGGGCGGTGTCGTTTCATCCGGGCATCGTGCGCACGAACTTCGGGGCCGAGGGCCCGATGTTCGTGCGCACGTTCATGCGCTCCCCGTTCCGCGCGCTCCTGCGCTCGCCCGAGCAGGCCGCCGACACGCTGGTGTGGCTCGCCACCGTCGAGGGCACGCGGCTCGTCGACGGCGCCTACTACTTCGACCGCCGTCCGGCCCAGCCGAACCCGCTCGTGTTCGACCGCCGGTTCCGGCGCGCCCTGTGGCGGCGTACGTCCGAGCTGGTGAACGCGACTGGGGCGCACGCGCCCATGGCCGAGGCCGGCCAGGTCAACGCGGCGTCGGCGGCCGCGGCGCTGACCGATGCGGCCCACACAGCCAGGTTGGACGCGGCCCGGTTCGAGGCCGTCCGGCTGGACGCGGTGAGCGCGGCGCTGGCCAACGTTCGGCAACGTGCCGGCGAACCCGACTCGCTGACCGCCGGCGCTCTCTGAGACGGACGAGGGGCCCGGGGGCGGCTTTCGCCGCCCCCGGGCCCCTCGTCGACTGCTGCGCCGGCTACGCGGCCGCCGCGTGCTTCGCGGCGTAGCGACGGGCCCACTCGGCGCGGGGGACGATGGCCGTCTCCACGTCGGTGGCGGTCGCGCGCAGAGCGCCGACCGTGGCCTTCTCCTTCGGGATCTGCGCGAACGTGTCCCAGTTGAAGAAGCGGGAGGCGTTCTCCCAGGTGATCTTGTTGATGTCCGCGTCGTCGGCGCCGGCGTTGTTCAGCTCGTTCAGGACGAACTCGGGAGCGGTCGGCCAGATCGAGTCGGAGTGCGGGTAGTCGCACTCCCAGGCGATGTTGTCGATGCCGATCTCGTGGCGCAGCTTCAGCGTGGTCGGGTCGGTGACGTAGCAGGCCAGCGTGTGCTCGCGGAAGACCTCGCTCGGCAGCCTTCCGCCGAAGTCCCGGCGCAGCCAGCGCTGGTTCGTGTAATGGCGGTCGCAGCGGTCCAGGTAGAACGGGATCCAGCCGATGCCGCCCTCGGAGAACGCGAACTTCAGGTCGGGGTAGGAGCGCATCGCCGGGCCCCACAGGACGTCCTGCGCGGCCAGCGCCGAGATCTGGCAGGCCAGGATGATCAGGTTGTCGATCGGCGCGTCCGGCGCGCCCTTGATGGCGCCGAAGCCCTGGCCGATGTGCAGGCACCAGACCAGGCCGGTGTCGGACATCGCCTTGAAGACCGGGCCCCAGTAGTCGATGTCGTGGTAGCTCGGCAGGCCTTCGAGGTGGGGCTGCTCGGGCATCGTGACGGCCTTGACCCCGCGGGCGGCGACCCGGTGGATCTCGTTGACCATCAGCTGCGGGTCCCAGGTCGGCACCAGCGCGATCGGGATGAACCGGCCCGGGTAGGCGCCCGCCCAGCCGTCGACGTGCCAGTCGTTGTACGCCTCGATCATCGAGACGGTGATCTCGTCCTTGTAGTGGGTGAGATGACCGGCAGAGAAGCCCGTGAAGGTCGGGAAGCACATCGAGGCGAGGATGCCGTTGCGGTCCATGTCGCGGACGCGGGCGTGGATGTCGTAGGCGCCGGGACGCATCTCGGCGAAGCTCGCCGGGTTCTTGTCCCACTCCTCGGCGGGCCAGGAGACGACGGCGTTCAGGCCGGAGACGCCGGTCGGGCGGCCGCGGTAGATCCACCGCTCGATGCCGTCCTCGCCCTTCTCGACGTGCGGCGCGAGGTCCGCCCACTTCGCCGGCACACGGCCGTCGAACATGTCCGGCGGCTCGACCACATGATCATCGATGCTGACCAGGATCATCTCGTCGATGTTCATCTGGCACTTACCTCCTCAAACGCGGGGCGACGGGGCCAGGCGGCTGGGCACGGAAGAACATCGGCCTGTGCCTGACCCTCAGCTAGTTGTACGCTTCGTCACCATGTCCGTCTCCGCACGTTCGGCCAGGAATCCCACCGAAACGGCCACGGACCAGGCTACGGCACAAATCGTCGACGCGAGGTGGCTGGCCGAAAGCCCGCGGTCACGGTTCTCGCCGGGACCACCCACCACCGACCAGGGGCGGATCCACCGTGGCACGGTCGACCTGCGCCAGGGTGGGGCCGCGCTTGGCGGCGGCTACCAGTACGAGGGCGAGCGGCTGGTCACCGGCTGGCACTCACACGACATGCACCAGATCGAGTACGGCGTCTCCGGCGTCGTCGAGGTGGAGACCGCCGCCGGCCACTACCTGCTGCCGCCGCAGCAGGCCGCCTGGATCCCGGCGGGCCTGGAGCACCAGGCGACGATGAACGCCGCGGTGCGCACGGTGTCGGTGATGTTCGACCCGCGCATCGTGCCGTACCCCGGCGACCGGGCCCGCATCCTCGCGGTCTCCCCGTTGATCCGGGAGATGATGCTCTACGCCCTGCGCTGGCCGATCTCGCGGCCCGAGTCCAACGAGGTCTCCGACGGGTTCTTCCGGACGCTCGCCCACCTGGTCGCCGAGTCGCTCGATCACGAGGAGCCGCTGAGCCTGCCGACCTCGACCGACCCGGTGGTGGCGGCGGCGATGGTCTACACCCGCGAGCATCTCGACACGGTCACCGCGGCCGCGGTGAGCCATGCGATCGGGGTGTCCGAGCGGACGCTGCGCCGCCAGTTCGCCGCCGAGCTGGGCATGCCCTGGCGCGGCTACCTGCTACAGGCCCGGCTGCTGCGGGCGATGGCGCTGCTCGCCGAGCCGGGCCCTTCGGTGCTGGACGTGTCGCTGGCGGTCGGCTTCGAGAACGTCAGCGCCTTCGCCCGCGCGTTCGCCCAGCGCTGCGGCGAGACCCCGTCGGCCTACCGCCGCCGCGTGGCCGGCGCGCCAGGCTGATCACGCGCCAGGCTGATCACGGGCCCGGCAGGGTTATCTGGACCTCCGGGCTGGCGGCGATCGACGGGGCGCTGGTGTCGGCGATCCGGCGCGCGACGCGCCACCACAGGGCCAGCTGGGCGAGTGCGAGCAGGATGGCGAACGGGAACAACGTCCACGCTCCCGCGACCTGCAGCAGCGTGCCGGCCAACCAGGGCAGCAGTGCGCCGCCCACCAGCCCGCCGGCGGTGAGCACCCCGATGGCGGTCGGCACGAGGCCCGCGGAGGTCAGGCGCGGCGTGACCGCCATGGCCGTCGGGAAGATCGGGCCGAGGAAGAAGCCGAGCAGCAGGAACGCGGCGCTCGCCAGGCCCGCCGTGCCCGGCGCCGCCCACGCGAGCACGCCCGCGACCGTCGTCCCGGCCATGCACGCGTACATCAGGCCGGTCTGGGTCAGCCGCAGCCGGGCGGTGACCGGGGTGGTGAGGAACCGGCCGGCGGTGAGGCCGAGCCAGTACCCGCTGGTCGTGTAGCCCGCCAGCAGGCCGGAAACGGACCGTTCCTCGACAAGGTAGGTATAACCCCAGTTTCCGACGGCGATCTCCAGGCCGACGTAGACGGCCAGCATGCCCGCGCCGAGCAGCACCGCCGGCTGGCGCAGCACCGCGGGAAGGCCAGCGGCCGGCCGCCCGCCGCCGCCCGCCGCTGACCCGGTCGACCCGTCCGGGGGTGCGGACGCGGTCAGCAGCGGGTCGGCGGCGGGTGCCGGGAAGGTGACGGCGGCGGCCAGGAGTGTCGGCGCGGTGACGACCGCGAGCACCAGCATCACGGTCGGCCAGCCGGTGAACGTCAGCAGCCACGCCGCGAGCAGCGGGCCGATCAGCGCGCCGACGCCGAAGAAGGCGTGCAACCGGTTGAGCAACGCCGTCGACCCCGGCCGAGCGGTGAGGTAGACGTTCAGGACGCATTCCAGCAGGCCCGTCGCGAAGCCCATGAGCAGCGACAGCACGACGAACACGAGGAAGGGCGGCCGCGTCGAGGTGAAGAGCCACGCACACAGGAGCAGCGCGCCGAAGCCGAGCAGCATGCGCCGGGTACCGAGCCGGCCGACGATGGGTCCGGTCAGCGAGCTGGCGATGACGTAGCCGGCCGCGCTGGTGAAGAACGTCGCGCCGATCGTCGCCTCGTCCACGCCGTAGTCGGCCATCTGCGCCGGCAGCAGCACGCCGCCGACGCCGGCGGAGATACCGAACACCACGAACAGCGCATAGGAGACGGCCACCGACGCCAGCCGCGTCGCCGACCACTTCTCCGCGACGGTGGCACTCGCGGCGGTGGCCCCGGTCCCGCCCTCTGTCCCAGCCGCGGCTATGACGACTCCCTCGCGCGTCCGCCGGCCGGGCCCGGCCGGCGACGCCGCCCGCGGAAACCGGCCTGTAACGAGTTCACCATCACGGCCGGGCCCCGTGGCGGATTCGAGTGCGAGCACCGCCTCGATGATCACCAGATCGTCCCTGAGACCGTCTGTGAGCGCGCCCGGCCACCGGGTTAAATTCCACCGTGCCGTCAACGAGACTGTCCAGAACGCTCTTGTCCCGGCTGTCGAACGGACACGCCCTGGTCGCGCTCGCGATTGCCGCGGTCGTTCTGCCCGTCGTGGCGGCCGGATGCGCAAAAGGGAAGGCACCCGCTTCTTTTCCCTATCTCGACCCGGCGGTGCCGGTCGACCAGCGGGTTTCCGACCTGCTCGGCCGGATGACGCTGGACGAGAAGGTCGGCCAGATGACGCAGGCCGACCGTGGCGCCGTCGCCAAGGACCCGTCCATGGTCACGTCACTCGGGCTCGGCTCGGTGCTGTCCGGTCCGGCCCTGGTGCCAGCCGACGACACCCCGTCCGCCTGGGCCAACCTGGTCGACGGCCTCCAGTCGCGCGCGCTCACCACCAGGCTGCGGATTCCGCTGCTGTACGGCACCGACTCGGTGCACGGGGACAACAACCTCATCGGCGCCACGATCTTCCCGCACAACATCGCGATGGGCGCGACCCGCGACCCGGACCTCGTCCGCGAGGCGGCGCGGGTCACCGCCACCGAGACCAGGGCGACCGGCCCGCAGTGGGTCTTCGCGCCCTGCCTGTGCGTCTCCCGCGACCTGCGCTGGGGCCGCACCTACGAGAGCTTCGGCGAGGACCCGAACCTCGTCATCCAGATGGAGACGGTCCTGGAAGGTCTCCAGGGCAAGGGCACCGGGGATCTCGCCGACCCGACGCGCGTTCTCGCCACCGCCAAACACTTCGCGGGCGACGGCGACACCGCCTACGGGACGTCCACCAGTTTCGCGTACACCATCGACCAGGGCGTCACGGTCACCGACCGCGCCCACTTCGACCAGGTCGACCTCGCGCCCTACGTGACGGCCGTCGAGAAGTACCACGTCGGCAGCATCATGCCGTCGTACTCCAGCGTCGACTGGACGGAGGACGGCGTCGGCAACCCGGTGCGGATGAGCGCGAACAAGGAGCTGCTCACCGACGTCCTCAAGGAGAAGATCGGGTTCGACGGGTTCCTCGTCAGCGACCTGATGGCGATCCAGCAGCTCCCCGGTGACTACGCCGCCCAGGTCCGTGCCGGCGTCAATGCCGGGATCGACATGTTCATGGAACCCAACAGCGCGCCGCGGTTCGCCCGGACGCTGCTGGACGAGGTACGGGCCGGGCGGGTCCCGATGTCGCGCATCGACGACGCGGTGGGCCGGATCCTCACGGCCAAGTTCGAGCTGGGCCTCTTCGAGCGTCCCTTCACCAACCGCGGGAACATCGGCACGGTCGGCTCGCCAGAGCACCGCGCCGTCGCCCGCCGGGCCGTCGCCGCGTCGCAGGTGCTCCTGAAGAACGACGGCGACACGCTGCCGCTGCGGTCCTCCCAGCGCGTCTACGTGGCCGGGGTGAACGCGAGCGACCTCGGCAACCAGGCGGGCGGCTGGACCGCCACCTGGCAGGGAGCCCCCGGGAACACCATCCCCGGGACCACGATCCTGCAGGGCGTTCAGCATTACGCAGCGAACGTGACCTACAGCGCCGACGCGTCCGCGCCGACCGCGGGCCACGACGTCGGCGTCGTCGTCATCGGCGAGACTCCGTACGCGGAGGGGTTGGGCGACGTCGGCAACGGCCACACGCTGAACCTGTCCGGCACCGACCGCGCGAACATCGACCACGTGTGCGGCGCCATCAGCACCTGCGTCGTCCTGGACGTCGCCGGCCGCCCGCAGATCGTCACCGACGAGCTCGCGAAGATGGACGCGTTCGTCATGTCGTGGCTGCCGGGCAGCGAGGGCGCCGGCGTCGCCGACACCCTGTTCGGCGACCGCCCCTACTCCGGTCGCCTCCCGGTCACCTGGCCGCGCGCCGAGTCCCAGGAACCCATCAACATCGGCGACAAGGACTACGACCCGCTCTTCCCCTACGACTACGGCCTGACCACCGCCCGTCGCTGACCGGGCGGCTGTCAGTTCGTCGTGGCGCCGCCGTTGAGGTTGATGGTCTGCCCGGTCAGCCAGGACGCCTCCGGGGAGGCGAGGAAGACGACCGCGGCGCCCACGTCCTCGGGGGTGCCGAGGCGCTTCGCCGGGACCGAGGCCGCCAGGTGGGCGGTGACCGACGCGTCGCCCCGGGCCGCGTTGTTCATCAGTCCGAGGGCCAGGCTGTTCGCCGTCACGCCCTGGGCCGCGACCTCCTGGGAGAGGTGCCGGATGAAGCCCTCGATGCCGCTCTTGCCGGTGCCATAGACCGCGACGCCGATGTTCAGGCCCGTGCGGCCGGCGCCGGAGGAGATCTGCACGATCCGTCCCCAGCCCGCCGTGCACATGTCCTCGAGCACGGCGTGAATGCAGTGCAGCGAGCCGTAGATGTTCAGGTCGATCGGCCCACGCCACCGGGCCGGGTCGAGCTGGCGGAACGGGACGGCTCCCATGTCCGGGTGAATGCCGGCATTGTTCACCAGGATGTCGACGGGCCGGCCGACCTCGGCCCGGATCCGCGCCACCGCCGCCCGCACCGCGTCGGCGTCCAGGACATCGAACGCGATCGCGATCGCCGTCCCGCCGGCCGCCTCGATCTCCTTGCGCGTGGCCTCGGCCCGCTCGAGAGAAAGATCGTTCACGGCGACCATGGCCCCCTGGGCGGCTAACGCGCGCGCCGCGCCCGCGCCCATGTTCTGCCCAGCCCCGGTCACCAGCGCCACATGCCCCGCCAGTTCGAACATCCCGCACCTCTCCCCTACTAGAACTCTGTTCTCGCCGCCCGCTTCGGAGAAGGGTACGGTGCCCCGATGATTGGGCGCGAGGAACGGCGGGCCACGCAGGTGCCGTCGATAGAGAACTGGAACCGGCTTCTTGAAGGGCGGGTCGCCGTGGTCACCGGGGGTGGCGACGGGATCGGCGGCGCCATCGCTCGGCTGTTCGCCGAGCATGGCGCTCTCGTCGAGGTCGCCGAGATCGACCCGGAGCGGGCCGAACGGTTACGCGCCGAGGTGACGGGTGCGGGCGGGACGGTACGCGCGCACGTTGTCGACGTCAGGGCCGAGCAGGACGTGGCACGGCTGGCGGACACGGTGCTCTCCGAGCACGGGCGGGTCGACGTGCTGGTGAACAACGTCGGCGACTACCGGCCGCTGGCGCGGTTCCCCCAGTCGTCGACCGAGTCGTGGCGGCAGATGTACGAGACCAACCTGCTGCACGTCTTCGCCGTCACGCGCGCGTTCATCCCGTCGATGATGGAGCGGCGTAGCGGGAGCATCGTCAACATCCACTCGGTCGAGGGGATGCGCGGCTACCCGGGTGACCCGGTCTACGGCGCCATGAAGGCCGGCGCAGCCCATTTCACGACCGGCCTGGCGGTGACCATGGGCCGCCACGGCATCCGGGTCAACGGAATCGGCCCCGACCTCACCCAGACGCCACAGGTCGACTACCTCACCGGCTACGAGGACCACGACGACCTCTGGGCCTCCTGGGCGCCCGTCGGTCGGCTCGGCTGGCCCGAGGACCAGGCCCGCGTCGCGCTCTTCCTCGCCAGCGACCTCTCGTCGTTCGTCACCGGCCACAACATCCCCGTCGACGGCGGCACGAAGGCCGGCGCCGGCTGGTTCTACTCGCCGAAGGAAGGCCGCTTCGTCAACCGCCCCAGACACCTGTGACCGGGCGGCACAGCCGCCAGCACGGGGCAGGCCCGCCTAGTTCTCAGGGGTGCCGGCGGGGGTGAGGTCACCGGCGCGGGCGGACTCGCGTGCACGGGCGGCCTGCATGGTCTGGTCGATGAGGACGGCGATGGTCATCGGGCCGACGCCGCCGGGGACCGGGGTGATGTAGGCGGCGCGCTCCGCGGCCGGGGCGTATTCGACATCGCCCTGGTTGTCGGCGTAGCCGGCGTCGACGACCACGGCGCCGGGCTTGATCCAGTCACCCTTGATCAGGGCCGGACGACCGACGGCGGCGACGACGACATCGGCACGGGCGACGTGGTCGGCCAGGTCCGCGGTGCGGGAGTGGCAGTAGGTGACGGTGGCGTTGCGGGCCAGCAGCAGCATGCCGACCGGCTTGCCGAGGATGGGGCTGCGCCCGACGACGACGGCGTGCTTGCCGGCCAGCGGAATGTCGTAGGCGTCGATCAACGCCATGATCCCGCCCGGCGTGGCCGACCGGAAGCCGCCCTCGTCGAACGCCATCATCGCGAACGACGTCCTCGTGACGCCGTCGACGTCCTTCGACGGGGCGATCGCCTCGAAGGCCGCCCGCTCGTCGATCTGGTCAGGCACCGGGTGCTGCAGCAGGATGCCGTCGACCTCCGGGTCGGCGGACAGCTCCCGGATCGCCTCGATCAGGGTCTCCGTCGAGATCGACGCGTCCAGCTCCAGGCGGCGCGACTGCATGCCGACCTTGGCGCAGCGGTTCGCCTTCATCCGGACATAGGTGCGGGAGGCCGGATCGTCGCCGACGAGCACCGTCGCGAGCACCGGGACGCGGCCGTGGGCGGTGACGAACTCGGTCACCTCCCGCTCGACGCGATCAAGAATCGCCGTCGACTGGGCCCTGCCGTCAAGGATCTGCGCGGTCATACGGTCTCGGTCTCCTGGGAGTCGGTCCTGGCGCCGGGCGCGCCGCGATGCCAGGCTACGGCGCGGGCGAGCACCAGGCGTGCCACGCCAGCCCGGAACGGAGGGGATCAGGGGTGGGTGACGGGCTTCCGCGGCCGTTCGGTGACTACCAGGTGGAGATCTACCTCCAGGGCCTGAGCGGTGTCCTGCCGACGCTGCCGATGGTCTTCGACGAGCTGGAGCGGCGGGCGGCGAGCGCGCTGTCACCGTCGGTCTGGTCGTATGTGGCCGGTGGGGCGGGTGACGAGGCGACCCAGCGGGCCAACCACGCGGCCTTCGGCGGCTGGGGACTGGTACCGCGGATGCTGGTCGGCGCGACGGAACGCGACCTGTCGGTGGAACTGTGGGGTCGGCGGTGGCCGGCACCGGTGTTCCTCGCGCCTATCGGCGTCATCGGGTTGTGCGCGCAGAGCGGGCACGGCGACCTCGAGACCGCCCGGGCAGCGGCCAGGGCCGGCGTCCCGATGGTCGCCTCGACGCTGACCGTTGATCCGCTGGAGGAGGTCGCGGCCGAGCTCGGCGAGACACCGGGTTTCTTCCAGCTGTACACGCCCAAGGACCGCGAACTCGCCGAAAGCCTGGTGAGCCGCGCCGAGCGGGCCGGTTTCGCTGGCATCGTCGTCACCCTGGACACCTGGGTCACCGGGTGGCGGCCCCGCGACCTGGCCACGTCGAACTTCCCGCAGCTGCGCGGACACTGCCTGGCGAACTACTACACCGATCCCCGGTTCAGGGCGATGCTCGGCGCCGACCCCGCGTCCGACCCTCAGGCCGCCGTCCTGCAGTGGGTGATGACGTTCGGCCACGCGGTGACCTGGGACGACCTGCGCTGGCTGCGCTCGCTCACCAGGCTCCCGCTGATCCTCAAGGGGATCCAGCACCCGGACGACGCCCGCCGCGCCGCCGACGCGGGCGTCGACGGCATCTACTGCTCGAACCACGGCGGCCGGCAGGCCAACGGCGGCCTGCCCGCCCTCGACTGCCTGCCCGGCGTCGTCGCGGCGGCGGGCGGCCTGCCCGTCCTGTTCGACTCGGGCATCCGCTCCGGCGCCGACGTGGTCAAGGCGCTGGCCCTGGGCGCGTCCGCGGTCGGGATCGGTCGGCCATACGCGTACGGCCTCGCCCTCGGCGGCGTCGAAGGCGTCATCCACGTGCTCCGCTCCATCCTCGCCGAGGCCGACCTGATCATGGCCGTCGACGGCTATCGCGCCCTGGTCGACCTCACTCCGGACGCTCTGCGCCGCGTCAGCGGCTAGGCGGCAGGGTCAGCTGTTGGTCTCGATGTAGTCCGCCGCGTCCTTGCTTTTCGTGTTCACCCCTGCGCCGGCCTGGTGGTCGGCGTAGAACTGCAGCCACCGCATTGCCAGCTGGTGACGCAGTTCCGGGCTGGTGCTCTTGATGAAATCCGGGATCGCCTCGCGTTCCTCCTCGTCCAGGTGTTTGCCGTTCTCGGTCCGGGCCTCACCCACCGCCTCGAACCAGACCTTGCTCCCGGCCCGGTGGGAGCGGGCCTCGGCGACCGCGTCGCGGATCTTGTTGTGGTCATCGATCGCGTCCTCGGTCTCGTCTTCCGGATCACCGGCTTCACCCTTCTTCAGCAGAGTCGGGTAGAACACCGTCTCCTCCGCGTCCGCGTGGGTGTCCAACCGGATCGCCAGCACCTCCCACACCGCCTTCAACTCGGCGTTGCTGGTGGCGTAGTCGAGGTAGAAGAACTGGCGCCGCAACCAATCGTGATCCGCGTAGACCAAATCGACAATGTCAGCCATACAAGATCTCCCTAATTTGTTGATCCACGGTCATCGTTACCACCGGCGATCACCGCCCAAACGCTTTGATGGCCGCCGCCCGATGCGCGGGCGGGCCTGCTGGTCGCCTGCCGGTGCGCATACGGCCGGAGGCCGGTCGAGGCTGGGTGGCCGGTCGAGGCTGGGTGGCGACGCGCTCGCCACCGTTCGTGGCGAACCGGCCCGCCGGGTCCATACCTACGCGCGCGGACGCCGCGCCCAGGCGACGCGCGCCCCGCCACCTCGGCCGGCCCCTGACTGGGGCGGCGGAAAATAGCGTTTCACGGCGCGAGATTTCAGCAATTGAGCGGGATTAGGCGGAGGTCCGCCGGGTAGACCCCTCGGCAGCAGACATCATCAACAGGCGGGAAAGTGAACATGGGTATTATCGCGTGGATCGCGCTCGGTCTGGTCGCCGGAATCATCGCCGAAAAGCTGACCGGTGAGCGGACGAGCTGGGTGGTCGCCGGGGTCGTCGGGATTGTCGGCGCCCTGCTGGGTGGCTGGCTCGCCAAGGTGATTTTCCATGTGCACTCGCTGAACACGTTCTTCAACATCTCCACCTGGATCACCGCGATCGTCGGCGCCGTGGTTCTCCTGCTCATCGTGCGCGCGGTGACCGGCGGCCGGCGTGGAGCCCGGATCTAGCACCACAGGAAGATCGCCGATCCACCTCCGCGCGATGTTCCCGCGCCGTCTCCTCGGGCTCGTCGCCGATGGGGCGGAGATCGGCGGCCGACCCGACCTCGGGCCGGCCGCCGACTTCGCGTTGGTGGGTCGCGGCCCCGACAGGGCCCGACCGTTCCACGCCATCCGTGTGACTCTCGTCGAGAGCAATGCCGCCGCAACGCGGCGGAGCATCCGCAGGGCACCGGTTTCGGCCCGCGGTGAGCAAGGGGAGGACGGAGTGACTCGGCACCGGCAACGTCCACCCGCCCATCCGCGTCCCGTCCTCACCGCCTCGCGGCCCGACAAGTCCGGCCTGAATCGGACGCCATCTCGGACGCGGCTGCGACTCCTCACATGATGACCGAGCGGATCGAGGAGTTCAGGATCGGGCGTGATCCCATGGCCGTCCGGGACATGCGCCACGCCGTGCGCCGAATGTGCTGCAGCGCCGATCTACCCGCCGATACCTGCGATACCGCCATGCTGCTGACCAGTGAGACCGTCACCAACGCGATCGTGCACGCAGGCACGTCCGCGCGCCTGGTCATCCGGGCCTCATCGGGCTGTATCCGCGTCGAGGTCACCGATGACAACAACCGCTCACCCACCACCGCCCCCACCAGGACCGACGCGACGCATGGCCGGGGCATCGGGCTGATAGACACCCTCGCGACCCGCTGGGGCATCCAGCGACACACCCATGGAAAAACCGTGTGGTTCGAGATCGTCCCGGAATCCTCGATCGCGCCGCACCACCTGGTCCTGCCGCCAACCGGCTGACGCGCCGGCCTCGGTGGCGTTGGGCCGGCCAACCGGGGCGGGCCGGCGCGGGGCCGGACGGACGGTTATCCGGTGGGGACGTGCAGGATGAGCAGAGCGGTGTCGTCGGTAGCGTGGCCCTCGGTGAATTCCAGAATGGCGGCTTCCAGGGCGTGCGCGAGGTGCGCGGCGCCCTGGCCGCCGTTGGCGTGCAGGACGTGGCGCAGCCGGGTGTCGCCGAAGAACTCCCGTGTATGTGGGTGGCGTGCCTCGGTCACGCCGTCGGTGTAAAGCAGGAGGCTGTCGCCGGGTCGCAGCGCGAAGCGGGTGTCGGTCAGGTCGGGATCGGGCACGATGCCGAGCGCGGTTCCCGGCTCACCCACGGCGCTGATCCCGCCGTCGGCACGGCGCAGCAGCGGTGGTTCGTGGCCGCCAAGCGCAAGACTCCCGTGGACCGAGCCGTCACCCCGCGGCGGGTGCAGCACCGCGTAGATCGCCGTAAGGAAGCGATGATCGTCGACTCGTTGCGTCGCCAGAGCGTCGTTCAGGTGTGCCAGCACCTGGGCGGGTGACCGTTGCCGGGTCGCGGCGGCCCGGATCGTGTAACGCGCCAACGCCGTCACCTTCGCCGCGTCGAGCCCCTTGCCGCAGACATCGCCCAGCGCGACGCCCCACAACCGGTCGTGATGCGGGAACAGGTCATAGAAGTCGCCGACCACCTCGGTGCCGCTCGCCGTGGCCGGGAGGTACCGGGCAGCGATCTCGACGCCGGGCACGGCCGGCAGCATCGGCGGCAGGAGGCTGTCCTGCAAGGTGCGGGCCAACGCCACGGCCTGCGTCGCGCTGCGCTGGGCACGACTCGCGGTCTCTCGAAGCTCCACCTCGCTGGAGGCGGCCTTCGCCAGACCGGAGATCGTCAGAATGTCCCGGTCACTCCACTGCCGGCTGCGGCGGTCCACCGCGCACAGCGTGCCCAGGATCAACCCGTCGGGCGAGCGGACGGGAAACCCGATCCAGGCGCCGATGCCCATCGACGCCACCGACGGGTTGTCCCTGGTCCGAGGATCGACCGCCGCGTCCGTCACGATCAACTCGGCGCCCGAATCGATGACGTACTGGCAGAAGCTCTCACTGACCGCGTTCTGCCGCTCGGCCGGGTCGGTCACATCGACACCGATACAACTCTTCCAGAACGAACGACGATCATCGACGAGCGTGACGAACGCCCACGGCGTCCCCAGCAGCGCCGCCGCCAAGCCAGAAAGGTTGTCGAACGGCGCTTCCGCCGGCGTGTCCAGCAAGCCCGTGGCCCGCACCGCCGCAAGCCGGCGCGGGTCGAACACGGCACGTGGCAACGGAGCGCGGTTCTCCAGGGTCAGAACGTCAATGGCGGCCATTTTAGGGCAGCGCCCGCTTCGCGCGGCGCGCAAAGCGGCCGAACTCCCCCGCGGCCGCTTACGGTCCACGGCGTCGGCGAGGTTCGCAGTCTGGACGGGACCGTCACCCGCCTCCGCCGGTCCTCGCCCTCCGCCTCACGCCGACCGGTCTGAGCCGGCCCGTCTCAGAGGCCACGTCGCTGCCCCCGCCGCGCTTCCGGCAAGGTCGTGCGCACCGTACGCCGGGCCGACACCCGCGCCGGCCGCTGCCCAATCGGGTTCGACCGGGCGCACGGCGAGATCGACCCGTTGATCGCGCGGGCCTCGGAACCTACGCAGCAGGTACCGGTGGGCCGGCTTTTCCACGGTGTGGTGCAGGAACGCGCCAAGTGCGATGGAGAAGGAAAAACCCGCGAGTATGGCGAGAGCCGCCGCGGGCGCGCTGGCCGTGTCGAACCAGCCGAGTTCGGTGACGACCGCGAGTGCGCCGGGGTGGATGAGATAGAAGGCGTAGGAGACCACGCCGAAATAGACGAGAGGGCGGGCACTCGCGATGGGTACTCGGCGGCCGTCCGCCTCCCGGGTGGCGACCAGGAAGATGATTGCCGCGAACGACGGCAGGGTGAGGGTGTCGATGAGCCCCGAGTGGTCACCATAGCGGTACCCGAGCATGATCGGGACCGCTAGCCAGGCGGTCGCGAGGACGGCGAGCGTCCGGCGCTGTCCCGCTGTGCCGCGCACGCCGTCCTGCGCCAGAAGGCCCAGCACGATACCGAGGACAAACTCGCCGACCCGCACCGCCGGGTTGGCGTAGAGGGCGAGGTCGAGGCGGGAATCCACCACGCCGGCCAGGCAGGCCACGGCCGCCGTCGGCAGGACGACGAGGAGGGCCGCGCGGATCCGGGCCGCGTTGGTCCGGGCCACGAGCCGCTGGTAGACGAGTGGGAAGACGAGGTAGAAGAACGCCTCACAGGACAGCGACCACAGCACTGCGCCGCCCCAGCCGAAGTAGATGGACTGGGTGGGAATCCAGGCCTGAACGAGCAAAAGACTCGGAAGAATGGCGGCGGGTTTCGATCCGAAATCGCCGATCATCCCAAACCGCCAGGCGACGACGAGCCACAACACGATCGCGACGAGGTACAGCGGGTAGATCCTGGCGAACCGACGCCAGTAGAACTGGGCACGTGTCCCCGGACGGGCAGACCAGGTGAGCACGAATCCCGAGAGCATGAAGAAGAACATGACACCGACGTATCCGATGTTGCCGAGTGGCACCATGGGAATTGCTTCCTCGACATCCGCGTCGATGTGGCGGACAAACACGAGGGTGGCGGCGGCGCCTCGGAGACCGGTCAGCGACGGCAGGTCGCGGCGAGCCTGAGATCGCGGGGTAGCTCTGGGTCTGGACGCGGCCCGGTGGCGGCCGGACGATGGCGACATCCTCTCGGTCACCGTGCCCTTCTCGATTGTCGGGAGACATGCAGGGGCGGTCGGCGCCGGTGCGGAGGAGGACCGTGCCAGTCACACGGGCGGGCTGGTGTCATGCGCGGCGCACAGCCGGATGCCACCGTGAACACCGAGGCAGACACCAGCCGCGGCGCCGGATCAGGTCGTGACGGCACAACCCGACGCGACCGAGGCAGCGGACCACCAGGAGCTCGCGCCTCCGGCTCGCCCCAGTCCTGCCCTTCGATTCACGACCGCCCGGTCCGGGATCTTGCTGGCCGCCATGGACCAACCCTACCCATACGTTAATGTCAGGTTCGCCTGGACTGGCGCAATGCTACTACAGCCGAGTAGATGATTACTCGGCGTGAGAGTCCTCGGTCACAAGGGACACGCAGTAGCCGGACGCCGCATATGTCGGGCGGCCCGGGGTGTGACGTCAGCCCGCGGTCGGGAGGGCGGAAGGCAGCCCGCTCGGGGCGCCCATCCGCCGACGGGACCCTGTCGAGAGGGTGCCCGGGGTGCGCCTCCCCGAGTGCGCGGCGACCCATCTGTTGACAAACCCGATCGGGTTGGTCGACTATCGGAATCGTGTCGACGACTGATTACAGCGGAGGGCTGACCTCGCGCCGTTGCGTCGACTTCAAGCGCATCTGTAGCGCTCTGTGTTCGAGCTGACGACCAGGCGCATCTCGACGCCCTGACCCCTGGGGCAGCTGGCCGCGTGCCACCCCGCCGCGTGCCCACTTCTCGCTGGCCGCCGTCTCACTGGCGCCGTCTCACTGGCGCCTTGTCGCGTGCCCACGCTGTGGCACATCCACGCCACCCAGTTTTCTTGTCGGCCTTCGGCTCCCGGCGGCCGCAGCCTGGCTGCGGCTTGTGTTCGCCGAGCAGATGAATGCCCACAGCGGGATCGGCTACCTCATGATCCATGCACCGACGTTCTTGCGGTCGGACGTGATCGTGCTCTGTCTCCCTGTACGGAGTCTCACACCCCCGCCCACCTCGCTAGGAGATCCGTCCATGACCGTCACCACTGAGGCAGCGGCCGTCGCCGGCGCCATCCCGACCGTGTCCTCGCCGCCCGACGTGCCGTTCGAGGTCGTCCCGCTCTCGGGCAACCTTGGTGCCGAGATCCTCGGCCTCGACCTGCGCACCCTCGACGACGGCGTGACCGCGGCGGTCCGTGCCGCCTGGCTTCATTACAAGGTGGTCTTCTTCCCTGGCCAGAACCTGACGCCGCGGGAGCACCTCGCCTTCGCCCGTCGCTTCGGCGAGCCGACGGAGGGTCACCCGGTCATCCCCGGTCTGGCCGACCAGCCCGAGGTGTTCCAGATCGACTACACCCAGGTCAGGGAGCTGGCGGCGGTCTACGGCAATGTCAGCGACGTGTCACGCGGACTGGACTGGCATACCGACGTGACCTTCGTGAAGCGCCCACCGCTCGGCTCGATCCTCCGTGCGGTCGAGGTGCCCCGGGCCGGGGGCGACACGCTGTTCTCCAACCAGGAGGCCGCGTTCGACGATCTCAGCCCGGCGCTTCAGGGGTTTCTGAGCACGCTGACCGCCGTCCACGACGGCGAGGACCAGTTCAAGGCCGTCCTCGACCTGCTCGGCGAAGGCCGTTGGGAGGGCAAGACCTTCACCAAGCTCGAGGCGGTCGAGCACCCGGTCGTCCGCACGCACCCGGAGACCGGAAAGCGGTCGCTGTTCGTGAACCCGGGCTTCACCTCCCACATCAAGGAGCTGCAGCGCGCCGAGAGCGACGCGCTGCTCGCGTTCCTCTACCAGCACTCGGTACGCCCCGAGTTCACGGTGCGCTACCACTGGCAGCCGGGGACCATCGGCTTCTGGGACAACCGCGCGACCCAGCACGCCGTCGTCGGCGACTTCGGTGACGCGCACCGCGTGATCCAGCGCGTCACCCTGCGAGGCGACGAACCCCGCTGAAGTTGCTGGTGGCGCCGGCGCTGGCGGCGGTGCTGGCGGCGGTGCTGGCGAGCTGGCGGCGGGCCCGGAGGTTGAGCCAATCGCCGGCGAGGATCGGGGCGAAGCGGGCCGGGTTGTCGGCGGTGACGCAGGTGGGGACGGGCTCGATCAGGGTGCCGGGGTAGGCGTCGACGAAGTAGGCGACGCTGCGGCGCGCGGCCGGTCCCGTGGCGTTCGCCGGCGGAGGCAGCACCCGGTGCAGGGTGGAGGTCCAGCGGTCGTTGGTCCACATCGCGAGCAGGTCACCGATGTTCGCCACCAGCTGCCCCGGTCCGGGGTTCACATCGCGCCATTCGTCGCCTTGCCGGATCTGGAGGCCGGGCACGCCGTCGGTCCACAGCAGGGTGAGCACGCCGAAGTCGGTGTGCTCACCGCGACGGAGCTGGCCGGGCAGCGGGTCCCCGGCGTCGGCGGGGCGGGTGTAGAAGTTGGCCCGGGTCGACAGCGGCGCGTCGAGGCACAGGTCGACGAGCCAGCGTTCGCCCATGCCGAGCGCGAGGCCCATCGCGCCGAGCACCGCGCCGGCGAGCCGCGCCATCGCGGTCTCGTAGGCGCGGTACGCCCACTCCCAGCCGGCCGGGCGGGGCGGCCACGCGTTCGCCGGGTACCAGGCTCGGTAGTGATCGAACGGCGCGCGGTCGGCGTCGGACCGGCTGAAGCTCATCGCCTCGAACAGGTCCGGCGGGGTCCGGTTGTCCTCGGCGTAGGCCGACGCCTCCTCGCCGAAGGCGGTGTAGCCGATGTTGTTGCCGTCGGGGACCTTGCGCGCGACGCAGGCGAGTTTCTCCGCCACGGGCAGCGCGAAGAACTCGTCGCAGCGCGTCACGAACGCGCCCATGATCGCGTCCGGCACGCCGTGGCCCTCCAGCAGCAGGAACCCGGTCTCGCGGCAGGCCCGGTCGACGGCCGCGGCGACCGCCTCGCGCCCGGCCGCCTCGCCGGACCACCATCCGCTCAGGTCCACCGGCGCGTCATGCACCGAGCTCTCAGACATTCAGCGCGGCCGTGACGGTGTGGTAGCCGAGCTCCTTGCGGGAGATGTGCTCGCCCGCGACGACCGGGCTGTAGTCGGGCCTGCCCGCGGCGACGGGGAGGGCGGGGGCGACGAGGGCGTCGGGGTTGGGCTGCTGGAAGTAGGCGACCGAGTAGCGGCCGACGCTCGGGTCCTCGCCCTTGACGACGCGGTGCGGGGTGGCCGGCAACAGGCCGCCCGTCCAGCGCTCCAGCATGTCGCCGATGTTGATGACCAGCGATCCGGGGATGAACGGCACCTGCCACCAGCGGCTGTCGGCGAACACCTCCAGCCCGCCCGGCTCGCTGGGCCGGTAGAGGAGGGTGAGCGCCCCGTGGTCGGTGTGCGGGCGGTTGCGCAGCATCGGGCTGTCGGCGAGGCCCCCGACGCGGGGCGGGTAGTGGTTGGCGGCGAGGTTGTTGAAGTGGCGGTCGAACTTGTCGGCGAACCAGTCGCGCGGCAGGCCGACGCCCAGGGCGACGAGCTCGAGGAGCCGGTCACCGAGCGCGGTCATCGCCCGGTAGTAGTCCTCCCACACCGGCCGCAGCGACGCGGGGCGCTCGGGCCACAGGTTCGGCCAGCGCCACAGCTTGGCCTGCGGGCTGCCCACCGGGTAGTCACCCACCGGCTCCAGTTGGTTGATCAGTAGCGACTCCATCAGGTTCGGCGCGCGCGCCGGTCCCGACTGGTCAGGTACCGGCTCGTAACCCCGGATCACCTCGGGCGCGGGGAAACCGACCCGCATCTTCTCGTCCAGCGGCAGCGCGAAGAAGTCCGCCGACTCAGCGCAGAACCGCTCGAACAGGCCGAGGTCGACCTCATGGCCGGTGATGACCGCGAAGCCGGTGTGCCGGAAGGATTCGACGAGGCCCTGGGCGCCCGCGGCCCCCCCCGCCGAGCCCGCCGGCGCGCCGATCGCGGCGCTGACGTCGACGACCGTCACCGTCGCGACGCCGGCGCTGGCGTCGCCGTCGGTCGAGCGATCCTCGATGAAGATCGCCGACGGCGACGACGGCGACGGCAGGTCGGCGGCCTCGACATCGTTCATGTGCACGCTCCTTCGCGTCGTGGCCGCCCGACCGGGCCGCCGCCTGGCTCCGGCCCGCCTCCCGGGAGAGCGGGAGGCGGGCCGGGATCGAGAGATGGCGTCAGGACTTGGCGAGGCCGATCTTGCTGAAGTCGACCTCGAAGGCGCCGATGTTGTGCGCCTCCGGAATCCCGGAGATCCACTTCTGGGCAAGGATCCAGTCGTTGTTGTTCGACAGGTGCAGATAGCAGCCGTTCTGGCTGTAGGTCTGCGCCGCCTGGACGTAGGTGTTGACGTCCCCGGTGGCGACCGCCTTGTCGAGCAGCTCGTTCACCTCGGGCAGCTCGCACTGCAGGAAGTCGATGCCGCCGGCGTTGTCCCAGAAGACGTGACCCCACATGTAGGGGTCACCGCCGTCGGGGCCGTTGGAGGCGTCGACGAAGCTGTCCGGGCCCTTGGTCGGGTCCTCGGACCAGGTGAACACCTGGTCGGTGGTGTAGCCCTGGACCTTCGCGTCCAGCCCGTCCGCCGTCAGCGCCGCGGCGATGATGTTGGCCATCTTCTGGCCGTTCGGCTGGTTGGTCTGGAAACCGACGACGAGGCTCTTGTCGGCGGCCGTCTTGGCGTAGGCCTGCATCACCGACGGGTCGTAGCTGATGTTCTGCTTGTCGGCGCCGCCGGGAATCATGCCGCGGGCGTAGACCGTCGTCGCCGGCGAGGCGAACTTCTCGCCGAGCACCTGCGAGACCAGCTGCTCCCGGTTGATCGCCTGCAGGTAGGCCATGCGGGCGTCGCGGGTGGCGAAGAAGTCCTTGTTCGGGTTGGTGGTGATCTGCGCGGCCGCCAGCTGCGGCAGGAAGTAGTTGTCGACGTTCTTGTCCGCGTACCGCGGGATCGCCGACGACGGGAGCGCGTTCACGACCAGGTGGACGTCACCCTTGTCGAACGCCAGCTGCAGCGCCGAGGCGTCGGTGTAGACGGGCAGCCGGATCGTCTTGAACGGGGACGTCCCGCCCCAGTACTTCGCGTACTGCGTGAGCACGTACAGCTGACCCACGTTCGCGGTGGTCAGCTCGTAGGGGCCTGCGCCCAGGTCGTGGGTCTTGAGGTAGGTCTGCGCCTGGTCGCTGCCCGCGTGCTCGGTCAGGCCCGTCGGCGAGAGCATCTTCGGGCCGAACGGCGAGGCCAGGTAGTTCAGGAAGGCCGCGTTCGGCTGCTTGAGGTGCACGACCGCGGTGAGGTCGTCCGGCGTGTCGACCGACGACACGATCGCGGCGAGGTAGGCGGGGCCGCCCTCGAGCGACGCCTGCCGGGCGATCGACGGCATGACCGCGGCCGAGGTGAACGAGGTGCCGTCGTGGAACGTCACGCCGGAGCGCAGGTGGAACGTGTACGTCAGCTTGTCGTCGCTGACCTCCCACGACGTCGCCAGCTGCGGGGCGATCTTGACCTGGTCGGTGTTGTTCTCGTACGTGACCAGACCGTCGTAGACGTTCTTCATGATGGCGATGCCGTTGCCGGCGTAGAAGATCGCCGGGTCGGGCGGCATGCCGATGTCGCCGAGCAGGCCGACGGTCAGCGTGCCATCGGTCGGCGGCGCGCTGACCGCGTCGCCGTCCCCTCCCGAGCCGCCGCCTCCGCAGGCGGCGAGGGTGGCCGCGAGCACGGCCGCGGCGGCCCCCAGGGCGGCGGCTCTGGCCGAGCGCCGTCCGAATGTTCGAGTCATGCGTCCAGTCCAATCAACGAGCGGGCGAAAGCGACGTGTGGGTGACGTGCGGGCAATGCGGCGGGTCACGGTCCGCGGGTCACAGGACGAGAGGTCACAGAACGAGGGGGCAGGACATGGGGTCACGAGGCGGGACGGTCACAGCGCGAGGCGCGGGTCGGCGACGGTCTGCAGGACGTCGACCAGCGCGTTCGCGACGATGTAGATGGCGCCGAGCAGCAACGTCACGCCGGCGATCGCCGGGAAGTCGGCGCTCGCGATGCTGTCGGACAGGTACGAGCCGATCCCGGGCCAGCTGAAGATCTTCTCGACGACGACGACGCCGGCGAACATCGCGCCGAGCTGCAGGCCGGACATCGACAGCGCCGGGCCGAGCGCGTTGCGGACCACGTGCCGGCCGAGAACTCCGGCCTCGGTGACGCCCTTGGCACGGGCGGTGCGGACGTGGTCGGCGCGCAGCGTCGTCTCGATGCTGGACCGCAGGATCCGGCCGATGGCGATCGCCGGCGCGATCGCCAGGGTCAGCGCCGGCAGCAGCAGATGGCGCAGCGCAGCGCCGAACTGGCCGGGGTCGGCGTGCAGCAGGCTGTCGAGCAGCATGAAGCCGGTCGGCGTCGACGTGTCCGCGCCCCGGCCGGCCGCGGGCAGCCAGCCGAGCTCGGAGTAGAACAGCACGATCCCGAGCAGGCCGACCAGGAACGCCGGCGCGGACGCGAACACCAGCAGCACTCCGCGCAGCGGGCCCGTGCCGCGGACGCGCAGCGCGCCGGAGAACGCGTACCCGGCACCGAGCAGCGCCGCCAGCACGAAGGCGGCGAACACCAGCTCCAGCGTCGCTGGGAAGAAATGCCAGAGATCGCCCGCCACGCCGCGGCGGGTGCGCAGCGACGTGCCCAGGTCGCCCTGGACGGCGTGGCCGACGTAGCGGAAGTACTGCTCGAGCAGCGGCCGGTCCAGGCCCAGCCGGTGGCGGACCTGCGCGATCTGGTCCGGTGAGGCCTTCGCGCCCAGGTAGGCGGCCGCCGGATCGGAGTCCGACAGGTGCGACAGCACGAACAGCACCAGCAGCAGGATCAGCAGCAGCCCGACGGCGACGCCGCCGCGGCGCAGCGCGAACTTGGTCATGACCGGCCTCCGAGCAGCCGGCGCAGCGCGTCGCCGCTGAGGTTGGCGATCAGCGTCAGGGCCAGCACCGCCAGCCCGGGGATGATCGGCACCCATCTCTGGCCGAGCAGCTGGTCGAGGTTGCCGGCCGTGTCGGCGCCGAGCTCGGCCGCCGGCTGCTGCTGGCCGAGGCCGACGAACGACAGGCCGGCGAGCAGCAGGATGACGTTGCCGATGTCCAGGCTCGCGCTCACCACGGCGCTCGGCACGACGCCGGGCAGCAGGTGGCGCAGCAGCAGCCGCAGCGGGCCGACCCCGGCGAGCCGCGCCGCCTCGACGTGCGGCCGCGCCGCCAGCGCCCGCGTCTCGCCGCGCACGATCCGGGCGTAGTACGGCCACCAGACGATCGAGATCCCGACCAGCGTGTGGGCCAGGCTCGGCCCGAGCGCGGACACGATCGCGATCGCGACCAGCGTGCCCGGCATGGCCAGGAACAGGTCGGTGCCGCGCATCAGCACGCTGTCGACCCAGCCGCCGAACGCGCCGGCGACCAGCCCCACCGTCCCGCCGACGGCCAGGCCGACGAGGACGACGAGGAGCGCGGACAGCCAGCTCGCCCTGATCCCGAACAGCACCCGGCTCTCCAGGTCGCGGCCGATCGAGTCGGTGCCGAGCAGGTGGTGCGGCGACAGCGGCCCGAGCGCCAGGTCGCCGACGGGGGCGATCGGGTCGTAGGGCGCGAGGACGGGGGCGAGCAGCGCGACCAGGGTGACCAGGCCGAGCAGCCCGACCAGCCCCCAGTCGGCCCAGCGGGACCGAGACTGCCACAGCCGGCCGGCGCCGAGACCGAACCGGCCGCCGAACCGGGCGGGGACGGCGGCGACCGTGCTCATGCGCGCTCCCCGGCGTCGAGACGGAAACGGGCGCTCTCACCCGACGGCGCGCCCGCCGGGGTGAGGCGTGGGACCGCGGCGAGCAGCGCCCGGGTGCGCTCGTGCGACGGAGTGGTGAGCACGGTGTCGGTGTCACCGATCTCGACGATCTCGCCGCCCGCGACGACGGCGATCCGCTCCCCCATCAGCCGGGCGACCGCCAGGTCGTGGGTGACGAACACGACCGCCATCCCGAACCGGGCGCGCAGGCCGCGGATGAGGTCGAGCACGCTGGCCGCGAGCGACGCGTCGAGCGCGCTCGTCGGCTCGTCGCACAGCAGGACGGCGGGCGGGACGAGCACCGCGCGGGCCAGGCAGATCCGCTGGCGCTGGCCGCCCGACAGCTCGGCCGGCCTCGCCCCCAGCACCGCCGGCGGCAGGCCGAGCAGGTCCATCGTCTCGGCGATCCGGGCAGCCGTCCCCGCCCGGCCGAGTCGCAGCGGCCGCAGCCGCTCGCGCAGCAGGCTGCCGACGGTGAGCCAGGGCGTCAGCGACGAGCCGGCATCCTGGAAGACCATCTGCGCCTCGCCGCGCAGCACGGCGCGCCCGTCGCTCGGCTGGGTGAGCCCGGCGATGACCCGCAGCAGCGTCGACTTGCCGGACCCGCTCTCCCCCACGATCGCCAGCGCCTCGCCCGCGGCGACGTCGAGGTCGACGCCGCGCACCGCGTGCACCACGTGCTTCGGCCCGCGGCCGCCGCGCGTGGTGAACCGGCAGTGCAGGCCGCGGATCTCGACGACCGGCGGCCCAGCGGGCGCCGACACCGCCGTCGTCGGCCCCGCCGCCACGGCGACGGCTGGGACGGCCGGGACGGCCTCGGCCCGCGGGGCCGGAACGGTGGTGGCCGGGGCCGGGGCCGCCGCGACGTCGGACGCGGGGCGCCAGCAGGCCCGCCAGTGGCCGGGACGGTGCTCCTGCGCCGGCGGCTGCTCGACGGCGCAGCGATCGACGGCCAGCGGGCAGCGGGTGTGGTACGCGCAGCCGACGAGCCGCGCGGCGACGTCACCCGGCTCCGGTGGCAGGGTTCGCAGCGCGCCGGAGCGCGGGGTGTCCAGGTCGAGGCGGGAGCCGAGCAGGCCCGCGGTGTACGGATGGACGGCGTCGGCGAGCACGTCGCGGGTCGGCCCCGCCTCGGCGACGCGGCCCTGGTAGAGCACCACGATCCGGTCGGTGATCTGGGCCGCGACCGCGAGGTCGTGCGTGATGAACAGGACGGCGCAGCCGAACTCGTCGCGCAGTTCGGCGAGAAGCGCGAGCAGCTGCGCCTGGACGGTCACGTCCAGCGCCGTGGTCGGCTCGTCGGCGATGACGAGCGCCGGCCGCCCGGTGAGCGCGATCGCGGCCATCACCCGCTGGCGCAGCCCGCCCGACAGCTCGTGCGGGAACGCCCGCAGTCGCCTCACCGGCTCGGGGACGCCGACCGCGGTGAGCAGCCGGACGGCCTCGCCGGCGTCGCCGGTGACCTCGGTGATCTGCCGGCCGACCCGCATCGTCGGGTTCAGCGACGTCATCGGGTCCTGGAAGATCACACCGAGGTGCTCGCGGCGCAGCCGGCGCCGCTGCGCGGGCGTGCCACGCACCGGGTCGGTGCCGGCGACCTCGACCTCGCCGCCGACGCGCGGCCGGGCCGCGGCCGGCAGCAGGCCCATCAGGGTCAGCGCCAGCACGCTCTTGCCCGAGCCGGACTCGCCGACCAGCCCGACGATCTCCCCGGGTGCGATGTCGAGGTCGACGCCGCGCAGCACCGGGGACGTCACCCCGCCCCGGGTGAGCGCGACCGTCAGCCCGCGCCCCCGCGCCACCGGCCGACCCGCCGAGGGCTCCGTCGAGGGCTCCGTCGCCGACGCCGCCGCGACCTTCGTCGGGGCCGCCCGCCTGGCCGTCACCTCAGCCATCGCCGCCACCCAGATCGTCGATGCCGCCGAGGCCGCCGAGGCCGTCACCGAGACCGAGGCCGAGGTTGAGGCCGCCGACGGTGGTGGGCCCCGCCGGCGGGGGCGCCAGGGCGGCGAACGCGTCGTGGATCTCGCCGGGCCGCGCGAACCAGGCCCGGTCACGCCGGGACGCCAGGTGCTCGAGCGCCCGGGTGACCTGGCGCAGCCGGAACGGCGCGCCGGAGACGAACGAGTGCAGGACGACGCTCATCACCAGCGGCTGGCCCTCGGACGCGGCCAGCAGTTCGTCGAACTCGTCGACGATCATGTCGGCGAACGTGGCCGCGTCGACCTGACGGCCGATCATGGTGGTGCTGTCGTTGAGCTCCAGCGCGTACGGGATCGCGAGCAGCGGCCCGGCGGCCGCGCGCAGCCAGACCGGGCGGTCGTCGGCCCGCAGGTCCAGCAGGTACCGGTACCCGGTGGCGGCGAGCAGGTCGACGGTGTCCGCGGTGTGGGTGAGCCACGGGCTCGACCAGCCGCCGGGGCGGACGCCCTCCTCCTTCTCGATGCGGCTCGCGACCGCCTCGAGGTAGTCGCGTTCCTGGCCGGGCGGCAGGTCGGCGAGCGAGTCGGAGTTCGACACCCCGTGCCCCACCAGCTCGGCGCCGGCCGCGCGGGCCGCGTCGGTCACGGCCGGGGCGGCGTCGTAGACGCCGGTGTTGAGCAGCAGGGTCGGCGGGATGCCGTGCGCGCGCAGCCGGTCGAGCAGGCGGAACACACCGACCCGGTTGCCGTAGTCGCGCCAGGCCTCGTTGACCAGGTCGGGCTGGGGCACGCCGGGCAGCAGGTCCTCGACGTGGCCGTCGCCCGGCCGGTAGTCCTCGACGCCGACCGCGACGTAGACGGCGAGGCCGTGCCCGCCGGGCCAGCGACCGGGCGACGGCGAGGTGATCGGGTCGTAGGGGTAGCGGCGCGCCCCGCGAGGTCCAGGGTGTCCGGTCACAGGCCGCCTGCCCATCTCGTCATGCCGACGTCGACGCCGGCCGCCTGGCGGACCATCCGCTGGTAGGTGGGGTAGAGCCGGCCCGCGCCCGCCCGGTGGGCGAGCAGGGCGGGGCGCTGCGCGGCGAACAGCTCCCTGGCCTCGGCCAGCAGCGCGGCCTCGTCGACGCTGGTCACCGTCCCGTGCTCGGCGACGACGACGCCGTCGACCATGGTCAGCGCGACGCCGCCGCCGGACTCGCAGTAGACGAGCTGGCCGGCGAGGTCGCCCAGCGGGGTGAACGCCGGCGAGTGCAGGTCGAGCAGCGTGAGGTCGGCGAGGCAGCCGGGCGCGACGCGGCCGAGCTCGCCGGAGCGCAGCATCGCCGCCGCGCCGCCGGCCCACAGCGCGTCGAGCACCTCGGCGGGCCGCGGCCAGCGCTCGCTGTCCAGGCCGGTGATGTTGTGGATCAGGCCGGTGGTCTTGACGACGTTCCACATGTCGGCCGCGTCGTTGCAGATCGCCTCGTCGACGCCGAGGGCGACCGGGATGGCGCGGTCGAGCATCGCCCGCAGCGGCATCACGCCGCTGCCCAGGCGCAGGTTGCTCACCGGGTTGTGGACGACGACCGCGCCGGCGGCGGCGATGGCGTCGAGATCGGCGTCGTCGGTCCACACGGCGTGGATGACGTTGGTCCGCTCGGTCAGCAGGCCGAGGCCGGCGGTGTACTGGACGAGCGAGCGGCCGGCGAAGCGCGGCTGGGCGGCGGCGAGCACCCGCTGCGCCTTGGTCTCCAGCATGTGGGCGTACAGCGGGACGTGGTGGCGGGCGCTCAGCTCGTCGAGCGCCTCGAAGTACTCGACGCTCACCCGCTGCGGCGCGGAGATCGACACGGCCGCCGTCAGCCGGCCGTCGGCGGCGCCGTGCCAGGTGTCGAACAGGTAGGCGTAGAGCTCCAGCAGCTCGTCGCGCGAGCGGGGGCCGGGGGCCAGGACGTCGTCGCGCAGGCCGGCGGGCGCGAGGTCGGCGAGGAACGGGAGCTTGTCGGCCTCGGGCAGCTCCGGCTGGTCGAGGGCGACGGCGGCGCGGATGCCGCAGTCGGCGTAGGCCGAGGCGACCGCGTCGATGATCTCCGGGTCGGGCCAGGGCATGAAGAACGCGTCGTCCTGGACGGACGTGGTGCCGGTGCGCAGCATCTCCAGCGCGGCCAGCATGGTGCGCAGGTAGGCAGCGCGGGGGCTGGGGCGGGGCGCGTCGGCCGGCGTCTCGAAGAGCATGAACAGCTCGAGCGGCATGCTCGGCAGGTCGCCCTTGAGGTGGTTGGCCGGCGAGTGGAAGTGCGCGTTGACCAGGCCGGGGACCAGCAGGTGATGCCCGCGCCCTTCGACGACCCGGTCGGCGCCGTGGGGACCCTCGGTGTCGGCGGCGGTGCCGACGGCCGTGCCGACGGCGGTGATCCGGTTGCCGATGACGTGGACGTCAGTCGGGCCTACGGCGTGCCCGGGGGCGCCGGCCTGATAGACGAGGACGTCGCGAAACAGGGTGGAGGTCACGCGGGCACCGGCCCGAGCCGCGACGGCGGCGCGTAGGTGGCGGCCCGCGAGGTCGACAGGTTCTGGGCGAGCAGGCCCTCGGCCATCGTCACGGCCGCGGCCACCCCCTCGACCACCGGGACGTTCAGCAGCTCCGTCAGCGGCCCGACCAGGTCCGCGAGCCCCGCGCAGCCGAGCACGATCGCCTCGGCCGCGTCCGCGTCGAGCGCCGCCCTGGCCTCGGCGGCGACCGCGCCCAGCAGGTGCAGGGAGCCGTCGTGGACCTCGGCCACCGGTTCCTCGATGGCCCGCACCGTCGCCCGGTGGGCGAGGCCGGTGTCGCGCAGCACCCGGTGGGACTGCTCCCGGGTGCGCGGCGGCAGCGTGACGACGCTGAAGCGGGCCGCGATCAGGGCGGCGGTGAACAGCGCCGCCTCGGTCATGCCGACGACCGGGCCGCGGGCCGTCTCCTTCGCGGCGGCGAGCCCGGTGTCACCGAAGCAGGCGACCACGTAGCCGTCGACGCCGGCGGCCTCCCCCGCGCGCACCTGGTCGAGAACGGCGAGCGCGCCGTAGACCTCGTCGGTGTTGCTCTCGACCGAGTCGACACCGTGGGCCGCCGTCGAACCGACCAGCCGGGTAGCCGGGGCGGCGGCCGATCGGGCGCCCGCCAGCACGGCACGCGTCATCGACGCGGTCGTGTTCGGGTTGACGATCATGATCGTCCGGGGAGCCGTCACGCCACAAACGGTATACAGCTTGCCGTTTCGGCCAGGAAAAATGTGCGCTAAGTTCCCGTACTACCAGCATCAACTCCCAAAAGATCATAAAAACGGTATTCAATCTGGCCTGACACGGCCGATCCGGCGCGCCAGTCAGCAGCGGCCGGCCGCGAGGTCGCGAAGCGGACGACGACCGGCGCGCCGGAAATGGGACGATGAAGCCACCGGGCTGTCGGGACGGCCGGGAGGGACTGGAGGGTCGATGGCCACGCCGATCGCGTCAACGCGGGACCCGAAGGTCTTCGCGGAGTCGCTGTCCCGGCGGATCTACGACGAGCTGCGCGAGGGCATCATCCGCGGCCGCTACCCCCAGGGCAGCCGGCTCGCCGAGCAGCGGCTGGCCGAGGAGCTGCGCGTCTCCCGGGTGCCGCTACGCGAGGCGGTGCCGCTGCTCGCCGTCGACGGCTTCGTGCGGACGCTCCCGCGCCGCGGCGCGGTCGTCACGACGTGGACGCTCGACATGGCCCACGAGCTGTTCGACCTGCGGCTGTGCATGGAGGTCGGCGCCGCCCGGTTCGCCGCGCGCCAGGTCGCGCTCGGCCAGTCCGTCGAACCGCTGCGGGCCGCGCTCGAACGCTGCCGGGACGGGGTCCGCACCGGCGACCCCTACCGGATCTCGGGCGACAGCACCGAGTTCCACGAGGTGGTCGTCGCCCTCACCGGCAACTCGCTGATGCGCTCGGTGATGCGCTCGGTCACCGGCCGGATGATGTGGCTGTTCTACCTGACCTCCGAGCTCAACCCTGATGACGCGCTGGACGGCCACGAGGAGCTGCTGCGCGCGGTCGAGTCGGGCAACGAGCGGGTCGCGGAGAGCATCGCCTACGCACACATCGAGCGCGACCGCGACGAGTCCATGCGCGTCCTCGTGGAACAACGCGGCGTCCCCGTCGAGCAGGGCGACGTTCCCGACCTCCGCGCCCCTTAGCGGCGGACCGCCGGGCGGGCGAGGCGGGTGAGGATCTCGGCCTTGGCGCGCAGCTCGGCGTACTCGGCGGCCGGCACCGAGCTCCAGGTGATGCCACCGCCGGCACCGTAGGTCGCGAGGCCGGCGGCCCGGTCGACGAGCGCGGTGCGGATGGGGACACTGAAGCGAGCCTCGAAGGAGGCGGCGCCCGGTGGCGCGACCATGCCGATCGCCCCGCAGTAGACCCCCCGGGGGCCGTCCTCCAGCTCGCGGATCAGTTCCATCGTCCGCGCCTTGGGCGCACCGGTGACCGAGCCGCAGGGGAACAGCGCCCGGAACACGTCGACGAGCCCGGCCTCGGGGCGCAGCGCCGCGGCGACGCCCGAGGTCAGCTGGTGCACGGTCTCGTAGCGCTCCGCGCGGCACAGCGACGTCACCCGGACGCTCCCGGTGGTCGCGACCCGGGCGAGGTCGTTGCGCACCAGGTCGACGATCATGATGTTCTCGGCTCGTTCCTTCTCGCTGGCGCGTAACGCGGCCACGATCGCGGCGTCCTGGGCGGGAGTCTCCCCGCGGCGCGCGGTGCCCTTCATCGGCCGCATCCGCACGGCGCGCCCGCTGGTCTCGAAGAACAGCTCCGGGCTCGCGCTCGCGACGGCGAAGCGGCCAAGGTCGAGGTAGGCGTTGTAGGAGCCGCGCTGGCCAAGCGCCAGGTCGGCGTACAGGGACCGCTCGTCGCCCTCGGTCTCGGCGGTCAGCCGGGTGGTCAGGTTGCACTGGTAGGTCTCGCCGGCGGCGATCTCGCGACGCACGGCCTCGACCCGCGCGGTGTGCTCGTCCTCGTCCCAGGCCGCGGCCCATTCGCCCACCCGGTAGGCGCCGAGATCGCTCGCGCGCACCGGCGGAACGAGCCTGGGCGGCGGGGAGACCCCGAACCAGGCCAGCGGCAGGCCAGGCACAGGCGCGTCGACCGCGAGCGCCGGGTCGAGCCCCGCCGCCGCCTCGTAGGCGACGAAGCCGTAGGCCCACCAGCCGTCGGCGGCGGCGGCCTCGACGTCGGCCAGCAGTCCGGTGACGTCGCCGGGCCTCGCCGCCTCCAGGGTGAAGGCCGTCCGCGGGAACTCCCAGGCCACCCCGGCACTCAGATCGTCGAACCTCGCGTAAACGGGCGCCATCGTCTCCTCCCTGTCCAGCATCCCCCCATGGCGACGGGACGTGGCCCGTCCACCGACGAGGCTGCCGACGGACGGCGGCGGCGGACCCCATGGGCCGACCGCCGCCGAGACGGTCTACGAGGCCCGGCGGGCGGACAGCGCGGCGCGCAGCATCGGGATCTGCAGCGGCATCCGGGCCCAGGCCAGCGCGGCCAACGCGACGGCCCGCGGCTGGCCGTCGTCCTCGCGGGCCCGGCTGGTGGCGTCCAGCGCCATCTGCAGGTTGCCCGGCCACACGCCCAGGAGCACCGCGGCACTCGCCGGGCCCGCCCAGGACGCCTTCGTCAGCAGCCCCACCGCGCAGACCAGCTCGGCGACGCCGCTGACGTAGACGATCTCACGAGGGCGCGGCAGCGCCCGCGGTATCAGAGGCTCGAAGAAGGAGGGGCGCACCAGGTGCACCGCTCCACTGACCAGGAACGCCCCGGCCACCAACGAGGGGCTCGGCCGGGTGAACCGCTCGGCATTCATGCGGATATCGAACCACCGCGAGCCGCCACACGCGCTCGGCCGGTGAGCCGCGACCTTCTAGGCCGCGGGTGCGGGGACGCGGTCGAGGAAGCCGATCACGGAGCGGATGCGGCCGTCGGGGTCGAGGGTGAGCACGTCGAAGCCGGCGACCGGCGCGGAGCCGTCGGCGCCGACCAGCTCCCAGCCGAAGCGGGCGACGTCGTGGTGGCCGTCGACGGTGCCGGACAACCGGAACCGGTGTCCCGGGAACTGCGCCTGGACGGCGCCGATGAGGCCGAAGATCTCCCGGTGGCCGGTGACGCTAGCCAGCGGGTCGGTGTAAGCGCCGTCGTCAGCCCACGCCACGGCGACAGCCGCCGCGGTTCCCGACGGCTCGGTCGCGTTCCAGGCGGCGAGGTATCGCTCGACGGCTGTCTCGTGCGCACTCATGGCGGTCTCCCCACTGCTTCCAGGAAATGCCACCGGAAATCTCCCGGGTTCCTGGCCGGACGTTCCGGCACGGCAACCATCTCCCGGTTCGGGAAACGGGTCGATTACCACCCGGGTAATGGCCAGGGCCGGGGCAGGACGCGTGGCGGCCGGGTGGGCTCGCCGCCGAATCACCCGGCTCGGCGGACATCCGGGATGGGGTCGCCGGGCGTCGTCACGCGCAGGGCGGGCGTGGCCGCCGGGCGCCCTCGCCGGGCGTCGTCGCCGCGCGTGGCCGCCGGGCGTCGTCGCCGCGCGTCGTCGCCGCGCGTCGTCGCCGGCGCGGGCGGTTGGCCGCGATCGGATCGCGTGTGACCTCGCCGACCGCGGATGGTTGCCCACCAGGATCGCGCGCACACGGAGCATCACCACCGGGCTGGCGCGCCGTCACCCGCCGAGAACATGCGGCGATATTGGACGGTTCCCCGTCTCCCGAAGGTGCCGTCAGACCTGCATAAAGCCCGGTTGGTCGCCAGATTGATACCGATGCCTCCCGGTGCGCCGGGAGAAGGCGGTACTCTGCCGCTTCACACCTTGCCTTCCGAGGTGTTCGGGGCTACGCACGAAACGAGGGCACCACCGTGTTCCAAATCATCTGGATCGTGATCGCCGGTCTGGTCATCGGCGTTCTGGCGCGCGCGGTGCTGCGCGGGCGGCAGCACCTGCCGGTGTGGCTGACCATCGTCGCCGGCATCATCGGCGCGCTGATCGGCAACGTCATCGCCAGCGCGATCAACGTCCGGGACACCGGCGGCGTCGACTGGGTCCGTCACATTCTCCAGATCGCCGTGGCCGCCGTCGCGATCGTCATCCTGCAGCCCATCTGGAGGTCCCGCTCCAGCCGCAGGTAGCCGCGAACCGTTGACCGCCATGGCGGCGTCCTCCCCAGGGGAGGACGCCGCTTTCGCGTCTACGGCCGCGGACGGGCGCCGCCCATGTCCGCGGAGGCCGGCGGAGGCCGCCAGCGGCCGGGCCTACGCGTCCGCCCAGTCGGGGCTGTCGATGCCGTGGACGGGCGACTCGAGGCCGCGGTCGGGCCAGGCGACGATCCCGTCGCCGGTGACGAACCGGCAGACGCAGCCCGCTATCCGCCAACCGTCGGCGGTCCGGACCAGCTCGTCGCGGTAGAAGGTATGGCGCAGCGCGCCGCTGTGCCGGTTGACGAACAAGGCGTTGCGGACGGTGCGTATCCGGTCTGGCCCGTCGGCCTCGATGACCGGCGGCCCGGCCATGTGCAGGCCGCGCTGGGTCCCCTTGAACAGCCGGCGCAGGTCGTCGTGGCCACGGTACGTACGCCCGTCCACGTCGTAGACGGCGTCCGGGGTGAACAGAGCCACCCAGCCCTCGACGTCGACGATGTCGAGCAGCACGCAGTAGCGCGCGAGCAGGCCGGTGATGGCCAGTTGGTCCGCCGCTAACGGCTCCTCAGGAGAGTCGGCCACATTCGCTCCCGTCCACGAGGTGTGGCCGGCGCACCGACACTCCACCCGACACCCGAACCGACACCCGACCCGCCCGGCACTCGACCAACTTGTGAGCTGCGTCACGTCAGTGTAGACCGTCTGGCGCACCCCCGCCCCGCCTTTCCACGCCGAAGTCTCAGGCGGGTGGCCGACCTGGGCCGTCGCGGCCGACCTACCGCCGGCCGCCGAGCGGGGCGGCGGGGGTGAAGCGGACGGGCATGGACTCGATGCCGGAGACGAAGTTGGCGGCACGGCGAGGCAGCGGGGCGGGTGCGGCGAGCTCCAGATCGGGCAGCCGGGCCAGCAGGCGGGTGAACATGGTCGTCAGCTCGTGGCGGGCCAGCTGGTTGCCGAGACAGAAGTGCGTGCCGAAACCGAACGCCAGATGGTCGTTGGACGCGCGGGTGACGTCGAAGCGCTCGGGATCCTCGAAGATCCTCTCGTCGAAGTTGGCCGACTCGTAGAGCAGCAGCATCTGCTGGCCGGCCTTGAGCTCGGCGCCGTACCAGGCCTCGTCGGCGACGACGGTGCGGCACATGTTCTTCACCGGCGAGACCCAGCGCAGCATCTCCTCGACCGCGGCCGGGATCCGCTCGGGTTCGGCGGCGAGCAGGTCCCGCTGGTCGGGATGCAGCAGCAGGGCCTCCATCCCGCCGGACAGCACGTGACGGGTGGTCTCGTCACCGCCAATGAGGATCAGCAGCGACTCGCCGTACACCTCCTGGTCGGCGAGCCGGTCGCCGTCGATCTCGGCGTGCACGAGGACGCTGACGAGGTCGTCCGTCGGCTCGGCCTTACGCTGCTCGACGACGCGGGTGATGTGCTCGGTCCAGCCGGCGAACGCCTCTCCCGAGCGGGCGAGCTGCTCGGCGGACACGTGGGCGTCGAGCGCGCTCAGCATGTCGTCGGACCAGCGCAGCAGCGTCGCCCGGTCCTCGGGGGCGACGCCGAGCATGTCGCCGATCACGATCATCGGCAGCGGGGCGGCGAGGTCACGGACGAAGTCGCACTCCCCCGCCTCGCAGACCTGGTCGATCAGCAGGTCGCAGACTCCGGTGAGGTACTCGTGCCGCGAGCCGACCCGGCGCGGGGTGAAGCCCTTGTTCCCCAGCTTGCGGCGCTTGGTGTGCTCCGGGTCGTCCATGTCGATCATGTGGGGGATGGCGCCGGTGCGCGGCCGGGAGCCGCCGGCGCTGGAGAAACGGCGCGGGTTCCGCTCGGCCTCCAGCACGGCCGCGTAGCTGGCCACGCCCCACAGGCCGCTGTGCTCGTCGAAGAAGACCGGCTCGTTGGCCCGCAGCCAGGCGTATACGGCATGCGGGTCGCCGTGGTCGCCGGCGTAGAAATGGCCGTCGAGCAGGTTGAGGTCGGGCCGCACGGCCGGAGCTGTCATCGGGCGCCCTTCGGGTTCGGGCCGAGTCGGGCGCCGCGCGCCCGACAGCCAGGCGGGTGGGAGCGGTCAGGCCAGGCCGGTGGCGTCGAAGACCCAGGACAGGTCGCCGGCGGCCATGCTCTCCTGCCAGCCGGGCGGGGCCGCCGCCATCAACGTGTTCATGTCCCAGTAGTCGCGCCAGAGGACGATCACACCGTCGACGACGCGCTGGATGGACACGAACGGGAGAGTGACCTTCTCCCCCGTCGGCCAGCCCCAGTGCTCCTCGTGCTCGGTGACGACGAGGTCTCCCTCGGCCACGAACCGCGAGTCGCCGTGGCTGTACTCGGACAGCCCGGCCAGTCCCATCCTGAGCCGGGCCTCGATGCTCTCCGGCCCGCGGGCCGCCGCCGCGGCCGTCGTCGGCACGTCGTAGTAGATCGACTCCGGCCCGAAGAAGCCTCGGATGCGCGGCCAGTCCCGCGCGTACAACGCCTCCCAGAACGCGGCCGCGACCTCCCGAGGAGCCGCCGAGTCACCCATCCCGTCCTCCTGTGACCTCATGAGGCGCATACGGTCACGGCCACGAGCACGCGGAGCGCGCCGGCGAACCGGTGACCGGCGTCACAAGCCGCCCACTTTGTTTACTTTATACATAGCCCAGCCGGCGATCAACACGCTTCGACATCTCCGGCGGCGTCGAGGGATCGCCGACCGGGATGGGTGCTGACCTCCGCCTGGCCGAGGAAGCGACCAGGCGAAGGCGCCGGGCGTTCCTACGCCATCTGGTCGGAGATCGGCTCGTCGGCGACGGGCTCGCCCGAGGCGGGCTCGGCCGTGGCGGCCGCGCGGCGGCGCTTGACGTGGCGGGCGGCGAGGATGATCAGGGCGACCGCGACGACCGCGGCGATGATGTAGGACGGACCATGGAAGGCGTTGGCGATCTTCTCCCAGTGATCACCGACGGCATAGCCGGCGATGCCGAGGGCGGCGGTCCACGGGATGCAGCCGAGGGTCGTGTAGACGCCGAAGCGCAGTGGGGGCATCGCCGCGATGCCGGCAGGCAGGGAGATGAAGGTGCGGATGACCGGCAGCAGCCGGCCGACGAGCACCGACGCCGCGCCGCGCCGCTCGAACCACCGCTCAGCCTTCTCCAGGTCGTGTTCGCGCAGGAAGACGTAGCGACCGAAGCGGCGGATCACGGCCGGTCCGCCGAAACGGCCGACCGCCCAGGCGACGTAACTGCCGACGACGTTGCCGACGACACCGGCGATGATGACCAGCACCAGGCTGGGATGCGCGTCCTCGATCGCCCCGGCCGCCAGCGCACCGCCGATCAGCATGATCACCTCAGAGGGGATCGGGACGCAGGCGGACTCGAGGGCCATCAGCAGGAAGACCGCGAGGACCCCGTGGTTGGCGATGAAGTGCTGCACGGGTGCGTTCGCCTCTCCTGAGAGCAGTGGATCGAGAACTCGTGTCGTCGCCCGCCCGCCCGAGGGCGACGCGCGCGGCGCGGGTCGCGCCGACGGGCAGGCGGCGGACCGCGAACTGGGTCAGCGTACGGGTCTCGGAACAGCGAACGAGAAAGCGGGTCGGCACATCCCCGCGGGCTCGGCCGGGACGCCGTCGGTGCCGGGCGCCGGCCGGTCGACGCCAGCCGGGTCCGCCTCGGCCGGGCCCGCTGCCAGCACGGTCTACGCCAACAGGGTCTACGCCAGCAGGTCTGCGCCTCGAGGCCGGCACCGGCGGCTCCTAGGATCGCCGGCATGGAGCGACGAGTTCTGGGGCGGACGGGGCGGCCGGTGTCGGTCGTCGGGCTGGGCACCTGGCAACTGGGAGCCGACTGGGGGAACGTCGACGAGGACGGCGCGCTCGACGTGCTGGCGGCGGCCACCGAGGCGGGTGTCACGCTGTTCGACACCGCCGACGTCTACGGCGACGGGCGCAGCGAGCAGCTCATCGGCCGGTTCCTGCGGGAGCATCCCGGGTCGGGCGTGGTGGTGGCCACGAAGATGGGCCGCCGGCTCGCGCAGGTGCCGGAGAACTACGTACTCGCCAACTTCCGCGAGTGGAACGACCGGTCCCGGCGCAACCTCGGGGTCGACCGGCTCGATCTCGTCCAGCTGCACTGCCCCCCGACCTCGGTCATCACGGGCGGCGAGGTGTACGACGCGCTCGACACGATGGTCGAGGAGGGACGGATCGCGAGCTACGGGGTGAGCGTGGAGACCGTCGCGGAGGGGCTCGCCGCCGTCAGCCGGCCAAACGTCGCCAGTGTCCAGATCATCCTCAATGCCTTCCGGCAGAAGCCGCTGGAGGAGTTCCTGCCCGCGGCGCTCGCCGCCGGGGTCGGCGTGCTCGCCCGCGTCCCGCTCGCCTCCGGCCTGCTGTCCGGGCGCTACGACGAGAACACCGTCTTCGACCCGTCCGACCACCGCGCCTTCAACCGGCACGGCGAGGCGTTCGACGTCGGCGAGACGTTCGCCGGGGTGGACTACCAGGTCGGGGTCGAGGCGGCACGTGAGTTCGCGGCGCTGTCCGGCCACCCGGCCCGACTGGCGCTGCGCTGGGTGATCGACCAGCCGGGCGTCACCACCGTCATCCCCGGGGCCCGCAACCGGGCGCAGGTCGCCGACAACGTCGCGGCCGCGGCCGCCCCGCCACTCGACGCCGCGACGGCCGCCGCCGTCCGCGACCTTTACGACCGCCGCATCCGCGGCCTCGTCCACCACCGCTGGTAGCCGACGCCCCGGGAGACCGGGTGGGCCGGACCTCCACGTGTGACGGCCGGCCCCGCGGCCGGGTGCCCGGCGCGCCAGCATCGGGCACCGGGCCACCGTTACTCGGCCGGAGTCGCCCGGCCGCGGCCGGTTGACCGGAGCCGGTCAACCGCCGACCGGCGCCGTAGCCTCACCCTTTGCGTGCGCGACCGCCCAGGTCAGGGCGAAGTCGGCGATCTCCTCCCACCCTTCCTGAGCGGGCAGCAGGTGCGCGTAGCCCGGGTACTCCTTCACCTCGGTGACAGTGGCGGTCGACTTGTAGTGCTTGGCGTTCGACCGCTGGACCGCCGGCGGCATGATGTGGTCCTCACCGCCTGAGATGAACAGCAGCGGGGCGCGGTCGTCGTTCTTGTAGTCGACCCAGGCGTCGTGGTGGCCGGGCTCGAAGTTCGCCAGGACGCCGTTCCACACGATCCCGCCAGGAGCCGGGATGGCGTAGCGCTCGTACATCCGCAGCGACTCCTCCTCGGTGAACGTGTTGGTGAACGCGTACCGGAACTGCTCGTGGGTGAACCCGACCGCCTTGTGCCGGTTCGCCGGGTTCTTCAGCACCGGCAGGGTCGAGCGCAGCTGGGACAGCGGCGCGACGAGCACGCCCTCGGTCGGCGCCGAGTTGAGGGCGACCCCGGCGGCCCCGTAGCCGCGGTCGAGAAGGATCTGGGTGAGGGCACCGCCCGCCGAGTGCCCGATCAGGATCGGCGGCGTCGGGAGCGCGCCGATGACGGCAGAGAGATGGTCGACGACCTGGCGCAGCGTCAGGTCGTCCATGATGCTCGGGTCCGCGTTGATCGCCTCGACCTCGATCTCGAAGCCGGGGTACGCCGGCGCGACCACCGTGTACCCCTGGCTCTCGTACCGCTCGACCCAGTGCTCCCAGCTACGGGGTGTGACCCACAGGCCGTGGATGAGAACAATCGTGTCGGGCTTTCCCGTGTCAGCGCTCATGGATGTCACGGTAGGAACCACGTCGTCGGGCTCGCTTCCGTCGGATGACTACAGCGCGGTAGAGGAAGTTCGGCGGTTACCCGGGCACGCGCGACCGGGCGTCAGTCAGATGACACAAGTCGCGGAGCCTCGGCTCTGGCGCTCTGACGCCCTGACGCCCTGGCGCCCAGGGGCGCGGCCGGCGCGGCACGCGACCCGGGGGCGAGGGTCGCCGCCGCCCGGCCGCCGCCGCCCGGCCACCGAGGGCGACGGCGGCACTGTCGCGGCCGAGCACTGGACTTTTGGGCGGAAGTGTCGGGGCGCGGTGCGGCATTATGCAGTGCCATGAGCGCCGAGACCCTCGAGCACCGTCCGAACGGATGGGAGCTACGGCGCGAGCGCGTCGCCCGACAGCTGGAACGCACGGCGCTGACGCTGTTCGCGAGCGAGGCGCCGCAGGACGTGACGGTCGAGCGGATCGCCGCGGCCGCCGGGATCTCGATGCGCACGTTCTTCCGCTACTTCGCGAGCCGCGACGAGGTGCTCGCCTCGCTCCCGCGCAGCCTGATCGAGCTGCTGTGCGCCCGGGTCCGCGCCCGTCCGCCGCACGAGTCGCTGGTCGAGGCGTTCTCGGCCGCCGTCCGGGAGACGAACCACGAGCGTGAGGGCGACCGTGAGTTGCTGCTCACCTGGGGCCTCGCGGTGCACCGCTCGCCGGAGACCGTCATGCTGGCGCTGGCCCGCGGCACCGTCAGCACCTCCGCGGCCTTCCAGGCCGCGGTCACCGCCCGCCTGGGCGTCGGCCCCGACGACCCGCGTGCCGGCGCCTACGCCGCCGCCCTGTCCGGCGTGGTCAGCTACGGCTTCGAGCGCTGGGTCGCCCACGGCGGCACCGACTCCCTGTCCGCGACCCTCCTCGACGCCCTCGCCACCCTCCCCGACCTGCACTGACCGCGCCCGCGCGGCGAACCGTGGCCGATGGTCGACCGCGCGTACACGACCATCGACCACAGTTGGTGATCAGGACTGGGATCGCGGTCGACCATGGTGTCCCTGGAGTCGATGATCGGCCACGGTTCGCCGGTCGTCAGACCATCGCGTCGACGGGCTCGCCGAACGGCAGCCAGCGGACGCGGTCACGCAGGTCCACCGGGGCGCTGGCAAGGGTCCGCTCGACGTCCGCGCGGCCCTGCTTGAAGTGCCGCCAGCCCTCGTAGTGGACCGGGAAGGCGACGGCCGGCTCGGTGAGGCGCAGCAGCGTGACCGCCTCCCGGGCGGTCATGCTGTAGTGCACCGGGCCGGTCAGCGAGAAGCGCACGCAGCCCAGGTGAAGAAGCATCGCGCCGATCCGGAAGCGCTCGGCGACCTGGCGCACGCCCTTGAAGAGCACGGTGTCCCCGGTCACCCACAGCACGCCATCCCGCTGGCCCTCCCAACGCAGCGCGAACCCGATCACATGGCCGGCGACCGGGCGGGACAGCGGCGGGCCGTGGCGCGCCGGCGTGGCAGTGATCTCGATCGTGGTCCGGCCGGGTGCCTCCAGCCGCGTGACCTCCCACGGGGCCAGGCCCCGTGCGGTGACCGCGCCGCCGCTGCCGGCCGCGAGGCGGCGGGCGCCGGGCACCGTCGTGACGACGGTGCCGACGGACGGGAGCAGCGCGCGCCCGGCGTCGTCGAGGTTGTCGCCGTGGTGGTCGTGGCTGAGCAGGACGGCGTCGACGGGGCCGAGGTCGGCGGCGGACAGGGCCGGGCCGGCGAGCTTGCGTGACGACGTGCCCAGGCCGAATGGGTAGACGCGGCCGGGCGGGTCGAACGTCGGGTCCACGAGCAGCCGCCAGCCGGCCGCCTCGATCAGCACCGTCGGTCCGCCGATATGGGTGATACGGATCTTGTCGCTCATGCGGGTCCTCGCCTTCCGGGCTACGGCGGCGTGTCGGTGCCGGCGTCGCGCACCCGTCCCGCCGGTCGGCGCGCACGGCCAGGCCTGGACGCCGATGCCGCGTCAGCGTCGCAGGTAGGAGCCGTTCCGCTCATCTGTCATCTGACTCGGCCGATCACCCAGCGGCCCACGGAGTCGCCGACCGCCGACCCCAGGCCTCGCCTACTCGGCGTCCACGGCGTGGGCGGCGAGCGCGTCGCGCAGGGCCGCTCTGGAGGTGATGCCCAGCTTCGGGAAGATCCGGTAGAGGTGGGCACTGACGCCGCGGTGCCCGACGCCGAGCCGCTCGCCGATCTGCCGGTTGGTCAGCCCGGTCGCCGCGAGGTGGGCGATCTGGAGCTCATGGGGAGTCAGCGACTCCGGCCGACCCGTGTGAGGCCGGTGGTCGGCGACACCACCGCCCGCGGGCACGGCGTGACGCGGCGATGGGACCGTCACCCCGGCGGCCCGCAGCTCGCCTCGGGCGCGCGCCGCCCAGGGCAGGGCACCGAGCCGGTCGAACGTCTCGAGCGCGGCGTGCAGCGGACGGCGCGCCCGTGTGACCTCCCGCTCTCGCCGCAGCCATTCGCCATAGCCGAGCAGCAACCGTGCGTGATCGAACGGCCATTGGTCGGCCCGCGGCGCGGCGAGCGCGGACTCGTAGCAGGTCCGCGCCGCCGCGGAGCGCTCGGCCGCGGCCACCTGGGCGCGCGCCCCGGCGACCAGCAGGGCGAGCCGCGGCGAGATGGCCGGCAGGTCCGCGGCGGTGGCCACGGCGACATGCGCCCGCGCCTCCTGGAGCCGCCCGGTGCGCACCGCTGCCTCGACCAGGTCGCCGACGGTCCACAGCGCCTGCGGGACATAGGAGGCCAGCACCCCCGGCGGACTGATCCGGGCGGCGTGAGCGTACGCCTCCTCGTAGTCGCCCTGGCCGATCGAGACCAGAGCGCGGATGTGCGAGCCGAGTGTCAGGTGCGCCAGCAGCCGGCGCGGCTGCGCCCAGGCGGTGATCGCGTCGCTCCTCGCCACCGCCGCGGTGACGTCGCCGCGGGCCGCGGCGACCGCGGCGAGCACATAGCGGAAGCGGGACGAGAACAGCTGGTAGCCATGCGCGTCGGCCAGTGCCAGGCCCTCGCCCGCGTCGGCCACCGCCTCGTCCCACCGACCGCGCAGGTAGTGGTCGAAACAGAGGAAGGTCAGCCCGCCCACCACGTGGACAACCGCGCCGCCGTCGCGTTCCCGCTCGACCATCCGCCGGCACAGGTCGGCGTACTCGCCAAGCGCGTCGACATACTGCGCCGCGAGGCAGAGCCGCAGGACCAGCCTGGGTACCGGGTCGAAGGGCAGTGCCGCCGCGAGCTCCCGCAGCCGCTCCCGGGCGCCGTGCGCGGTGTTGGCGGGATCTCCGAGCGCGTCGTGACAGACCAGGGTGAGCCCTCCGAGCACTCCGGGGAGGCGGCGCCGGGCGGCGGCGAAGGTCTCCCACAGCTCGGCCCGGCCGCCGTGAGCGCACACGACGAGCAGCATGCTGGCGGTCTCGTCGGCCCAGTCGTCGGCGGCGGCGGTGGCGGTGGCCGTGGCAGCGGTGCCGTCGGCGGTGGCAGTGGCGGCGGACACGGTCGCGGCGTCGAGCGCGGCGCCCAACAGCCGATGGGCGGTGTCGACGTCACCGAGGCGGAAGGCGAGCAGGCCGGCCTCGGTAGCCGCGCCGTGGGTTGACCGGGAGGCAGCGCCTGCCCGATCAGCCGGCCAGAGCGGGCCGTAACCGGGCTGGCCGGCGGCCCCGACGACGGCCTGCGGGCGCTGCGTGTCCGTCGGTCCGGCCGGCCCCGGCGAGTCGGGCGGGACGAACGGGCCCAAGGCCGCGCCGGCGTCGTCGGCGGCGACGACGCCCGCGGCGGCGGGATGCAGCCGGCGAGCGTCGGCGAGCAGCTCGTCGGCCATGTCGAGCCGCCCGCAGTTGCTGGCGTGGTAGGCCGCCTCGGCGAGGCGGCGGGCGCGGTCGACTGGCGTGGGGGTGAGACCGACGGACCGCAGCAGGATGCGAATGGCCTCCGCCGCGTTGCCGCGGCGCGCGGTCCGCCGCGCGGACTCCTCCAGCGCGGCCGCGATCCGCTCGTCCTGCCCGACGGCGGCCTCCGCGAGGTGCCAGGGCCGCCGGTCCGAGTCGACGGGAAGCTCCCGGGCCAGTCGGCGATGCGCGTCGCGGCGCTCCGGGACGGACGACATCTGTACGACCGCCGACCGGATCAGCGGGTGCAGGAAGGCTACCCGCCCGGTGCTGGGGTCGGGGCGGACCAGGCCCGCACGCTCCGCCGGCGCCAGGTCGTCGACCGTCGCGGCGACCGCGGGTCGACCGGGCCCGGCGGCCTCGGCACCATCGACACCAGCGCCATCAACACCAATGCCATCAGCACCAGCGCCATCAGCACCAGCGCCGCGTGCGCAGGGTTCGCCCCTCACGACGGCGAGCAGAGTGCCCAGCTCGGCGACGGGCTCGAGCGCGGCGCCCAGGAGCAGCGCGCGGGTGACGGCCGGCAGGCCCCGCAGCCGGACGGCGAACGCGGCCTGGAGCCGGGCACTCATCGGCAGCTGCGGCGGCATCAGGTCACGGCCAGCGCGCTGCGCCGGGGTGAGCAGGGTCGGCAGCTCACGCAGCGCCAGCGGGTTGCCAGCCGCGTCGGTCAGCAGTCGTTCGCGGGCGGCCGGCGCGAGCCCCGGATGGTGGGAGTCGAGCAGCACCCCCGCCGCCTCGTCGGGCAGTGGCGTGACCGGCAGCTCGGGCAGGCCGATCTGGTCGAAGACGGTCCCACCGGACGGGCGCGCCGCCGTCAGGAAGAGGACCGGATGCCCGGTGATCCGACGGGCGACGAAGCCGAGCACGGTCGCGCTGGCACCGTCGATCCAGGAGACATCGTCCACCAGCAGGAGCAACGGCTGGAGGCGCGTCGCGGTGACGAGCAGCGCGAGCGCCCCGGCCGCCACCACCAGCGGGTCCAGGTACGGCCCGTCGGCCTGGCCCAGCACCTGGTCGATCGCGGTGCGCTGCCGCTCCGGCAGGCCGCCCACCAGGTGCCGCAGCGGGAACAGGAGCTGGTGCAGCGCGGACAGCCCGATCTCGGCCTCGAACTCGACGCCCGAGACGCGCAGCACGCATACCCCGGCCGCCGCGGCCCGTGCGGCGGCCTTGTCCAGCAGCGCGGTCTTGCCGATTCCCGGCTCCCCACGCAGCATCCAGGCGGCGCCGGACGTGCCCAGGCCGGCGAGCAGCATGTCGACCAGTTCGAGCGCCTCGGCCCGGCCGAGCAGCTCGCCGTCCGCTGCCCGCCGCGGACTCGAGTCAGGCGGCGGGCCGACTGGTGCTGGCGAGTCACCGCCGGCGGGGACCTCCGGCCAGTGCGCGCCGGGCGAGCCGCTGTCAGGGCCGGCGAGGTCAGACCCAGCCACGGTGACCACCCCCCGTTCCGCGGTGTCGGTCCTGGCCCGGCATCTACCAACGGGCCGCCGCGCGTTCGGGCACACCGCCCGAAACGCCACCATGATCGTAGGCACGGGCCCGCCGCGGCCACAACGCGACGGCTACGACGGCGCGGACGTCACAAGTCGGCGGACGCACTCCTTCAAGGAAGACGGACAGAGCCTAGGAGCCGACCATCGCGGCGGAGACGTCCCAGAGACGGGCGGCGCTCTGCGGGTCGAGAGCGTGGGGGGCGACGCCGAAGCGGTCGCCAGGACCGGCGACCGTGGCCTCGCCGCAGTCCTCGAAGTACCGGCCGCCGACGCCCTCGAGCAGCGGGGAGACCGCGACCAGGACGGAGGTCGCCGCGCCCTGCGCGACGCTCTTGGGAGCGCCCGGCTTGCGCGCCGCGTACCCGGTGCCGCCTGCGGGCTCGCCACCCGCGGAGCCAGCGGCCTCCTTGGCGGCCACGGCGGCGGCGGAGCCGATGCTGATCCGCTTCAGCTCCTCGCGGGAGAGGTAGCGGCCGAGGTTGGTCGCGATGGTACCGGGGTGCACGGCGTTGGCGGTGATGCCGTCGTCGGCCCAGCGGCGGGTCGCCTCGACGGCGAACAGCACGTTCGCCGTCTTCGACTGGCCGTAGGCGACCCACGGGTTGTACTCGCTGGTCGTGAAGTGGATGTCGTCGAAGAGCACCGGCGAGCGCAGGTGCGCGGCGGAGCTCACGGCCACGACCCGGGCGCCGCCGGCCGCCGCGAGCGCGCCGCGCAGGCCGGTGGCGAGCGTGAAGTGGCCCAGGTGGTTGGTGGCGAACTGGCGCTCCCAGCCCTCGGCGGTGCGGACGAGCGGCGAGGCCATGATCCCGGCGTTGTTGACCAGGAGGTGCAGCGGGCCGGCCCAGGCGGCGACGAACGCGCGCACGGAGGCCTGCTCGGTGAGGTCGAGCGGGGCGACGGTGACGTCGCTGTTCCCGGTGGCCGCGACGAGGTCGGCGGCGGTGCGCTCCCCCGCGGCGACGTCGCGGACCGCCAGGGTGACGGCGGCACCCGCGCCGGCGAGCGCCCGCGCGGTCTCCGTGCCGATGCCGGAGGACGCGCCGGTGACGACGGCGCGCCGGCCGCCGAGGTCCACCCCGGCCACGACCTCGGCCGCGGTCGACGCCGCGCCGAAGGGGGTCACAATCCTCGTTGGCGTCATCGCCCGTCCCGTCCGTCTCGTCCGCGCGCTCCGACGGGCCCGGCCAGTCATGCGACAGGCCCGCGGCGAGATCCCCCGCCCGGGCGACGACCCTAGACGCGCCCGCCGTCCCAGCGCAACTCGTTCTCGCTGGTCAGCAGGCGCTATTCAGTTGGCGAGAGCACCACTCTCGCGGAGGTGTGTCGGGCGGAGCGGTCGCCCGGGGCGTCGCCGCCCCGGGCCGGAACCAGCATGGAATCAACCAGGTCACGCCAAGCGGAACCAGCGTGGCAGCGGCCAGGTCAGCCGGTGGTGAGCTCGGCCAGGGTCGAGGCGACCTGCGCGGGCGAGGGCATGTCGGCGATCTGCGCGGCCACGCCCTTCGCCTTCTCGGCGTAGCCGGGATCGTCGAGCAGCTCCCGGGCCTCGACGAGCACCGCCTCGGCATTCAGCCGGTCGGGCATCAGCAGCCGGCCCGCGCCGATCCCGGCGAGGGTGAACGAGTTGACGAACTGGTCGGAGCTCTGCGGCAGCGCCAGCTGCGGCACGCCATGGGCCAGCGCGGTCAGCAGCGAGCCCGACCCGCCGTGGTGGACGAGCAGGTCGCAGGCGGGCAGCACCAGCGACAGCGGCTGCCAGCCGACGTCGAGCACCCCGTCCGGCAGCTCGCCGAGGCGCTCGGCGAAGGCCGGCTCCACCCCGACGACGACCTCCGCGCCGAGCGCGGGCAGGCCGGCGGCGAGCTCGCCGAGCACGGCGACGAAGTCGCGGAACCGCATGTGCGGCACCAGGCTGCCGAAGGTCAGCAGGATGCGCGGCCCGCTCCGCTTCGCCAGCGCCCAGTCGGGCAGGACGCCCGGGCCGTTGTAGGGCACGTACCGCGACGGCAGGCCGTCGGGGTCCTCGTCGCCGGCGATGCTCGCCGGGGCGACCTTCACCACCGCGTCCGGCTCCGGCAGGCCGTCGAGGCCGAGCTCGGCGAGTTCGCCGGCCAGCTCCTGGGCGGTGAACGGCAGGCTGCGCGGCAGCGAGGTGATGCCCCAGTTGTGGCGCACCCAGGGGATGCCGCGCAGGGCGGCGACCAGCGGGCCGGCGATCTCGCTCGGCTCGGCGACGACCAGGTCGGGGCGCCAGCCATCGATGATCGCCTCGGTCGCCGGCAGGGTGCGGGCCGCGAGCCGGCCCCACGCCTTGCCGCCGGAGACCATCAGCTCGTCCGGGGTCGCCGGCGGCGGCACCGGCCGGCCCTCGCGGTCCACCATCATGATCTCGGTGAGGCCGAGCGGCGGCCCGGTGACGGCGACCGGGAGACCGGCGGAGGTGACCGCGTCGACCAGGCTCGCCGGCGTGGCGACCAGGACCTCGTGACCCGCGGAGCGGAAGGCGTGCGCGAGCGGGACCATCGGGTAGAAGTGGCCGTGCATCGGAACGGTGGTGAACAGCACCCTCATTGGGTTCCCCCTTGTAGATCGGTGGTGGTCAGCTCCCCGCGCGGGCGGGGCGGGCGCGCCGCGGCACGGGGACGAGCGCGCGGCGTCGTGATGGATGGCCAGGCTGGTGAACCGGCGGGATGCCGGCCAGCGGGCGGGTCAGATGGTGACGTCCGTGAGCCGGCCGGTAGCACCGTAGGCGGCGACCTCCTCGTAGATCACCGGCCGGCGGTCGGGGTCGTGCAGGGAGCGCAGCGGTGACGTGGTGGGCTTGTGCCTGGCGTCCTGCTCCCAGGCGACGAAGTCGGCCATGTTGGTCCACTCGCTGACGACGACGAACCGGCTGGGGTCGTGGATCGAGCGCATCAGGTGGTTGCCGAGCAGGCCAGGGGTGCCGACCAGCTCCGCACTGATCTGGTGGTAGACCTCCTCGACGGCCTCCGGCCTGTCCTCCGGCGCGGCGGCCCAGATCATGACTCGGACCTTCATGCGGCACCCACCGGCGTGCGCAGCGACTCCACGGCGGGGGTCTCGGCCTCGGTCGCCGTCGGGGCGGTGGCCGGGGCCGGGGCCGGGGCCGCGCCCGCGGCGCCGGGCAGGTAGGCCAGCAGGGCACCGCTGACCATGGAGCCGCGGGCCCGCAGCGGGTGCAGGATCTTCCGGTGCTCCAGGTGGCCAGGGGTGGCCTCGAACTCGCGGAACAGCCGCTCGTTCACCCAGTCGCTCACGATGTAGTAGGTGCTCGGCTCGTCGGCCGAGCGGACGAGCCACTGCCCGAGGTTCGCCGGGTGGCCGGTGACGCCGTCACCGATGCGCAGCCAGGTCCGCTCGAACTCCTCCTCGCGCCCCGGGTGGATGTGCATGGTCAGCATCACCCGGAACGGCAGGTCCGCGGCGGGTGGCCCCGCGCCGGGGCCCTCCGTCATCTCGGCGTCGTAGTCGCTTCTGGCCATCAGATACCTCCATCGACTGAGTAGTTGGCGCCGTTGACGTAGCTGGAGACGTCGCTGGCGAGGAACAGCACGACCGCCGCGACCTCCTCGGACGTGCCGAGGCGGCCAAGCGGGATCCGGCTGACGTAGCCCTGGCGGACCGCGTCGGGCATCCCGTTCGCGTGGTCGGTCTCGGTGATGCCGGGAGTGACCAGGTTGACCCGGATCCCCCGGGCGCCGAGCTCCTTGGCCAGGGACCGGGTCAGGCCGATCAGTCCCGCCTTCGCCGCCGTGTAGTGCGCGCGCAGCGGCACCCCGACGACGCTGCCGGAGCCGACGTTGACGACCGCGCCGGAGTCGCCCAGCAAGGGCAGCGCCCCCTGGGTGACCAGGTGGGTGACGGTCAGGTTGGTGGTGAGGACGGCGTTCCACTCGTCGAGCGGAAGCCGGTCGTAGGGGACATGGCTGATCGTGCCGACGTTGTTGACGACGATGTCGAGGCCGCCGAGGTGCGCGCCGGTCGCGTCGAGCAGCGCGGTGATCGCGGCCGGGTCGGCCGCCTCGGCGATCATGACCAGGTGGTTGCCCCCGGTCTCCTTCAGCTCGCGGCGCAGGCTCTCGGCCGCTTCACTCTCCTGTTGGTGACTGACGACGACGTGGGCGCCGGCACGTGCCAGGCCGAGGGCGACCGCGCGGCCGATGCCACGGGTCCCGCCGGTCACCAGCGCGCGCTTGCCAGCCAGGTCGGCGAACATTGGGCTCCTTGTCTCGGGGTCTGCGTCTGAGGCTGTGGAGAGTGCTCAGCCAGTCGTTGTCGGTCGGGCCGGTCGGGCCGGTCGGGCCGGGTGGTGCGAGGTTGTCGTGCGGGGTGGGTCGTGCGGGGTGGGTCGTGATCTTCAGGCGGGGCGGCGCAGGATGAGGACGCTGTTGAAGCCGCCGAAGCCTCGGGCGACGACCATCGCCACCCTGGCGGCGCAGGGCCGCGGCTCGCGGACCAGGTCCAGCCCGTAGGCGGGGTCCGGCTCGTCCAGGTTGCCGACGGCTGGCAGCACCCCGTCGCGCAGCGCGAGCAGCGCCGCCGCCGCCGCGAGCGCCGAGCCACCGGCGCACAGCCGGCCGAACAGGCCCTGCGGCGCGGTCACCGCCACCGAGCCCGCGCCGAACACGTCCCGCAGCGCCGCCGCCTCCAGCGCGTCGAGGTCGCGCGAGCCGGCGCCGTCGGCGAAGACGACGTCGACCTCGCCCGGCGCGACGCCCGCGTCCGCGAGGGCCCGGCGCATCGCGGCGGCGAGCCAGGCGGGGCTGGCGGCCGGGCGGCTGTGGTGGTGGGCGTCGTGCGTGGCGGCGTAGCCGGCGATCTCGCCGTAGACCTTCTGCGCGCCCCGCTCGGCGGCAGCGGCCGGGTGCTCGACGAGCAGCGTCGCGCCGCCCTCGCCGGGCAGGTAGCCGCCCGCGCGCACGTCGAACGGCTTGTACGCCAACCGTGGGTCGGCGGCGGTGCTGACCCGGCCGCTGGAGAGGTGGCAGGTCAGCGCGTACGGCGTCAGGCCCGACTCGGCGGCGCCGGCGAGCACGCTCGCCGTGCCCCGGCGGATCGTGCGCCTGGCCTGCGCGAGGCTGTCGATCCCGCCGGTGCCGTCGGCGACCACGACCCCGCTCGGACCCTTCAGGCCGTGGCGGATCGAGGTCTGGCCGGTGGTCGCCGCGTAGAACCAGGCGATCGACTGGTAGACCGACACCGCTGTGCGGCCCCGGGTGTGCAGGCGGGACAGCTCCTTCTGGCCGAAGTCGTTGCCCCCCGAGCCGGCCCCGAAGATCACCGAGGTCTCGTAGGGGTCCCGCGTCGCCGGGTCGTAGCCGGCGTCGGCGAGCGCGAGCCTGGTCGCCGCCATGCCGAACCACGTCCAGCGGTCGGTCTGCACGATGAACCGGTTGTCCAGGTGGTCGACCGGGTCGAAGTCAGGGACCTGGCCGGCGAGCCGGGCGGCGTAGGGGGACGCGTCGAACCGGGTGATCGGGGTGATCGCCAGCTCGCCGCGCAGCGTCGCCGCCCAGAACTCCTCGACGCCGACGCCACCCGGGGCGACCACGCCGAGGCCGGTGATGACCGGCCGGGCCAGCGGCGACTCCTCCCCCGCCGCCGGCCCCGTGCCTGGCGCCAGAACGGTGCCCGGGGTTCCCGCAAGATCGTCGAACGGGGTCCCTGCCGGATCGGCGAAGCCCGGGGTCCCTGCCGGATTGGCGAAGCCAATCTGGGAGGTCTGCTGGGAGGTCGTGATCTGGGAGGTCGGGGTCATGCCGCCCACCCCGGGGCGGTGAGCACGATCGCGGACTGGAAGCCGCCGAAACCGCTGCCGACCGAGAGCGCCACGTCCACCCTGTGGTCGCGGGCGATGTTGGGCACGTAGTCGAGGTCGCACTCCGGGTCGCGAGTGGTCCAGTTCGCGGTCGGCGGGACGACATCGTGCTCGATCGCCAGGGCGCACGCGGCGAGCTCGATCGAGCCGATCGCGCCGAGCGAGTGCCCGACCATCGACTTCAGCGAGCTGACCGGCACCTGGTAGGCGTGTGCCCCGAGCGACCGTTTGAAGGCGGCCGTCTCGTGCCGGTCGTTCTGCTTGGTGCCCGACCCGTGCGCGTTGACGTAGTCGACGGCGCTCGGGTCGACCCGGGCCTCGTCGAGGGCGAGCCGGATGGCCTCGGCCATCTCCCGGCCGTCCGGACGCAGGCCCGTCATGTGGAAGGCGTTCGAGCGGGACGCGTAGCCGCCGACCTCGGCGTAGATGTGCGCGCCACGGGCGACGGCCCGCTCGTACTCCTCCAGCACCAGGACGGCGCTGCCCTCACCCATGACGAACCCGTCCCGGCTCGCGTCGAACGGCCGGGAGGCGTGCTCCGGGTCGTCGTTGCGCGCCGAGGTCGCCCGGATCGCGTCGAAGCAGGCGATCGAGATCGGCGACAGCGGGGCGTCGGAGGCACCGGCGATCATGATGTCCGCCTCGCCGTCGACGATCAGCTGATGGGCGTAGCCGACCGCGTCGATGCCGGAGGTACAGCCGGTCGACACGACGAACGCCGGGCCGTGCGCCCCGAACCTCGTCGCGACCTCGGTGGCCAGACAGCTGGGAACCAGCGCGTGGTAGAGGAACTGGCTGCCGTAGCGCGGGTCGACCTCCCAGTAGCGGCCGCCGTCGCTGACCGCGACGTACTCGTTCTCCAGCCGGGTGGTCGCCCCGACGGCGCTGCCGAGGCTCACCCCGACGACCGGGCCGGCGCCCGGTACGGCGCCGTCCACGTCCTGGCTGGAGAACTCCAGGCCGGAGTCCGCGACCGCCTCGGCGGCGGCGACCAGCGCGAACTGGACGAACCGGTCGTTGCGAGCCACCTCGCGGGGACTCAGGCCCGCGACGAGCGGGTCGAAGTCGCACTCGGCCGCGACCTGGGAGCGAAACGGCGTCGGGTCGAAGAGCGACAGCCGCCGCGTCGCCGTGCGACCGTCGGTGATCATCGCCCAGAACTCCTTACGGGTGGTACCGCCCGGTGCCACCACACCGACGCCGGTGATGGCCGTGCGTCTGCGTGTCATGCGGTGCCCACGTGAGGATGCGGTGCCGCCGCCTGGGCGGCGGACAGTACCTCGGTGTCGACGTGCCCGAGGTCGGGCCGGGGCGCGAGCGGGCCGGAGCAGAAGACGAAGAACGCCTCCTCGGCGCCGTTGTTGACCAGCCGGTGCCGGGTCCCGACGGGGAGGTGGACACCGCTCTCGGCGGGCAGCAGGTACTCCTGCCCGTCAAGCTGGATCGTCACCTCGCCGCGCACGCAGAAGAGGAACTCCTCCGAGTACGGGTGCCAGTGCTCGGTGACGATCTCGCCGGGTGCGAGCGTCAGCGTGCCCATGAAGCCGGCCTTCGAGCCGACGGTGGCCGGCGACAAAATCGTGCGGATGTCACCGCCTCGGCGACGGTTGGCGGGGACGTCATGGATCGACTTGATCTTCGGAGCCGCGACCGTGGCGGTGGGCGGGGTCACCGGACGCTCCCGGCGGTGGCAGTGGCGGCGGCGGCGGACGCCTGGCGCGCGGCGTTCTCCACCTTCTCCTTGATGGCCGCCTGCTCCCGCGGGGTGTTGGTGTTGATGCGCACCACCATTCCGGCGGTGTCGACGGGCGCGGCCGGCTTCATGCGGAAGTCCTGAACCCAGCGCATCCGGGTGCCGGTGCCCTCCGGGAAGTACGTCCACTCGATGTGCATGAACTCGAACGGGCCGGTCTCGACGCGGTAGGCACGCACCCGGTGGCTGTCCGGGTCGAGGGTCCGCTCGGAGACCCAGCTCCACACCTGGCCGTTCTCGTCGGGATGCATCGTCAGCCGGAATTTGAAGGTGTTGTCCCTGGACTCGAGAATCTCAACAGACGCGTACTCGGTGAACAGACGGGGCCAGTTCTCCAGGTCGTTGGTGAGAGTCCAGACGGTTTCGATGTCCGCGTCGATCCAGATCGAGTTGTCGGTGTGCCCGTTCACGGGGGTCTCCTCGGGAGTAGGTACTGCCTCAAGGACGGTTGGGCTGGTTTCGCGGGGCATGGGCGCCGGGCCGGCCGGCCGCGCGCCTGAGCCGGCGCCGACGAGCGGGCAAGGGCCTGGTAGCGTCGATTCTTGGCTGGTGACTCTGGGGACCGCTGGTGACTCTGGGGACCAGGGCCGCCGGGTGCGCGAAGGAGGAGCATTTCGCGCACCCTTTGGGCCTCTAGCCGGCGGCGAGCGCGAGGTTCACGGCATCAAGGATGTCGGCCAGGGTGTAGCCGGGCGGCGGGTCGGCGGGCAGTTCCACCCCGCACGAGCCGAACACCTCCGACTGCAGTTGCAGGTAGGCCAGCGAGTCCAGGCCGATGTCCTCGAACGTGACATCGAGCGTCGCCGGCAGGTCGGACTCGGGAAGGCCGGCCTGGGTGACCAGGAAATCGAGCAGAGCGGCGGAGTCCCACTGCTGGGGCACAGTTATCCCTCCTCTGGAGCGTACCTATCCAAGGATTACCACTGACTATGGCCCGTGAGTACCCGAACCAGCGAACAATGTCGCCGCCGTCACTTTCCTGCCAACTCGCCGGGTGCTTGACCGAGAGTAGCGGCAGGTGGGGCCAATAAAGGGCGCGCAAAGACGCCCCGCGGCCACCGACCGGAAAGCAGGCAGCTTGATGCCAGGCACCAGGCGAATGCCGAATTGAAGGAGCAGCCGGCGGGAAGCCGTCGCGACCGATCCGCGCGCGTCTTCTCTCACCTTTGGCGAGAAGACACCCGCGGCATTCGGCGCCGGCCGGGCGGGGTGCGTGGGCCGGCGACCCGGCTACGAGCCCCGGTTGGTCCGGCCAGGGCTGGGAATGGTGACCCGGTCGGTGCTGAACGCACGCGGGTGGCGGGAGTGCTCCCACGGGCGCGAATGGTCAGGCGGCACCTGGGGTCACGAGGCCTCGGCGCGGGAGGTGGGCACCGCCGTCGCCGCGAGGCGTGGCGCGCACGGCGCTGGCGCCGCGCAGGGTGACGCGGCGCCAGCCGGGCTGGCACCGGACGGATCCGGCGCGGGTCAGCTGCCACCACGCGGCGGTGGCGGGCCGGCGGCCGGCGGCGGACCGCCACCGGGCACCGTCAACGGGCGGAGTCCGCCCTCCAGGTGTAGAAGCTCCTGGCCATCGCGTCCCGCGGGCCGCGCCACGTCGCCGGGTCGTACGCGGTGATGTACTTCGCCAGCTTGGTGTTGACGTCGACGAACAGCGGATGGTCCCGCACGTCGGCGAGCGGCGCCTGAATGCTCTCTTCCGCCTCGATGAGGTGGAAGTACAGCCCATGGAAGGCGAACAGCTCCCGGCGCGACACCCCGACGAGGTGGGGCAGCTCCCCGCCGTCGGACTCGGCAAAGACCTCCGCCACGGATTGCTCATCCGACGGGTTCATCCGAGCGACGATCAGCGTGCGGTGGCTCACCGCGCACCTCCCGCTGGGCACTGCGCGGGGGTACGCGGTTGGGTTGTCGACACTTTCTCTCCTCACAGCACTATCTATCGGTCGAGCAGGCCGAGCCGCGAGAACCGCTCCGATGGCCGGCGGCGCGGGGGCCGAGGCGGCCGTTGCGACGCTGACGAGGCCGATGTGCTGTTTGGGCCTGGCGCCGCGTCCGGTCCCGGATGCGGTGTCTCGCAGGAAGTCTGTGCCCAGCCGACCCGCTTCGTCCGGCGTTCCCGGACGCCCCCCCTTGGCAACTAGTTGCGCTGGCACACTGTTGCCACAACTAGTGCCCTTTACCCGGCGGTGTTACAACCGTCCTTACCCGGCCTGGCATCCACCGGGTCCTGCCCGCGCCACCCGCGCCAGCGGCGCCGCCACAACCAACCCCTGCGTTACAGCCAGCCCCGGCGCTTCGCCAGGATGCCGGCCTGGAAGCGGCTGCGGGCCTCCAGGCGGCGCATCAGGTCGGCGACCATCCGGCGGACCGTGCGCACGGAGACGCCGAGCGAACGGGCCGCCGACTCGTCCTTCGCTCCGTCGGCGAGCAACTGCAGCAGGAGCAGCTCCGCCGGCGACGGCGGTGCGTCGGCATCCGCGTCGCCCGACCGGTCGCCCAACCTGCCGTCGGGCTCCTCACCCGGCTCGTCCGACCAGTCGGAGTCGTCCTGGCCGCCGTGCCCGGCCTGCCCCGGCACGCCTCGCGGGTCGCCGAGCTGGCCGGACATCACGCCCGCGGCGGGCCGGGCGCCGGCCAGCGCGAGCTCGCCGCTCTCCTGGCCGAGGCCGAGGCCGCCCGCGCCGCCGGGACCGGAGGTCCTGGTAGCACCAGGGGTACCGGCCGGGCCGGCCGGGGCGCCGAACCGGTCGGCGTTCTCCCACAGCTGCTCGAACAGCGCGGTCGCCAGGCCGGCGAGATCCGTACCACGGACGACCATGGCGGCGAGGTCGGCACCGGGCGCCGCGCCGGCCGGCCCGGGGCCGCCCGGACCGGCCGCACCCGCGCCGCCCGTACCGCCGATGAGCCGCACGACGCCGACCCGGTCGTCGACGATCGTCAGGTCGACCGCCGGGTCGTCGGCGAGCCGGATCTCGGCGCCGGCGGCCACCACCTCGGCGAGATGCTCGACGGCGGTCGACCAGGCCAGCCCGGCCCGCGGCCGGGCGATGACGGCACGTATCCGCACGCCTCGGCGTAGGGCGGCGAGCTCCAGCGGCAGCAGGTCGGCGGCGAGCTCGGCGAGTGTCGCCCTGGTCCGCACCGAGACCACCTCGCGCTGCGCGGCGCCGACCATCCCGACGAGCTCCGTGCGCACCGCGGCGGAGCTCGCGACCCGGTCGAGCCCACCTCCGCCCGGCGTCTCCTGGCGGCTCGCGCGGAACTCCGAGACGAGCGCCGACACCTGTGCCTGCGCTCGGACGAGATGCTCGTGCCTGCGGATCAGCTGCTCGTGCTGGGACTGGATGAGCTGTGCCAGCGGGCCCTCGGGGTGGGCCGCCACCAGGCGGCCCGGCCGGTTCGGCAGCGCGACCAGCAGCGACAGCGCGACAAGCCGGTCACGCGACCGGGTGACCACCGCCACCGGCTGGCGCAGCGCGGCCGCGGCGCCCTCGACGCTGAGGCTCTCATCGCGCAGCCACAGGCGGTAGAGCGCCGCTGTGATGTCATCGAGCCCGAGAAGATCCAACAATGCCCCCTCCCCCCGCCACTCCGCGCCGCCCCCGGCGTATCCCTGCGCGCCGCGCCCCTCGCGCTCCCGGCGCCGGCCGGCAGCGACCGGGTGGACGGCCTGGCCGCGCGGGCCGGGCGACGGGTCGGCAGCCCCGCCGTCCGGCTGTGGCACCGGGCCGTCCACGGCCGGTCAGGTTCCGGCGAGGTCGCGCTCGCGGTTCTCCGCCGAGACCACGTCCAGCGCGTGCCGGACGAGGGACACCAGGGTCTGGCGGACCGACTCGCGCCGCCGGGCGTCGCACAGCACGACCGGCCGGTTCGGCTCGATGTCCAGCGCCTTGCGGACGTCCGCGATCTCGTACCGCTTGGCGCCGTCGAAATGGTTCAGCGCGACCAGGAACGGGATGTCCCGTTCCTCGAAGTAGTCGATCGCCGGGAACGAGTCGGCCAGCCGACGGGTGTCGACCAGCACCACCGCGCCGATCGCGCCCAGCACCAGCTCGTCCCACATGAACCAGAACCGGTCCTGGCCCGGGGTGCCGAACAGATACAGGATCACGCTGTCCAGCAGGCTGATCCGGCCGAAGTCCATGGCCACGGTCGTCGTCGTCTTGCCGCCGATGGCCGACGTGTCGTCGATGCCGATGCTGGCGGCGGTCATCGCGGCCTCCGTCGTCAGCGGGGTTATCTCGCTGACGGAGCCCACGAAGGTCGTCTTGCCCACGCCGAACCCGCCCGCGATGATGATCTTAACTGGACTCGGGGCGGGTGCGGCGTCGGTTCTGGGCGGCCTCGCACTAGAGGGCCTGTAGTCCACTGAGCACCTTCTCGATCAGGGCCTGGTCAGGTCGGTTCGTGGGACGGGCCGGCCGGTGCACCGTGACGAGGCCCGCGTCGAGCATGTCGCCCACGAGAACCCTGATCACTCCGACCGGAATGTTCAACCGGGCAGAGATCTCCACGATGGACTGCAGCCGCAGGCAGAGCGCCGCGATGGCGCGCTGCTCCTGGTCGAGCGACGCGGCCGCCGCCCGTCCATGCGACGTGGTGGTGACCAGCGCAACCAGTTCGAGCGAGCCCTTGCTCGGTCTGGTGCGTCCCCCGGTGACCGCATAGGGACGCACGACCGGACCGGCCTCGTCGTCGAACCACTCCTCTTCTCGCGACACTCCGACTCTCCTCGGGATGTCCGTGCTGATCTTCAGGATGTCCGTGCTAACTGATACTTTTCCGCCGTCACCCGGGCGCCGTGGTGGCTATCTCAGTTCCCAGGTGAGAGGGAAGAGGTTCACTCGCGATTCAGATGGGTAGCGCCGCCTGCATCTCGGCGCGCAGCTCCGGAGTGAGGAACTCGCCCACCCGGGCAACCAGGAGGGCCATTTCGTAGGCGATCAGGCCAATGTCCGCCCCGGGGCTGGACAGGATCGCCAGACACGCACCGTCACCGACGGCCGTGACGAACAGGAAACCCTGCTCCATCTCCACGATGGTCTGCCGGACGCTCCCCCCACCGAAGAACCGCCCCGCGCCCCGGGCCAGGCTGTTGAAGCCCGACGCGACAGCGGCAAGCTGGTCCGCCGTCGCCCGGTCCATTCCCGCCGACGTGGCGAGCAGCAGACCGTCCGAGGAAAGCGCGATCGCGTAGGTGACCTCAGGCACCTTCTTCACGAGGTTGTTGAGCAGCCAGCTCATGTTCTCGGACGGCCCAAGCGGGCTCATCAGGTCACCTTCCTCTGATCGTCACCGTCACTGGAACCCTGCGCGTCCGCCAGTCCTCGGCCGAAGTTGGACTGGAAGGACGACATCATCGACCGGATTTCCTCCGGCGAGCGTGGCCCGGCCACCAGCGGCGGCGGGCTGGACTGCGCCGGACTGTCCCGACGCAGCTCGGGCGCCAGGTTCGCTCGGCGCGTCCGGCGCGGCAGCCCGACCTCGGTGGTCGGCTGCGGCGCGGCCTGGCCGGCCCGAGGCCCGCGGGTCCGGCCAGCTCCGCCCATCCCACCAGCGGGGGTGGCCGGGCCGAGCGAGTCCGCCGGAGCAGGCGGCGCCGGGAACAGCGGGCCACCGGGCTGGAGGTGGCGCGGCGAGGTCCGGTTCGGCAGGGCACCGAAGCGCGGGTCCGGCGCGCCGTCGGCGGGGTGCTGCGTCGGGGTCATGGGCGCCGAGTAGGCGGTGGGGAACGCCGGGCGCACGGTCGGGCCCGTCTCGGGCGCGGTCGGCGCGCCCAGCAGCGGCTCGCCCAGCAGCGGCTCGCCGAGCAGCGGGTCGTCCGGCGGCGGCACGACGGTGGTGACGGTGCGCCGCGGCCGGTCGGCGATGAACCAGCTGGACCGCACGGTGGCGAACACGGGCAGGTCGTCGAGCAGCGGCTCGTCGTCGCCCCGGGCAACCGGCCCGCCGAACATCGCCCGCGGGCCGGACTCGTCGCCCGGCAGCTCCGGCGGCACCGGTGGCATGGGGGTGGTCAGCGGCGGCGGGGCGGGAAGCTCCCCCGGGTCGAGCGTGCCCGCGGGCGCCGGCAGCGCGAGCGCCCCGGACGACACGCCCGCCGGCATGGCCAGCTCCGTGGTCATCGATCCCGGCTCGTCGGCCGCCAGCCCACGGTCGCCCGCCCGGCCGCCCGAGGTGGGACCGGCGTCCGCCGGCGGCAGGGCGAACATCCCGGCGCCGCGCCCGTTGGCGGTGCCGAGCTCCAGCGGCTCGTTGTCGCCCGCGAGCTCGCGGCCGCCCGCGCCGACGGCCGCGAGCTCGCGGCCGTCGACCAGGCCGCCGCCGGCGCCGACGGGAGTGAGGTCGTCCGGGACGGCGTCGTTCGGCCGCAGCAGCGTCCCCGGGATCAGGACGATCGCCATCGTGCCGCCGTAGGGCGAGGTGCGCAGCCGGACCTTGATGCTGTGCCGCTCGGCCAGCCGGCCGACGACGAACAGGCCCAGGCGCTCGGAGGTCGTCAGGTCGAACGGCGGCGGGTTCTCCAGCCGGTCGTTGAGGGACTTGAACTCGACTGGGCTCATGCCCAGGCCACGGTCCTCGATCTCGATGGCGAAGCCGTTGGAGACCTCGTGGCCGGTGACCTGTACCGGGGTGTGCGGCGGCGAGAACGAGGTGGCGTTCTCGATCAGCTCGGCGAGCATGTGGATGACGTCACCGACCGCGTGGCCGCTGATCGCGCCGCTGCCGACCGGCAGGACCTTGACCCGGGTGTAGTCCTCGACCTCGGCGACGGCACCGCGGATGACGTCCTTGATCGGGACCGGCCGGCGCCAGCCACGGGCGGGCTTGGAGCCGGAGAGGACGATGAGGTCCTCGGCGTGGCGGCGCATACGGGTCGCCAGGTGGTCGAGGCGGAACAGCTCCTCGAGCTCGTCCGGGTCGGTCTCCTTGCGCTCCAGCGCGTCGATGATCTTCAGCTGGCGGTGGATCAGCGCCTGGCTGCGGCGGGCGAGGTTGAGGAACGTGTCCCCGATGCTCTTGCGCATCGCGGCCTGCTCGACCGCGGTGCGCACGGCGACCTCGTGCACGGTGCCGAACGCCTCGGCCATCTGCCCGATCTCGTCGCGGGTGGTCGCCGGGACGGGGAACACCTCGTCCGCGAGGTCGACGGGCTCGCCGCGGTGCAGCCGTTCGACGACGTCGGGCAGGCTGTGGTCGGCGACCTCGAGCGCGCCCTCCCGCAGGCGGCGCAGCTGGCGGATCATCGGGCTCGCGACGAGCAGCGCGATGAGCACCGACAGCGCGAGGACGAGCGCGACAGCCAGCGAGTTGATCGCGGCCTGGCGGGTCGCCTGCGTCGAGATCCGGTCGGCGGTGGCGCCGAGGTCCGTGGCGATCCGGCGCTCGACGTCCTCCATCTTGGAGATCTTCTGCGCCGAGACGGTCAGCCAGGTCTCACGCTCGGTCGTCTGCCGCTGGCCGGTCATCAGCGCCTTGAGTACCGAGTCCCGCATGGTCGCGACGTTCCTGGCAAGCGGGGTGACCGTCGTCTCGTAGGCCTGGCGCTCGTCGGGCGTCGCCGTGACCATGAGCTGCGACAGCCAGCCGTCCTCGGTGCCGGCCTGGCCCTGGATCTGCAGGATCAGGTCCGGGTCGGACTGCTGCAGGAAGAAGATCCGGGCGATGTTGCCGCGCACCTGGGCGGCGGCCTCCTTCGCCCGCGAGATCGCCGTCAGCGTGGCTGCGCCCGAGATCAGGTCGGCGTTGCGGCTACCGGACGCGACCCGCGCGTCCAGCTCCAGCAGGTCGGTGATCAGGCCGTCGTAGTAGACGATGTCCTGCTGGAGATTGGCCTGCCTGCGATCCACCGTCTGGCGGTAGGCCGGCAGTTTGGAAAGCCGGTCGTCGATGCTCGCCAGCGTGCCACCCAGGCTGTTGCGCGCGCTCCCCGGCAGCTGCCGCGCGGCGGTGTTGTAGTCGCCGGCTGCTCGGTCGACGAGCGGACGGACATCGGTGAGAATCTGCTTGACGACGGCTGGCGGCGCCCCGTAGCCCGTACCGATGACGGTGTGCGAGCCATTTCGCTCGGTCTGCAGGGCGGCGATCAGGGCGTTCGCCTTGACGGCGAAGCCGGCGAGCGCCTTGGTTCGGTTCGCGGACGCGACGCTCTCGACGTTGCCGCGCACCTGTATAGCGCTGAGCACGGCCAAGGCCACCAAGGGGACGATGAGAATTACCACCAGCTTCGAGCGGATGGGCCAGTTCTGGAGCATCCGGTCCTCTCGTCCGACGCCCGACCTGCAGGGCGCCTTGGGTGCGGGCCACGTGTGGGGCGACTATGGGGGTGAACGGCGGGCCGCGCCGTCCGCGTAACTGTCGACTGGCCTCACCGGACGACGCGAGCGCACAGGTCGACCACGGTTTCGCGGTGGCCTCCCGGCCGCGTCGCATTGCCTGGAAGGTACGGGCAACTGTACTGACCCCCTGCATCCGCGAGATGACGGGGCATCGGCGAACGGCAACCGCGCGCACTGGAACGATCCAAATCGCATCGCTAGAACAACGGGGCACGGACACCGTTTTGCCAGTGGTGACCTGTCGTCACACACGGTAGTCCCCTTCGCCGGTCAACCATCTCACCCCCGACTCCGGCAGGACCGCCCAGGCGGCCACGAGAACGAACAAACCCGCAGGTCGAACAACGGAGTGGAATGGCGCGCCGTGGGTTCACGCCCCGCTCGGCCACCGTCTTCCCGATCGTCGCCGATCCGTACACGGGCTAATGAGCTTGGCCGCCCGCGCCTCCGTGACGGCGCTGGCCGTGATGGTGGTCACCTTCCCGACCCGGGGCTTCCGCCTCGCGCCGGAGGCGGATAAGGCGGACCGGTCGTGACGTGCACCTCCGCCATAGACCGCGTTGGCAGGACCTGAACACACCTCGCCGCGACCCCGGCGGTGCGGCGGACGCCGCTGCCCGGCTCACCGCCGCGAAACGGCCGTGAGCCGTCTCGTCCGATGTTGCGGACCACCCGTCGGTTCGTTGTGGACCAACAGCGAGAACGAAATCATTCCGGTAACGGCCACCCGGTCGCCGCTGGCGCCGAAGGGCTGGCTGGACGTCGGGCGGATCCTGGGCCGACGGCCGACGGCGGGCAGGGAGGCCCGGTGCCGTGGTCAGGTGCCTCGGTCAGGTGCCTCGATCCGGTGGCGGGCGCGCGGGCGCGCTCGGCCTGGCCGAGGCCGCCGGTCGCGTCGGGTGCGACACTGGGGACATGGCCGCCACGTCGCCGGGGAGGACGTCCCGTCCCACCTCGGCCATCCCCACCGAGGGCAGCCCGGCCGCCACCCGCGTCGCCGGTGCCCGTGCCCGCGGCGCGGACGCGGGCACCGGCCCGGCCCGGGACGAACCCAGCGCGGCCGGGAACGGCGCGCGCGAGGCCGAAAACAGCGCGGACAAGGCCGAAAACGGCGCGGGCGGACCCGCCGCCCTCAGCCCGCGCGAGCTACGTCGTCAGGAACGGCTGCGCGTCGGCAGGGAGCAGATTCTGGACGCGGCCGAAGAGCTGTTCGGCCGGCAGGGCTACCGCGGCACCAGCCTGCAGCAGGTCGCGAAACGGTGCGAGTTCTCCATCGGCGCTCTGTACCTGTTCATCGACAGCAAGGAGGAGCTGCTGCGCGCGGTACTCACCCGGCGCACGGCCGAGCTGATGGAGCTGATGGCCGGCTTCCTGACGGCCGAGGGCACCGGTGCAGAGCTACTGGCGCGGCTCGCCCGCACCCAGGTCGATTTCCACCGTCGTTACCCGGAGTTCGGTCGACTCTCGATCCAGATCATGTCCGCGCCCGGCGTGCCCGGAACACCCGGTTTTCGCGAGGGTTTCGCCCGCGGCTATGACGCGGCAATCGAGCTGGAGGCCGAGCTGTTCGTCAGGGGCCAGCGTGACGGCACCTTGCGACCCGGCGACCCCGGCTGCCTCGCCCGGCTGTTCTCGGCCATGGTCACCGCGTATCACGCAATGGACCCCGAGGTCTCCACGGATGGCGTAGCGCTTCCCGACGACATCTTCCTGTCCACCATCGCCGCCGCCTTCGCGCCGCCGCCGGACGGCCCGTCGACGCGTTAACCGGTCCGACGTTTTCTGTCCTCGCCGCCGGGATGCGGGACCCGGTCCACGCACGTGGCCGGCGATCTCCGCCCGGTGCCTCGACAGTCCTCGGATGACCATAGACCTAATATGTATAAGATAGACAAATCCGGGCACGGAGCGTTGCCGCGTTACCACGGTGAGCGCCAGCCGACGCCTCCCGGCCGCCCGCCAAACGATTGGCCTGCGGTCGCGGAGCGCATATCGTCATGTGCCGCGCGCGGGAGTCCAGGCACGGGGGCCCACGCCAGCCTCCTCTGGTCATCACCGTGGCAGCCAGCAACGGCCCGCGAGCGGGCGCCCCGGCAGAGCGGCCCCGCGCCCGCCAGCGAGCCATCGAGCCACCAGGAGTGGAGCGTCGGATGACCACCGCTGAGAGCGTCGACGACTTAGGCCAGAACCCAAGCGACAAGGACGAGACCCGCGCGGGCGGCGCCGCGGGGGCGCCCGGCGCCGGGGACGGTCCGCCGGCCACGATCCCGGCCGTGTTGGAGCGGGCCGCCCGGCTGTGGCCGGGTGACGAGGCGGTCGTCGACGGCGACGTCCGGCTGACGTTCTCCGAGCTCGCGGCCGCCGCCGACGAGGTGGCCCGGGCGCTGGTCGGCAGCGGTGTCGCGGCCGGCGACAGGGTCTCGATCTGGGCGCCGAACGGCTACCGCTGGATGGTCACCGCGCTCGGGATCTACCGGGCCGGCGCCGTCCTCGTCCCGGTGAACAGCCGGTTCAAGGGAGGCGAGGCGGCGGGGCTCCTGCGCGCGACCCGGGCGAGGATCCTGTTCACCGTCACCGACTTCCTCGAGACGGACTACGCGGCCGCGATCCTCGCCGAGCCGGACCTGCCGGACCTCGCCGAGGTCGTCGTGCTCGATGGACCGGCGAGCCCCCGCACCACCCGCTGGGACGACTTCGCCGCCCGCGCCGCCGCCGTTCCCGCCGAGGCCACCGCCGCCCGCGCGGCCGCGCTCACCGGCGACAGCCTCAGCGACATCATCTTCACCTCTGGCACCACCGGGAAGCCGAAGGGCGCGATGCTCGCCCACGGGCCGTCGACCCGGCTCTATACGGCCTGGGCGGACGTCATCGGTCTCGGCCACGGTGACCGCTACCTGCTCGTCTACCCGTTCTTCCACACCGCCGGCCTCAAGGCGGGCCTGCTCGCGACCATCCTGGTCGGCACGACGCTCGTCCCGTACCCGGTCTTCGACGTGCCCGCCGTGATGCGGCTGGTCGGCGAGGAGAGGATCACCATGCTGCCCGGCCCGCCGGCCGTGTACGAGACGATCCTCAACAGCGACCTGACCGGTTACGACCTGTCGAGCTGGCGGCTCGCCGTCACCGGTGCCGCCCCGGTGTCGGTCGAGCTGGTCCGCCGGCTGCGCGCCGACCTGGGCCTGCGCACCGTCGTCACCGGCTATGGCCTGACCGAGACCACGGGAACTGTCGCCATGTGCAGGCACACCGATGACCCGGAACTGGTCGCGCGCACCTCCGGCCGTGCGCTCGAGGGCGTGGAGATCCGCGTCGTCGACGACGCCGGCAAGGAGGTGCCGCGGGGCGAGCCCGGCGAGATCCTGGCCCGCGGGTTCAACATCATGAAGGGTTACCTCGACAACCCCGGGACGACCGCCGAGACCATCGACGCCGACGGCTGGCTGCGGACCGGTGACATCGGGGTGATGGACGACGGTGGCAACATCGCCATCACCGACCGGAAGAAGGACATGTTCATCGTCGGCGGCTTCAACGCCTACCCGGCGGAGATCGAGGGCATGTTGGCGGAGCACCCGGCGATCGCCCAGGTCGCCGTCGTCGGCGTCCCCGACGAGCGGCTCGGCGAGGTCGGCATGGCCTACGTCGTCTCACGGGCCGGCGAGCCGGTGCCGGAGCCCGCGGAGATCATCTCCTGGGCCCGGCGGAAGATGGCCAACTACAAGGCGCCGCGCTACGTCGAGATCGTCGACGCGCTCCCGCTCAACGCCACCGGGAAGGTCGTCCGCTACGAGCTGCGCGCCCGCGCCGCCACCACCGTCCGCCGCTCCTGAGCGCTCCTTCTGAGCACCCGGCCCACCCGTCCGGAACACCCGTCCCGAACTCCCGTCCGGAATTCCCGTCCCGAACACCCGTCGTGAGCCGGCCGCCCTCCAGGTGGCGGGCCGCCGGCTCCCGCGCGCACGATGGGATGCGAGGGTCCGGGGGGTGACCACATGGCGGACCAGGCTCACCACGACGGCAACGCCGGCGGCGCGCGACCCAGCGACACCCGGTCCGACGACAGGCGGTCCAACGACTGGCTGTCCGACGACCGGAGGGCCGACGACACGCGCCGCCCTGGTCTGACCGAGCCCGGCCAGGCCCCGGTGTCCTCGGTCTGTCCGCCGGCCGCCGAGCACCGACCGGACCCCCTGACCGACCCGCTCCCCGAACTCCCCACACCTGGCGACGATGGCGACCCCGGAGCCTGGCCGTGTCCGGACGAGTCCCCGCCCGGACACGGCCAGAGCGCCGGTGACCGGGCCGCGCACCATACCGGCGCCGCGGGGCAGACCGGCGAGGGCTGGCGGCTCGCCGGTACTGGCACCGCGGCCACCCGGCTCGCCTGGCCCGCGGCCGGTCCGGGGCCATACGGCTCCGGCCTGTCCAGCCCATACGGTCGCGACCCCTACGCCCAGTTCGGCGCCCGGCACTGGGACGAGCCTTCCCGCGGGGACAGCGGCATCGCCGACCAGGACGCCGATGACCACGACGCCCACGACGCCGACGCCCACGACGCCGCGGCCGGCGTGCACGCGGAGCATCCGCACCTGGCCGAATGGGCGGAACGGGCCGACCGCGCGGCCGAACGCGCCTGGTCCTGGTTCGGCAGGCTCGCCGACCAGGCCGCGGCCAGGCTGCCCGCCCACTCGCCGGAGACGACCGGCCCGCGGGAGATGCCGGCGCCGGCACCCGGGATACCGGCGGGCAGCCCGCAGGAGTCCCCGGCCACCGCGCGGTCCGGCGCCACCCCTTTGCCCGGCGCCACCCCACCCGGCGCACCCTCTGGCCGCCCCGCGAGCCAACACGTCGGTCCGGACCAGCCCGGCGACCAGGCCGGCGAGATCACCGTCGACCGTTTCGCGCCGCCTGCGCCATCGGTGCTCCCGCCCAGCGAGGTCCCGCCCAGCGAGGCGACCGTCGGCGCCCGGACCGTGCGACCGACGGTCGGCTACGCGCTGCACGGTGGCGAGGCGGACGCGCATCGGCTGGCCACGCAGTCCCGGGCGCTGGAGCCGGGCACGGAGGCGTTCCTGACCGGGCTGGGCCTGGGGCCGGGCTGGCGCTGCCTGGACGTGGGGTGCGGGCATGGCCAGGTCAGCGTGCTGCTGGCGGGCCGGGTCCGGCCCGGCGGGCGGATCGTGGGCGTCGACGGTGACCCGGCGTCGCTGCGGGTCGCCCGCCACAACGCGGCCCAGGTGGGTGCACGGGTCGCGTTCCTGAACGCGGACGCCGGCGGGCTGCCGGCCGCGCGCGGCCGATTCGACCTGGCCTACTGCCGGCTGCTGCTGGGGCACCTCGCGGACCCGATGGAGACGCTGCGCGCCATGGCCACGGCTGTCCGTCCCGGTGGTGTGGTCGCCGTCGAGGACGTCTACTTCACCGTCCCGACGACGCCGCCGCCCGACGACGCGCCGCCGGAGGTCCTGACCGAGCTCATCGAGCTTCTGACCATGACGATCCGCGCCCAGGGCGGCGACCCACAGATCGGCCCGCGGCTGCCCGCCCTCTTCAGCGCCGTCGGCCTGACCGACATCTCGGCCGGCCTCAGCGCCGCTCCGTTGCCGTTGGACTCGCCACTCCTGCTGGCCGAGGCTCTGGACGCGACCCGGGACGCGACCCTCGACGCGGGCCTCGCCTCCGCCGCCCATCTGGACGACCTGCGCGCCGCGCTGCTAGCCCTCCCCCGGCCGGTCCTCACCGCCACGGCCGGGACCGCCCGCCTCTACCAGGTCTCCGGCCGCCGCCCGCCCCGCACCTCGGCCCGGGCCGCCTGACACCTGTCCTCACGGCTACTCCTTCGAACGCTCCTCAGATAGTTGCCATGGACATTATTGCCATGTACTTTTTTTGTGTGAGCATGATCGAGCGGGCGACGACCGGCTTCCTGCTGTGGCGGGTGACGATGAAGTTCCGCGCCGGGGTGGACCGGGTGCTCGCCGACCTCGGCCTGACCCACGCGCAGTACTCGCTGCTCGCGTCACTCCGTGGCATGACCGGGGACTCGGGCGCGCGGCCCAGCCAGCGGGAGCTGGCGGATCACACCGGTCTCGAGCCGATCTTCGTGTCCAAGCTCGCCCGGGCGCTGGAGCAGGCCGGCCTGCTCACCCGCGCCACCAGCGACCGCGACTCCCGGGCCGTCGAGCTCGCGCTGACCCCCCAGGGCGTCGAGACCGCCACCGCCGCGGTCGAGCGGGTCCAGGGGCTGCACCGAGAGCTGCTGGCGCCCATCGGCGGCCCGGGAGGCGCCACCGATCACCAGCTCGCGGACACCCTGCGGACGCTCCTGGGCGCGCCGCCGCCCGCCGCCCGCACCGATCCCGAACGAGAACCATCACGACAGGTAGGGAGCAGGAACATGACCACACCAGCGGGGCCGCCGCCCCTGACCGGCCAGGACCTCGGCGAGGCCGAGGGCGCGGTGCACGGCCTTCTGGAAACGATCGTCGCCGGCACCGAGGTCAGCGCCGAGGAGTACGTCGTGCTGCGTGTCGTCACACTGCGCCCGCCGATGACGTTCCCCGAGCTGCGGGCGTTCCTGACGAGCCAGCGCCAGCTGCGCCGCGACGAGGACCAGGTCGACGCGCTGCTGCGCCGCCTCGATGGCGCGGGCCTGCTCACCGGACTCGACGGCGCCGGCCCGGTGAGCGTGACCGCGCGCGGGGCGAACCTGCACGCGGCCGTGTTCGCCTCGGTGCAACGGGTCGGCGGGCAGGTCTTCGGCGGTTTCGACCCCGCCGAGCTGGCGGTCACCAAGCGTGTCCTCGCCGAGGTCACCCGGCGGGCGCTGCGGCTGCGGACCGAGCTCGCGGCGGCCTGAGGCCCGCGGGGCGCGGGGCGCGGGACGCCGCCACCAGACCGGCCCGGGCCTCACACGCCGGCGTCAGAAACCTAGGGGGCCGGATAGGGGATCCACCCGACGCCTGACGGGCGCGGTCGGCGAGACAGTCACGGTGGCACACGGCGGACGTTCCGGGAGGGGGGGCGCCGCGAGCCAGCCGCGGGCACGAGACCCGCTGCCGCCGACAAGGAGGTCGCGCCATGGAAACCACGATCGACGAGATCGCACCGGACACGTTCCGGCTTTCGACCTGGGTCCCCGACGTCACGCCCGCCGGGTTCACGTTCAACCAGTTCCTGATCCGCGACGAGCAGCCGTTCCTGTTCCACACCGGGATGCGCGGGCTGTTCCCCCTGGTACACGCCGCGGTGACGAAGCTGGTGAAGCCGACAGACCTGCGCTGGGTCGGCTTCGGGCACGTCGAGGCCGACGAGTGCGGCGCGATGAACCACTGGCTCGCCGCCGCGCCGGACGCTCAGGTCGCGCACGGGGAGCTGGCCGTCATGGTGTCCGTCGACGACCTGGCCGACCGGCCGGCGCGGGCGTTCGCCGCCGACGAGGTGCTCGACACCGGCGGCCACCGGCTGCGGTTCCTGCCCACCCCGCACGTCCCGCACAACTGGGAGGCGGCGCTCTGGTACGACGAGACAACCCGGACGCTGCTCGCCGGCGACCTGTTCACCCATGTCGGCGACGGTCCGGCGCTGCTCGAGGACAGCGTGGTCGGCCCGGCGATGGAAGCCGAGGCCATCTTCCACTCCACCGCCGGCGGGCCAGGGCTGGTCCCGACGCTGCACCGGCTGGCCGATCTCGAGCCGACCACCCTCGCGCTGATGCACGGCTCCTCGTTCCGTGGCGACGGCGGCGCCGAGCTGCGCGCCCTCGCCACCGCCTACGCCGACGCCCTCGCCGCGGCCTGACGGAGGAGGTCAGGTCGAGGCGCCAGGAGGCGGGCCGTGGCGGGCCGCTTCCGCGAAGGCGGCGGCCTCGGCGCGGCCGCGCACACCCAGCTTGCCGAGGATCCGGCCCACGTGGTGCTCGGCGGTCTTGGGTGTGATGTAGAGCCGGGCGCCGATGTCGGCGTTGCTCAGACCCTGGCGGACGAGTTCCAGCACCTCACGCTCGCGCGCCGTCAGCGCCGCGAGCGCCGTCAGCAGCGAGTCCGGACGCCGCGCCGGGCCGCCGGCGGCCCGGCGGCCGGCCTGCCCAGCGGGACCGAGCGAGCGCAGCAGGGCGAGCGCCCGGTCCCTGCCGGGCGCGGCGCCTAGCCGTTCGAGGACGGCGAGCGCGAGCCCCGCGTCCACCGCCGCGTCGTCCGCCCGCCCGGCGGCGGCGTACGCGAGCGCGCACTCCAGGCCGGCGGTCGCCGCCAGCAGTGGCCGCTCGCCGCCGGCCAGCCGGGCCCGGGCGTCCTCGAACGCGGCGACGGCGCCGCCGTGGTCGCCTCGGCCGGCGAGCACCCGGCCGCGAGCGAGCGCCGCCCGAGCGGCGAGCACGCCGCCGTCCGCGGCGTGGGCCAGCTCGGCGAGCCGGCGCGCCGCGTCGTCCGCCGCGGCCAGGTCGCCGCGGGCCAGCTCGGCGCTCACCAGCAGGTCCAGCAACTCGCCGCCACGTACCCGGTCGCCGACGAACTCGCGCAGCCCGCGCCGCACGACGGCGGCGGCGACGTCGGCCTCGCCTCGGGCGAGGTGCACGGCGGCGCTCGGAGCCCGGGTCGTCGGCCGGTCGAGGTAGGGGACGATGAGCTCAGCGGCCTCGTCGACACGGCCCTGGGCGACCCGCATCGTCGCGAGCGCGGCGGCGGTGTCCGCGCGGTGGCCGTAGCCGGCCCACGCGCCGGCCGGCCCGAGGACCGCCAGCATCGCCTCCTCGGCCTCGGCCCAGCGGCCCGCGCCGCAGAGCAGCGAGCCGTAGGCCGCCTGGCAGTGGGCGTGCAGCACCCGCGGCCGGCCGCCGAAGCGGTCGAGCAGCGCGGTCCGGACCAGCTCGATCCACTCCTCGGCGCGAGCGAGGTCGCCGGCACGGTCGCAGGAGGACAGCAGCGAGCAGAAGCTGCGGCCGATCACGCCCGCGTCGCGCACCTCGCCGGCCGTGATCGCGACGAGCGCCTCGTCGAGGCGCGCGAAGCCATCCCGCGCCCGGCCGCGGCTGACGAGGGCCAGGCCGCTGTCAGCGAGCGCCCTCGTGTGCAGGTCGGGGTCGGCGAACTCGGCGGCGATCGCGAGGGCGCGCTCGGTGCCGCGCAGCAGGTCGTCGATGTCGGGCCGGTCGCAGGCTATCCGCGCGAGCTCCAGGTAGCCCCACTCCACGCACGGCCCGACCTGTTCGAGCACCCGCCGAGCGCGCGCTGCCCAGCCGTTGCCGACGGCCGGCTGGCCGAGCAGCCCGGCATACAGGTCGACGAGCTCGGTCGCGACCCGAGCCGCCGCGCGCGGCTCGCCGGCGTCGCGCAGCCCGCGGAAGGCGAGCTCCCACGCCCCGCGCGCCTCGTCGAGCCGGCCGTCGAGGTAGGCGAGCTGGCCCAGCAAGAGGTGCCCGGCCGGGTCGCCGACAAGCCTGGCGCGCCGGCGCGCCAGTTCCTCCGCCTCGGCGAAGGCGCCCCGCTCCAACGCGGCATACGCGTCACTTACGGCTGGCACGTCAGCCGATGCCGCCACCGCCCGGGCAACCGGTTGGACCTCGCCGGTCCGCGAGGCCGGGTCGACCGCGGTGGCTTCCTCGATCGTTACGCCCCGGGTGGCCCGGCTGGCGCCCTGGCCCATCACGGCCGGGTTGGCGCTTTGGCCCGTCGGCGAAGCCTTGACCACAATCCGATCATAGGACCGCCCGCCACGTCCGGCCGAGCCTCGCGACCCCCCGCCGGTTGGCGGCGGCCCGGCGATCCGGAGCACGGGCCGCAATGAGTGCGGGCGGCCGCGATCCGTGCTGGTATGAGGACGCTCGCGGCGGGGGTCAAGGGGCGTTCACAGAGACGAGGTTCGGCGTGGACACGGGTCTTCTGGGGCGGACGGCTGTCGTCACGGGCGGGAACTCCAACATCGGCCGGGGCATCGTGCTGGCGCTGGCTGCCGAAGGCGCGAACGTCGTGATCGCCGCGAGAGACGCGGCCGCGGGCGAGCGGGTGCGCGAGCAGGCCCTGGCCGCGGGCGCGAAGAACGCCGTGTTCCACTCCGTCGACGTCGTCGACCGCGCGCAGGTCGGCCGGATGGTGGTCGCGGTCGAGGAACGGTTCGGCGCGGTCGACCTGCTGGTGAACAACGTCGGCGGCAATGTCGCCTTCGCCTACTTCGTGGAGTCCGACCCGGACACCTGGCGCCGCGACATCGACCTGAACTTCACCAGCACCCTCAACTGCGCGCACGCCGTGCTGCCCGGCATGATCAACCGAGCCTCCGGGCGCATCATCAACATCGGGTCGACGGCGGGGCTGATCGGCGACCCGACGCTGGCCGTGTACTCGGCGATGAAGGGCGCGGTACACACGTTCACCAAGATCCTCGCCAAGGAGGTCGGGCCGCACGGGATCACCGTCAACGCCGTCGCCCCCTACGGCACGCTTCCCGACGACTGGGCGAACGACGTGAGCGCGGGCAGCCGCTGGCATGCCGACGGGGTCATCGCGAAACGGGCGAACGGCGGCGACTCGCCCAGCATCGGGCGCCGTACGGTCCTCGAACGGCAGACCGCGACACCCCGGGAGATCGCCGCCGCGGTCGTCTACCTGGCCTCCGACGCGGCCGCCTTCGTCACCGGCCAGATCCTCGCCGTCGAGGGCGGCACCCTCCTGGCCTGACAGGCGCAGGTCCGTACGTCAGGCGCATTCCTGTCGTCGAGCGCGTCCGGGCTGTTCGCGGATGACGTCGTCGATGGTGGTGGCGGTGATCGCGCGGCGGAACCACGTGTCAAGCTGGTCCAGGTCCGTACAGGAGTGGACCCGCCCGCGGACATCGTCGGGGACATTTATCCCGCGCTCCTCGAGCACGGTCAGGAGCATTCGCCCCGCGCCGAGAGCCTCACCCTCGGCCCTGCCTTCTGATTTGCCCTCGGCGTGAGCGCGAGCGGCGGTCTCGCCGAGCAGCTTGCTGCGGTACGGGCGACCAAGGGCGCTGTTCACATACATCTCCCACCGATCCCAGAGCGTCGCTGGCAGCCCAGCCAGAACGATCTCATGATACAAGGGCCTCTTCTTCGGGCCGAGCGCCCGCAGCGCCTCCGCGAGAGCGGGAAAGGCCGCCTCGATGTCGGCGTCCCCGCCGTGGCAGAGAACGGAGAACAGAGCCAGCGCCGGCTCGGCTCGCGCTCGCTCGATCTCGACCACCAACGGCACATCGCCCGGCGTGAACAGAAGCGGGCGCAGGTGCAGGCTTACACCGTCCGACTCGAACAGGTCCCGGTAACGGCGGGCCACCGTCGGGCCGGGGCAGTAGACCAGCAGCGCGGCATTGATCTCCAGCTCTGCCTCCAGGTGCGCCACGTAGGTCTTCCAGGTCCAGCGCTTGCCCGGGTCCCAGTCACGCTGGACCTCCAGCACCACCGACAGCAGTGACCTGTCGGTGGCATCGCACAGCAGCGTCATCCCGTCGGCGCGATAGGTGCTGGGAACCAGCTTCCGGACCTCGGTCGGCTGCGATCGGGCGTGGTGATAGTCCACCACCTTGACGTCGAAGAGCTTCTCCAGCAGCCAGACGAGGACCTCCGGATTCCGCTCGGCCAGCTCCAGCGGCGACTCATGTTCCCCACTCGGCATGCCGCCAACCATAAAGAGTATCGACAGGAAACGGCAAACACGGGATATGCCGCCTAAATCAATTCCGCCTTCTGCGGCGACTTACGCTCACCTATTCTTTCCCTGGCGAGAAAACAGCGCGACGAGCCTCCAACGAGCTTTCCCCGCGGAGGATTCAGGTTGGTGGTTCTCTGCGACGTCGCGTCGTCAAGGAAGCGGAAAGCCGCTGCTTGCGACCGGAAACCGGGTCACGGGGTTACCGCGTCGGTTCGGTCGCCCAGCGTCGAGGTGGCTGTGGTCGGGCGGTGCAGCCGCGGCGCGACGAGCTTCGCGGTCAGGTGCTCGCCCGCGACGACCGGCGGGTAACGCGGCGGGTCGTCCGGCCCGGTACACGTGGGCAGGCACTCGACGACGGCGTCGTGGTTGCCGTCGTGGAAGAACGCGATCGAACGGCGCCGGGTCGCGCGGCCGGCCACCGGCGCGGGCAGCACCACCCGGTGCACAGTCGAGCGCCAGCGGTCGTTGGTCCACTGGGCGAGCAGGTCGCCCAGGTTCACCAGCAGCCCGCCCGGCCCCGGGACGACCGAGTGCCAGACGCCGTCGGGGCCGACGATCTCCAGGCCGGGCACCCGGTCGCCGTAGAGGACGGTGAGGATTCCGTAGTCGGTGTGCGCGCCCATCCGGGCCGGCTCCCCGGGTTCGCCGGCGTCCGGGCGGGCGGCGGTCACGTAGCTCAGCGCGCGCAGGGTCTCGGTCGAGTGGTCGGTGAACGGGGCGAAGTAGCCCTCGGGAAGCCCGAGCGCGACGGCGAAGATCTCGGCGAGCCGGCGGGCGAGCCGGGCGACGGCGCCGAAGTAGGCGGTCAGTGCCGGGCGCAGCGCCGGAACCTCGTCCGGCCACAGGTTCGCGGCGAAGACGCCGTCGCGCTCGCGCTCGTAGACCGGGTCGCCGGCGGGCCAGCCCTCCGGGCCGGTGTTGAACGCCTCGAACGTGTCCGGACCGGCGTCGACGCCGAGGCTGTAGGCCAGCGACTCGGCGCGCGGCGGGCTGTAACCCCGGTTCGTCATGACGTCGGCGGGGACATAGCGCAGTTTCAGGCTCGCGGGCAGCGCCCAGAAGGTGTCGAGCGCGGCCAGCGCCGCCTCGATCGTCGCCGGCTCGATGCCGTGCCCGACGATCTCGAGGAAGCCGACCCGCCGACAGCCGTCGTCGACCTCGGCGGCGATCTCCCGGCGGCGGTCGGCGCCGCCGGCACGCCATCCGGACAGGTCGACCAGCGGGACCAGACCGGCCATCCGCACACCTCCGTCGTCCGGTCACCATCGCCTGCCGACGAAGGCGAATATAGGCAGGAAGACGCGGTCAGGCCTGGAGAAGTGGCCACCGTCGCGGTGGGTGACAGCCGTCCGAAGGCATGGCACGGGCAGGGCGCGGACCGGACACGGACGGGGCGACGAACCTAGGCTGGGGCCGCGGGGACAGGGCGTTCAGGGAGGCAGCCGCGTGACCAGCAGCGCCAGTACGGCCACCGCCGTCGACGAACCGTTCACGGGCCTCGTCGGTCTCCATCACCTGCAGCTGGCGATCCCCGCCGGCGCGGAGGATGCCTGCCGGGCGTTCTGGGCCGGGCTCCTCGGCCTCTCCGAGGTGCCGAAGCCACCGCCGCTGGCCGCCCGCGGTGGTGCCTGGTTCCGCGGCACGGGCTTCGAGCTGCACGTCGGCGTCGACCCGGCCTTCACCCCCGCGACCAAGGGCCACCCGGCGATCCTCGTCGGCGACCTCGACGCGCTCGCCGAGCGGCTGGCCGCCGCGGGCGTCGCGGTGACCTGGTCGCACGACTTCCCCGGTCACCGCCACTTCTACAGCCCCGACCCGGTCGGCAACCGGATCGAGTTCATCTCCCCCGACCCGGCGTCCTAGCCGCGGCCGGTCAGCCGCCGCCCGCGCGGGACGACGGCGGGGCCGGTGGACCGTAGGGGGAGCCCTCGGGGACGTCACGCAGGTCGATGTCCGCGACCGTCCTCGCCGCGAACAGGGCCTCGACCTCGGCGGGCGGGCAGCCGAGCTCGGCGAGGATCTCGCGGGTGTCGTGGCCGACGAGCACGGAACGCGACGGCGGGCGGCCCGCGTCGCGGCTCCAGGTGCCATAGCCGCGGACGACGTGGAACCGGCCGAACCGGGGGTCGTCGATGAGATGGGTGAAGCCGTTCGCGCCGAGGTGCTCGTCGGTCACGTGGTCATCCCCCATGACGGCGCGGACGGCGGGAACGCCACGCGCCGCGAGCTCGGCCGCGGCCGTCCGGACCGTCCGCGCCGCGAACGCCGCGGCGACGGCGTCGACGAGCTCGTCGGCCTCGAGGACCCCGTCGCCGCCGAGGGCCCCGAGGGCGGCGAGCAGGTCGCGGGTCCGCGCCGCGGTCACCGCGGCGACGGCGATCCAACCGTCGGCGCACCGGTAGTAGCGGTGCCCGCCGGTGGGGCCGGGGAAGTTGGTGGCGCCGCGGGCCGGCTCGGGGCGGCTGGCGAACTCGGTGAGCTCGGGCGCCTGCAGGTAGGTCGCCGTGTTCGCCAGGCTCAGGCTGAGCCGCTGGCCCGCGCCGTCGCGGTCGCGGGCGTAGAGCGCGGCGAGCACCCCGAGGGCGCCGAGCACGCCGGTGCCGGTGTCGTTGAGCGGGATCGGGGTGAGCACCGGGTCACCGTCCCCGCCCTGCGCGTCGGCGAGGCCGGACAGGCCCTGGAACACCGGGTCGAAGCCGGGCGCGCTGGCATAGGCGCTGGCGTGGCCGTACGCGGAGACGCTGCAGCGCACCAGGTCGGGCCGCGCCGCTGCGATCCGCTCGGGTGGGAGGCCGAGCTTCTCCAGCCGCCCGGGCCGCATGTTCTCGACGAGGACATCCGCGCTGGCGAGCAGCCGCAGCAGCAGGTCCGCGCCGCCGGGGCGGGCGATGTCGAGCGCCAGGTCGCGCTTGTGCTGGCTCGCGACCAGCACCGACATCGGGAACGCGCGGAACGGGTCGCCGTCCGGTGGCTCGACCTTGATGACGTCCGCGCCCCAGTCGGCCAGGACCTCCCCGATCAGGGGTCCCGCGAGGTAGGAGGACAGGTCGACGATGGTGACGCCGCGCAGCGGCAGGTCCGCGCCGTCGCCGGCGGCCGGCTCGCCCCCGCGGGTGCCGGTGGCACCACCGGCGGCAGGCGTCTCGGCGGCGGACGTCTCGGCGGCGGACGTCTCGGCGGCGGACGTCTCAGGGGCCCGCCAGAGCTCGTCGTCGGGGCCGAGATCCAGGCCGGTGACGGCGAAGGCGCCGGGGGTCGCGGGGGTGCCGCCCAGGTCGACCGGGAAGCCGGGCATCCTGACGGTGCCCAGCGCGGGGTGCTGGCGCTGGACGAAGCTCCGGTTGGCCTCGGTGATGTCGCGGTCGGCCCATTCGGCGCGGGTCGCGATCGGCGCGCAGGGCACGTCGGCGGACGCGAACAGGTCGAGCCACTCACGCAGCGGCCGCTTGCGGAACTCCTTCTCCAGCTCGTCGGCGACCAGCTGGCCGCCCTCGTCGTACACGAGGACCTTGTTCCAGTCGCCGTCGACGCCTGGGAGCACGAGGACGTCCATCCGGTCCATGGCGTCCAGGGCACGGAAGAAGATCTCCGGTACGAGCGCGGCCAGGTAGAGCCAGCGGCCGTCGCCGGCCTGGTAGATACGCCAGAACGGAACGCCCCGGCCCGAGCGGTTGCCCTTGACAACCGGCTGGTCGAGGCCGACCTGCGTCATCATGCCCAGCTGGGCGGCGGCGGCGTGCAGCCCGCTGACGGTGACGGCATGCCCGCGGCCGCCCTCCCGGCGCCGGCCGAGCAGCGCGGCGACGGCCGCGGCGGCGGCGAGGGCGCCGTGCAGCTGGACGATCGTCGCGGCGACGGGAGCGACGGGGCAGTCGCGCGTCGCGGGGTTGCGGGCCGCGGCCCCGCCGAGGCCGGCGAGCAGCAGCGGGTCCTCGGCGACCTCGCGCCATTCGCCGTGCTCGCCGTAGGGCGGCAGCCACACCTGGTTCAGCCCCGGGTGCCGCTCGGCGAGGGTCGCGGCGTCAAGTCCCAGCTCGGCCAGCCGGCCGGGGGTGTGGTCGACGATCAGCACGTCCGCCCCGCCGGCCAGCCGGGCGACGTCCTCGGCGGTCATCCGGGCGACGCGCTTGCCCCGGTCCCACAGCAGCCCCGCGGCCAGCTCGTCGGGCTCGGCCGGCTTGTCGGCCAGCGTCGAGCCGGGTGGAGCCGCGAACCGTGCCCTGACCACGTCGGCCCCAAGGTCCGCGAGCAGCATCCCCGCGACCCGGCCGGCCCGGGTCACCGAGGCCTCGAGGACCCGGACCCCGGCTAACGCGGGAAGCCGATCACCCGCCTGTGCCTCGCCGGCCGCCCCAGCTCCAGCCGCCATGCGCCCCACCGCCTCACGACTCGTGCCCACCCGGAGCGGCGCCGGCTCCACCAGGCACGGCCGCCGGCACCCGCGTCGTCCCCTGTCGTATCAGCGAACCGCCTGACCGGCATCAAAAGGCGTCGCCCGTCCCCCGCTCCGGGCCATCCGACCCCAACGCGCGCGCCCACGAGCCGCCGCGAGTTCGCCGCCGCGACGCGGCCTCCGGGCCGCTCAGGACTGGCCTTCGTCGGACTGGCCTTCGTCGCCTTCCAGGGCGGCGAACCAGCCGACCCAGCGGCGCTGGCCCGGGGTCTCGACAGCGCGAGGGCGGTAGTGACGCCGGGTCCAGGCCACGGCGTCGGTCGCCGGGTGGCCGGCGAGGATCGCCATGCAGGCCAGCACGGTGCCGGTCCGGCCGGTGCCGCCGCCGCAGGCGACCTCCACCCGCTGCCCAGCGCGGGCGAGCGCGTACGCCTGCCTGATCGCCACGGCCGCCGCCCGGGGGTCGCGCGGCGTCCGGAAGTCCGGCCAGTCGAGCCACGCCGCCGCCCACGCCGGCTCCTGCTCGACGGCTCGGCGCGCCGACGCCCGCCGCGGCAGCCCCCGCGACCGTCCGAGATAGAGCCCGAACTCGGGGAGTGGCCCGCCCGGCAGTCCCTCCCTGCGCCCGCGGCCTCGGATGTACGTGCCATCCGGGAGTTGGATGGCTCCGGTCAGTCGCGAGGTCACACCCGTAGTGTGCCTGCCGGTCACGCACCGCCGTCGCGGGGTGGTCAGTATGCGGGCTAACCGGGTCACTTCCGCCACGTCTCCGGGCCCACACCGCGCCCGCCGCCCTGCTGACCGGACAGGCATCGTCTCCGCTCCGCGTCCGGGGAAGCGGGCGGGACGGCGGTGACCCGGAGGCTCGTGGGTGAGGTTTTCCCCAGTACGGATTGGTGGGTCTGCGCGGTCGTGCGGCCGGGCACGGCGATCTACGGTCGAGACGACGTTCCGGCTGACGGGACGGACGGCGCGCGCTGGACGCGCGCCGGCGACGACAGATAGCGGGACGCGAACGATATGACGACGCGACGACTCCCCCGGCGGGCGCAGCCCCGCGCGGGCACGGACAGGCCGGCCTCGGCGGCCTCCGAGCCGGGGACCGGCGGGTGGGCCCGATGACCGGCCCGGCCGGCGGCGGCCTCGAGGCCGGGCCACGCCCCCCGGGGGCTCCCGTGCATGCCCTGGCCGCCGCGCTGCGCGCGACCTACTCGCGGCGCAACTGGCTGGCGACGGTGTTCACCGCGCAGACGTTGCTCTTCGGGACGGTCACGTTCGCCGTGACGCTCGCGTTCGGCATCGCCGGCGTGTCGTCCTCGTTCTTCATCGTCATCGGGCTGCCGCTGCTGTGGGTGGCGCTGGCCGCCGCCCACCAGTTCGCGCGGTTCGAGTCGTGGCGGTACCAGGCCTACCTGGGCGAACGGCTGCGCCTGCGGGCGAAGCCGGTGCCCGCGGGAACGCCGGCCGGGAGGATCGGGCGGGCCTGGTCGCGGATGTGGGCCCGGATGTCGGCCGGCGGCAGCTGGCTGGAGCTCCTGTGGGCGCTGATCGTGCTGCCGGTGCTCGGCTGGGCTGGCGGCTGGATCGTCGCTACCGCCTGGGGCGGAGGTCTCGCGTTCCTGCTGTTCCCGGCCTACGGGCACCTCCTCGGCAACGGCGGACGGCTGGTCGGGCTGGACCTCGGCTACGGCGGTTCCGTCGCCGTGCACGTGGTGGTCGGCGTCGTCGCGCTCCTCGCCGCGCCGTGGCTCGCCCGCGGGCTCGCCGCCCTGCAGCTGGCGATCGGGCGCAGGATGCTCTCGCCCAGTGAGACCGCCGCGCTGACCCAGCGGGTGGCGGACCTGGAGTCCAGCCGCGCCGGCATCGTCTCGGCCACGGCCGCCGAGCGCCGCCGGATCGAGCGCGACCTGCACGACGGCGCGCAGCAGCGGCTGGTGAGCGTCGCGATGACGCTCGGCCGGGCGCAGGAAAGGTTCACCGAGGACCCTCAGGGAGCGCACGAGCTCGTCACCGAGGCGCACGCCGAGACCAAGCGCGCCCTCGTCGAGTTGCGTGACCTCGCCCGCGGCCTGCACCCGGCGGTGCTCACCGACCGGGGCCTGGACGCCGCGCTCGCCGGCCTCGCCGCCCGCTGCCCGATTCCGGTGACGCTCGAGGTCGACGTGACGCCGCGGCCGTCGGCCGAGGTGGAGGCGGTCGCCTACTTCTTCGTCGCCGAGGCGCTGACGAACGTGGCCCGCCACGCGGACGCCGCGTCCGCGCGGATCACGGCGCGCCGGGTCGACGGCCGACTGGCGGTCGAGGTCAGCGACGACGGCCACGGCGGGGCGAACGAGCGCGGCGGCACCGGCCTGTCGGGGCTGCGCGACCGGGCCCTCGCGGTCGACGGCACCCTCTCGGTACGCAGCTCCCCCGGCGAAGGCACGACCCTGCGACTGGACCTGCCATGCCAGAACTGAACCAGCCCGAGCCAGTCCCCACGCCGGCCACCCGGCCCGCCTCCGAGGGAGACCGCACGATGGCCGCCACGGCCGACCCGACGTCCACCGCCACGGCCACCCCCACGCCAGCGCCAGCGCCAGCGGCCTCGCACCGCGGCGCCCGCGGCACGCTGCTCGTCGTCGGGGCGCTGCTCGCCGTCGCGCTGGCGATCGGCGCCGGTCTGCAGGCCGTCAACCTGACCACCGGGCAGGAACGGCGCGACGAGCACGTCACCCTGCCTGCGTCGGTCGACCGGCTGGAGGTGCGGGCGTCGTCCGGCAACCTCACCCTCACCGCCGCCGCGGGCGACCAGGCGGTCGTCGACGCCAGGCTCTCCGGCACGGTCCACCCGCCCGCCCTGAAGGTCGACATCGACGGGCACACGGCTCGGGTGCACACCGACTGCTCCTGGCAACTGCTGCTCAGCTGCGACGCCACGCTGCGGCTGGCCGTCCCGGCGGGGGTGACCGTCGTGGCGCGATCCTCGTCCGGCGACGTCCGGGCGGTCGGCCTGACCGGTTCGATCGATCTGCACACCTCGTCGGGCAACGTGGTTGCCGACGGCTGTTCCGGCACGGCCAGGCTGACCACGTCGTCCGGCGACGTGCGCGCCACCCGCCTGCGCGCCCAGACCGTGTACGCGCACTCGTCGTCGGGGGACGTGACCGTCAACCTCACCGTCGCGCCGACGGACGTGGAGGCCGCGACGTCGTCCGGCGACGTCCGGGTAACCGTGCCATCCGGTTCGGAGACGTATGACGCGACCGCGCACACCTCGTCCGGGAGCGACTCGGTCCGGGTCGCCGCCGACCCGCGGTCATCCCGCCGGATCGAGGTGAGATCCAGCTCCGGCGACGTCTCCATCCGCTACGCGGGCGCCGATGAGGCGTCGTAGCGGGTGCGGATCAGACCCAAAGGCCCGAGGTGTCGTACAGCGGACACCGCGGCGGTGATCGGGCCCGGTGAGCAGGGGCACTACGATCGCCGGTATCGCACGGCGGTCGCCGATGCCGAGCCGAAATACGCAATAACCGCTGCCACAGCTCTGTGGAAGCGCGAAAATATACTTTTCGCACCCCTGATGGCCCAAGGATTGCGTGGGTGGTCCCATGCCTCACGACCGTGGTCCGCACCACCAGGAAGACCCAGACCATAGACACGACGCGCTCCATCAGGGCGACGAGGCGCCCCACGTGACTCGGTCCGTCGTGGGCCGGCGGTTCTTTCTCGCCGACCCACGTTCGCAGACCGCGCCCGGACGCGTCCGGCTCAGCGAGATCGCGGACGAGCTGGCCGACCCGGCCGCCGCCGTCCGCTGGTACCGCAGGCTCGACCTCGGGCCGCTGACCGAGGTCGCCGCGCCGCACGCCCGGCTCGCGGCGCTGCTGTCAGGCGACCCGCCGGGGGATGACGCCGACGCGGCCGGCCGGTGGGTGCGGGCCGAGCTGGAGGCGCGCGGCCTCGGCTGGCTGCGCGACACCGACCAGCGGTTCGCGCACGCCAGGCGGGCCTGGGACGCTCTCTACGCCGCGCATCATGGCGTCGCCGAGGCCGTCGCCCAGGTCGAGCCGATGGGCAACGCGCTGCGGGTGTGCCGACTCGGGGAGCTCGCCTACTCGGCGTCCGAGCCGGGCTGGCGCGAGCTCGCCGACGCGGCGGCCGCCAGGCCGATGGTCCCCGCGGAGATCTACCGCTCCCAGCGGGAACGCCGGCTGCGCCCGCCCGACCAGGTGGTCCAGACGGTCGCGGTCCCGCTGGCCGGCGGTGAGCTCGACCGGGCCGCGCTCAGCCCGGCCGCGCTCACCGCCGGCGCCGGTGCTGGCACCGGCGAGGACAGCTAGAACCAGCCGCGGCGGGCGCCGAGGTGCTGGAGCTGCTCCTGGATCTGGTGGGTGAGGCGGCCGCGGTCGAGGTCGCCGTGGCCGACCCGCAGGCGGCTGAGCGCGTCGCCACCGGAGTGGAGCAGCCCGCCGCGGCGGTCGGCCTCCAGGACGATGTCCATGCCGTGGTCGTCTACCAGGAAGGTGACCTCCAGCTCCTTGATCCGGCGGCTGTACTCGCCGGACGGCTTGAGCTCGATCTCCTGGTAGAACGGCAGCGACGAGCCGCCGACGTGGCCCTTCTCGACGTCCGCCGAATGGAAGTGGAAGCCTAGGTCGCCTAGCGCGGCGAGCACCGCCTCCTGGATCGGCAGCGGGTGGATGGAGACCGGGTCGAGGTCACCGGGGTCGATCGCGCCGGGGATCGCCAGCCTGGTGCGGACGCCGACCTTCATGCCCTTCAGGTGCCAGCCACCGACGTCGGTGATCGGCGTCTGCCACGGGACCGGCAGCTGGAACCGGCCGTTGACCTGCTGGCCGGGCGCGATCGTCAGGTTGCCGCCGATCTGCTGGGTGCCGAACGGGACCTGTTCGTAGTAGGTGCTGTCGTCGCGCTCGATCTCGACGGTCGCCTCGAGCGCGACCGTGATCGACTCGATGCGCTGCTCGACCTTGCCGCCGGTCACCGTCGTCGTGCCGGTGACGACCGCCCCCGGCCTCGTCTGGTCGTGGTCCAGCACGGTCTCCACCTCGGCGGCCCCGACGCCGAGCCGAGACATGAACCGCTTCATTCCCATCGCGCAAACCTTCCGACCGAGCGGAGTACCACCCTGAACTTCTATTCGGCACTCGTTGTACCGGGCGGCGTCCATGGGCCGCCAGCGGGGGTCGGTCAGGCGACAGCGGCCAGGTGGATCAGGCGCGCGGCGCGGGTTGGGTCGGCCCGCCGTCACCGTCAGGCGGGCAGGACCCCGGCGGCGCCGGCGAGCAGGGCGTGGCCGGCCGCGGGGTCGCCGCTGACGGTGGTCACGCACGCGGCGGTCTCCGCCGGGGTGCGCCGGCCGGCCGCGAGCAGGCAGAAGTCGACGACGTCCAGCCGCAGCTCGGCCACCGGTGGCGGATGGCCGGCGGCCGGGTCCGGCGCCACCAGCGGCGGACGGCCAGGGCCGACCAGCCAGCGGCCGACCACGACCGGGTCGTCCCCGGGCCGCTCGCGGTCGGCGCGGTCGCGGTCGCGGTCGGCACCGGCGTCGCGGTCGTCCGGGCCCTGGTCTCGCCCCGCCGGGCGGCCGGTGGTCAGCGTCAGCGCCAGCGGGCCGTCCGCGAGGCCGGCTCCGCGGTTCGGTCGCCAGCGAATCCGGTGGAGCGCGAGCGTGGTCGCGGCGCGCAGCTCGGCCGCGTCGAGCGCGGGGAGCCGGACTCCGGCCACCGCCGCGAGCGCGTCCCCGTCGAGCCAGGTGGCGAGCATGCGGGAGGTCAGGTGGTCCTCGACGGGCGCCGTCCAGCCGAGCGCGTCGACCAGGATGCTCGCCGACTCCGGCTCCCGTCCCGCGAGCCACGCGCACAGACCGCGCGCGCCCTCGTGCCAGGTCTGCCACAGCAGCACCGGCGGCCAGAACACCGGGGGCCAGAACACCGCCGGCCAGTAGGAGGCCGACCGGCCCGGCCCCGTCCGGGTCGCCTGGCCGCCCGCGCGTGCCGCACCGACCCCGTCGGCGGTCGCGCCGGCGCCACCGCCGGCGGTGGCGCCCGGCTCGGCCTGGTCCGTCGACCCGGTTTCGCCGTCCGGCACCGTTGCGCCGCCGAGGCCGGTGCCGGCACGGGGGATGCCCTGCTCCCGGTCGTCGGCGGCCGGGTGGGCGAGGACGCCGGCGACCGGGATGCCGATCGCGCCGGCCAGCGCGGCGTCCAGCCCGGCGAGGCGGGCGACCACCTCGCGGGGCGTGCGGCCGTCGCCGTCCGTCGGGCGGTCCCAGTCGCCGGGGGTGAGCTCCGCGAGCACCCGGTCGACGGCCGCGATCCAGGCGGCGAACGGGGCGGCGTACGAGGGCGCGGCCGCGACGGCTGGCCGCCGCGCGAGCGCCGCGGCCAGCAGCGCCGTCCGTGGGTCGGCCTGGACCTCGCCCATCGGGCCGGTCGACGGCCGGGCCGGGCGAGAGCGGGCCCCAGACCTGCCCGATCGGATTCGCCAATCCGGCAGGAACCCTGGCACGGCCTCGGGCCCACCCGGTCGCGCCGGCTCGTCGGCTGCCCGCGACCGCTCGGTGGCGAGCCGGCCGACCTCGGCGGCCAGTGCCTGGGCGAGCGCGTCGTCGTCGGCCGGGAAACGCAGCGGATGCTCCCAGACCTCGACAAGCGCGGCGCGCGCGACGGCCGCGGCGGCCAGCGGCGGCTGGCCGCCGGCGGCGGCGATGGCGAGCAGTCGGTCGCCGTGGCGGGTGTAGGCGTCGGCGAGCGCTGTCGGGTCGCCGACGACCAGCTGGTGCCGCGGCGAGACGCCGACCGCGGCCGGTCCCACGCCGAGATTCGCCGGCGGGTCCGCCGGGCGCTCGGGGCGTTGGGAGCCGGTCGTCGCCACCGGCGCAGTGTCGCATGCAACAACGCCCCGATCGCCATACGATCGCGATCTGCCCGACCAGAGCAACGCGGAGCCACAGCTCCACCCCGCCAACACGCTCTCCCAACCCCTCGCGGCGTCGAAACGCCGCAAGGGCCACCGCGACACCGACCGGTCGAAGGCAGGAGGACCGCCTGCAGCGGCGCGAAATCCGCGGACATCCCCGGACGTAACCCGATAGAGTTCGCCTTCGTGACCTGCATCGTCGGGGTGGAGAACAACGGGCGGGTCGTGATCGGCGGTGACAGCGCCGGCATCGCCGGCTGGTCGGTGACCGTCCGCGCGGACACCAAGGTCTTCCGCAACGGGCCGTACGTCATGGGATTCACCGACTCGTTCCGAATGGGCCAGCTGCTGCGCTACAGCCTGGTCCCACCGGTGCCGCACACCTGGGACGTCGACCGTTTCATGGCGACCGACTTCGTCGCCGCGGTCCGCGACTGCCTGCGCGACGGCGGCTACGCGCGCAACGACTCGGGCAACGAGAGCGGCGGTTGTTTCCTGGTCGGCATCCAGGGCCGGCTCTACCGGATCGACTCGGACTTCCAGATCGGCCGCAGCGTCGACGACTACTTCGCCGTCGGCGCCGGCGAGGACTTCGCCCGCGGCTCGCTGCACGGCAGCGCCGACCTGCCGCCCGACGAGCGGGTCCGCAGGGCGCTGGCCGCGGCCGTGCACCACTCCACCGACGTCCGCGGGCCATTCCACCTGGTCTGGGACCCGGAGGAGTCCCCGAACCAGAGCTGACGGCGCGCCCCGCGGGCTGACCGCCCCGTCAGCGGTTGCCGCGGCCGAGGCGTTCGGCGGCCAGGGCGGCCCAGGCGGACGGGCCGGTGAGCGGGGTGAACCTGGCCGCGGCGTCGGTGAGGGCGGCGTACTGGTCGTCGGTGAGCTCGAGATCGGCGGCGGCCGCGTTGGCCTCCACCTGGGCGACGCTGGACGCACCGGGAATGGCGATCACACACGGCTGGTGGATGGCCCAGGCGAGCGCGACCTGGGCGCAGGTCGCGTCGTGTGCCGCGGCGACCTCGCGCAGCACGTCGAGCAGCGGGGCGAGCCGGGCCAGGTTCTCGGTCAGGAACAGCGAGTTGGTCGCCCGGATGCCGCCGGACGGGCGATTGGTGACGTCGTAGCGGCCGGAGAGCAGGCCCTGCGCGAGCGGGCTGTATGCGATGATCAACCGGCCGGTGCGCTGCGCGTACGGGATCAGCGCGTCGTCGGCGGCGCGCCGGACGAGGCTGTACTCGACCTGGTTGGACAGCACCGGCGAGCCGAGCGCCGCCTCGGCGGCCTGCCACCGGGCCAGCGAGTAGTTCGAGACGCCGACCTCGCCGACCAGCCCGACGTCGAGCAGCCGGCGCATCCCGCGCATCGTCACGGAGTCGGCGACGATCGGGTTCGGCTGGTGCACCTGGTAGAGGTCGATCGTGCGGACGCCGAGGCGCCGCGCGCTCGCGACGCCGCGCTGCTCGACGACCGCCGGCGCCGGCACCAGCGGGAGGAGCTTCGTCGCGAGGAACACGCCCTCGGTCGCCTCCTCGCCGGCCTCGCGTAGTGCCTCGCCGACGATGCGCTCGCTGCGGCCGAACGCGTAGATCTCGGCGGTGTCGATCACGGTGATCCCGAGCTCAAGCGCCCGGCGCAGGATCAGGCGGGCCTCCCGGTCCGCGTAGTCGGCGCCGTAGCCCCATTCCCGCGACCCGAACTGCCAGGTCCCCAGCCCGATCTTCGAGAGCTTCTTCCCGCTCCTGACGGCGTCCCCGAGCCCCGTGACGTAGCGCATGCCCCAAGTCAACGCCAAAACCCGGCCGGCCGTCCCCCGACCGGCGAACCATTCCGGACCGGGCGGCCTCAACCACCTCAATCGCCCGAGCACCACGGCTTCCCCGGTCCGCTTGTGGGTGGCCGGAGGGTCGCATATCGTCCGGGCCTGTCACTGAAACGCGTTCTAGTTTGCTGGGAGGACCCGTTGTCTGAGCCCGGGACGGAGCCGGTGGTTCTCGTCGAGGCCGACGGGCCGGTGCTGACGGTGACGCTCAACCGGCCCGAGAAGCGCAACGCGACGAACGCGGAGGTGCTCTGCCGCCTGTACGACGCCTGGCGGCGCCTCGACGAGGACGACACCCTGCGGGTGGCGATCCTGACCGGGCGGGGCGGCACGTTCTGCGCGGGCATGGACCTGGCCGAGATCGGCCGGTTGCGCGCCGGGGTGCGGGACAACGAGTGGATCATCCGGCTGCAGGACGACCCGGGCATCTCGCTGAAGGCTTACCTGAAGAGGTACCGCCCCACCAAGCCGGTCATCCTGGCCGCCGAGGGGTATGCCCGCGCCGGCGGCACCGAGATCCTGCAGGGAACGGACATCCGTGTCGCCGGCGAGAGCGCCGTGTTCGGGGTGACCGAGGTGCAGCGCGGACTCTTCCCGATGGCCGGGTCGGCGGTCCGGCTGCGACGGCAACTGGGCTACGCCGTCGCCGCGGAGATGCTCCTCACCGGCGAGGACCTGCCCGCCCGGCGCGCCCACGAGCTCGGCCTCGTCAACCATGTCGTGCCGGACGGGCAGGCGCTGGCGAAGGCCCGCGACGTCGCTGACCGGATCGCCCGCAACGGCCCGCTCGCCGTGCGGGCGATCCTCGCCACCCTCCGCGAGACCGAATGCCTGCCAGAGGCCGAGGCCTTCCCCATCGAGGAGCGCCACGGCAACGCCGTGATGCGGTCGAAGGATGCCGTCGAGGGCCCGACGGCCTTCCTCCAGAAGCGCGAACCCGCCTTCACCGGCTCCTGACCCGCGTCTCCCCGATGCCCGACCGCGACCTGCCGCGCCGACCGTACACGGGTCGACATTCACGCGCCGGCGGGTGACGCTGGCGAGGCGAAAAGGAGGTCGGAGATGCTCAGCGTTTTCTGTTTCGACCGGCTGGCGGTGACGGTTCGGGACATGTACTTCGTCGACCCTGACCCGGCCCCGGGTCAGGACGGGCCGGAGCGGGGGGTGCGCCTCGAGCTGCGGCTCGTCGAGCCACAGCCGTGGCGCGGGACGATCTACGCGTCGCAGCGGATCGTCGTCGACACGTCGCTGCTGCGCGTCGACCTGTTCGAGTCCGTCGAGCGCGGGCCGGGCAGCCGCGACCGGGTGCACCACCACCCGACGATGACCGACAACGAGCCCGGCGGCCGCGTCTTCGACCGCGGCCTCACCGCCGACCCGATCAGTTGGCTGCGCCAGCGCCTGGCCGACCCGATGGGGCTGCTCGCGGCGGCCGGCGTCGAGGACCTGGCCGAGTATCAGGAGTCCGCCGACGAGCTGGCCGCTGGCGTGCCCCACGTCGTCGACGCGGTCGCGGCGAACCTCGAGAAGGTGCGCGCCGGCGAGCTGGCCCTCACCCGGACCCGCGGCACCTGAACGGCCTCGGCGGGCAGGCGCTCCGGCGCTCCGGCGGGCTGAGGCTCCGGCGGGCTGAGGCTCCGGCGACCGAACGACCGGACACTCCGACGACTGGACCCACCGGCAACCGAACTCTCGGGTGCGACTTCCCCGCGAAGTACGGGCGCATCAAATAGAACGCGTTCTAAGATTCGAGGGTGGACCAGCTCGGGCACCCGGTGTGGGACGCGGACAACCACTACTACGAGGCCGTCGACGCCTTCACCCGCCACCTCGACCCGCGGGACGGGCCAAGGTGCGTGCAGTGGGCGACCATCAACGGCCGGCAGTACCACGTGCTGGGCGGCCGGGTCAGCCGTGCGGTGTCCAACGCGACGTTCGACCCGATCTCCAGGCCCGGCTGCCTGTCCGAGTACTTCCGCGGCAACCCGAACAAGGTGAACCCGCTGGACCTGATCCGCGACAGCGAGCCGATCCGCGCGGAGTACCGCGACCCGGCCGCGCGGCTGCGGGTCCTCGACGAGCAGGGCCTCGCGGGCTGCTTCCTCTTCCCGACCCTCGGGATGATCTACGAGGAGCCGCTGCGGCACGACCCGGTCGCGGTCACGAAGACCTTCCGCGCCTTCAACCGGTGGCTCGCCGAGGACTGGACCTTCGACTACCAGGGCCGGATCATCGCCGCGCCGTACCTCTCGCTCGCCGACGTCGACTGGGCCGTCGAGGAGCTGGAGTGGGCGATCGGCCAGGGCGCCCGCATGATCGTGATGCGCGCCGCGGCGCCGACGACCGCGACCGGCCTGCACAGCCCCTTCGACGAGATGTTCGCGCCCTTCTGGGCGCGGCTCAACGAGAGCGGGCTGACGCTGGTGGTGCATGCCGGCGACAGCGGCGTCTCGACCGACGGGTACGCCGGCGGCGGGCACAGCTTCAGCTTCTCGGGCACCAGCTACGGGCCGACGATCGCGAGCTTCGCCATCGAGAAGGCGGTGCACGACTACCTGCTCTCGATGCTGCTCGCGAACCAGTTCGCGAGGTACCCGAACCTGCGGGTCGCCTCGGTCGAGAACGGCGCCGAGTTCCTCCCCGACCTGTTCCGAAAGGCGCGCTCGCAGGCGAAGAAACTGCCGGGCTGGTTCACGGAGGACCCGGTCGAGATCTTCCGGCGCCACGTCTGGGTCAACCCGTTCTGGGAGGACGACCTGGAGTCCGTCGTGCGCTGGGTCGGCGCCGACCGCGTCGTCTTCGGCTCCGACTGGCCGCACATCGAGGCGCTCCCGCACCCCCTCGACTACCTCCCCGAGACCAAGCCCCTCTCCCCCGCCGACCGCCGCCTGGTTCTTCACGGCAACGCCCTCGACCTGGCGACGCCCCGCCCCGCCTGATCGCGGGGCGGGGCGTCCCAGACCCGCGGGGGGCGGAGCATCGCGCGGGAACCGCTCACGTACCGGCGCCGATGGTGACCACCGTCGCCCAGGCGGGCGGCAGATCCCACCTGGAGGACTCCCGCCCCGGCGACGGCCGCCGGTCGAAAAGGCCGATGACGGTGCGACACGACGGGCTCAGCCGCGGCCAGGGGGTCTGCCCGTCGGTCAGGACGACGAGAACGTCCGGGCGCGGCCGGGCCCGCAGCGCCGCGTCGAGACCGGCGCACAGGTTCGTCCCCCCGCCGCCGATCAGGGGTATGCCCTCGGCGTGGCACAGCGAGCGCACCGCCTGGGCGGCCGCGTCGCACGGCACGACGGTCACCAGGTCGCCACGTCCGCCGACGGCGCGGCCGATCGCGGTGACCTCGAGCAGGGCGCTGCCCAGCTCGGCGTCACTCACCGACCCGGACGTGTCGATGACGACGCCGACCCGGGGAGGCATGCGACGCAGGCTTGGCAGGACCGCGCCGGGAACGGCCGCGCCGCGCCGGGCCGGGCGGCCGTAGGTGTAGTCGTCGCCGGCACCGGAGGCGGACAGCGCGGCCCGGACGGCCGCGCCGAGCAGGTCCCGCCATGCCCGCGGCGGGTGGAACGCGTCCTCGGCCCATCGCCGCCAGCCGGCCGGGACACTGCCCGGGCTGCCGGTGATGCCCTGCGCGACTCGGAAGCGGACCGCGTCCCGTTCCTGTGGGCTCAGGGCGTGCGCGCCGACGGACCCAAGGTCCCAGTCCCGTTCCAGGCCGTCGGCGCCGCTGCCGCAGTCCAGCCAGGCGAGGCTCTCGGTATACGGGTTCAGCCGGAACATGCCCAGGTACTCCTCCATGAGCTTCCCCTCGGGCAGCCGGAGAAGGTCGGGCCGGACGGCGCCGACGGGACGGGCGAGGCCGTCACCGTAGACGTCGTCGTTGATCTCGCAGTCGGCCGCGATGTTCATCCGCAGCCGCTCCCCCGGCCCGTCGACGCCGTGCTCGCGCGCGTACCGGTCGCCACGGCCGGGATGGTCGCGCAGCAGGTGCGACACCTCGTGCACCCACACACCGGCGAGCTCCTCCAACGACATCCGGTTTACGAACGTCGGCGAGACGTAGCAGCGCCAGTGCCGGTCGACGGCCATCGTCGGCACCCGGCGTGACTCGACCGGGTGCAGCGCGAACAGCGCGGTCGCCAGATAGGGACGCGCCTGGACGGCGAGCAGCCGCGCGGCGAGCAGCTTCTCCCGGTCCAGGGTGATTCGCCCGCTCACCGCCGCCGTCGCGCCTGCCGGCACCCACGCGCCCGGCTTGGCGCGCGGGCCCGCCGCGGCCGGCACCCCCGGCGTCGCCGGCGTCATCGGGCAGTCCCGGCGGCGTCCGCCCGCCGGGCCAGGGAGACCACGCCGGCGAGCCGTTCGATCGCCTCGGGGACCTCCCAGTCCGGCTGGCGCAGCGCGGCGAGCGTGGTCGCCGGGACGACCACGAGGTCCGGCTCGCCGGTGTCCAGCGCCCGGACGAGCAGCGCCCAGGCCGCGTCCCAGCGGTCCTTGCCCGGGCGGCGGCGGACCGCGTCGACGACGCCGTCCAGGACGGCCTGCCGCAGGTCGCCCCGTTCGGGCAGCTCGGCCCCCGCCGGGTCGGCGAGCAGCGTCTCGGGATCGGGCAGGTCCAGCCGGTCCAGGCTGGCGAGAAGCTCCAGCCCCGGGCCATCTCCGACAGTCCCCCGGGCCAGCGTCGACAGGACCTCCCGCGACGTGCCAGCGGCCGTCGCGAAGGCGACCAGCCGCAGCGTCATGTCCCAGCTACGGGGCGACGGCCAGGCGCCGCCTCGGCGGGCCTCCCTGTCCGGCAGCCGGTGCACGAGCCCGGGACGGGCTGCGAGCAGCCCGCACACGGCCCGCCGGGCGAACGCCACGGCCTCGGGCAGTCGCGCCTGGTCGAGCAGCGGCAGCGTCGCCGCCGGCCAGGTACCGCCGAGGCCGCGCACGACGACGTCCGGTTCGTGCACCCAGGGAAGGTGCACGAACCGGTTGGCGAGCGGCGGGCTGAGCTCCCAGCCGTCGGCCGCTGAGGACCGGGGATTGGCTGCGGCGACGATCCGCACCCCGGCCGGCAGCCGCAGTGCGCCGACGCGCCGCTCCAGGACCAGGCGCAGCAGGGCGGCCTGGACCGCCGGCGGCGCGGTCGACAGCTCGTCGAGGAAGAGCAGCCCTCGGCCCGCCTGGACCAGGCGCACGGCCCAGTCCGGCGGTGCCATCGGGACGCCCTGGACGGCCGGGTCGTCGCCGACGACGGGCAGGCCGGCGAAGTCGGACGGCTCGTGCACGCTCGCGATCACGGTCGTCAGCGGCAGGTCGAGGGAGTGGGCGAGCTGGGTCAGCGCGGAGGTCTTGCCGATTCCCGGCTCGCCCCAGAGCAGCACCGGCAGGTCGGCCGCCACCGCGAGCATCAGGGCCTCCAGCTGTGGGTCCTGGCGCGGTTCGCTCGCGGTGGTGGTCAGCAGGGCGAGCAGGTCGTCCGCGACGGCGAGCTGGTCGGTACGCCCGCGGGATGAGGCGGCCAGGGTCGACATGGGCGGTGGGGTCGTGGGCCGCGCGGTCCCGACCGGCATGGACGTGGCCAGCGTCGGAGTGGGCAGCGTCGATGTGGACAGCGTTGGTACGGGCATGAGTGATCACCTGTTGGGGTGGGCGCGGCGGGCGCGCGAAAGGCGAGTGCGTCAGGGGACGGACGGCCGAGGCCGGCCGTCAGTGGTGCTGCGCGTGCCGGGGGTGACGCCGGCGGTCGCGGGGCTTCGGGGCGCGCTGCGCCCGGCGGTCGGACAGCCCCGACCGGTACAGCCCGTAGGCGACGCGCCCGCGCGCGGCCGCCACCAGCTCGTCGCGCAGGGGGCCGTCCCGCAGGACCGCCGCCGGCCCGAGGAGCGTCTCCACCGCTGCCAGGGCTCCGGCGATGTCGCCGTGGTCCAGCCGGGCACGAATGTCGTCGAGGTTCGCCGGGCGCCGATGAACGTCGTCGATCATCTGGAGGCACGGTGCCGGCGGGCCGGTCAGCGCGGTGAGCAGCTCCTCACGGCGGATCTCGGCCGGGTCGTGGTCCAGCGGGACGAGCACCCCGTCGACCAGGCCGATCCGGTGCCGCTGGCCGCGGCAGTCCACGAACCGGGTCACGAAGCCGCCGTCGGTCGCGAAGCCGCCGTCGGCGGCCGGACTCGGCCGTGGCTGGGTCGGTACCAGTGCTTCGGCCACCAGCGGGTGCAGCTGGTCGGGGGCGATCAGCCCCGCCCGCAGTAGCAGCAGATCGGGGGGAACCCACGTCGAGGCGTCGGGAAGCACCGGCAGGTCCGGCGGCCACGACGAGCCCCGCGAGGCGCCGGCGAGCCGAGGCCCGGACCTGGCGAGCCGCAGCGCCAGCAGCCGCCGGGCGCCGAGCCGGACCGACACGGCGTCCTCGGCCCGGCGGTCCGCGCGCAGCAGGATCTCCGCCTCCGCCGGCCAGCGGTCCACGGCGCATTCCGGCGGCAGCGCGCGGTCCGGCCACAGGTCGTCCCGCGCCTGGGTGATCGCATGGTCCGCGCCGGCTCTGGTACGCAGCTCACCGGCGCGGCGGGCGTCCCACAGGTGCCGGTGCAGGTCCAGGCGGAAGCGCCGATGCGGGCGAGGGCGCGGATGCCCTCCGGCACCCACCGACGACCCGTCCCACAGCCCGAGGCTGAACCGCTGACCGCCGCTCGCCGGCGCCGGTGGTGTGCGGGCGACGAGGTGCAACGGCGCGCCGTCGCCCGTCGGGTAGCGGGCCAGCGAGATGGTCAGGCCCGGGCGCACCAGCCCGTCCGGCACCGCCCGCGGCAGATGCCAGCGAAGCAGGTCGGGCGCGAGATGGCGTAGGTCGTCCCGAAGCCGGGTCGCGATCTCCTGGCCGTGGGTACGGGCCACGGACCGTGGATGTAGATCGACGTCGATGTGGGCCGCGGCGCACGCGCCGGCCCAGTCGCCGACCACCCGGCGGGCGGCCGACCGTTCGATCATGGGCGGCGGCACCGCGAACGCGCGCACCCGCCGCCAACAGGAAAGACGGGGATCCTCGGTCACGTCCGATGAGCGCATCAGCACTCACCTTCGATGAACCAAGCCCCCAATCCGCCAGAGAAACCGCCAGAGAAGGTACTCATCGGACATAGCGTACAGCGCCCCGGCCGACGCTCCCAGCCCTCGACCGTCCCCGCGGCTCACAGCTGGCGCATCAGGCGGAAGGACTTGATGGCGAAGCCGTGGCGCAGGTAGAGGCGGTGCGCGTCGTAGCGGTGGGTGCCGGCGTCGAGGTGGACCTGGGCGCAGTACTGGTTGCGGGCCTCTCGCTCGAGCCAGGCGAGCAGGCGGGAGGCGTGACCCTGTCCACGGGCCGACGGAACGGTCGAGAGGTCGTCGACGACCAGGACGCGACCGTGCGCCAGCATGTGCAGGACGCGGAAGCCAGCGGCGGCGACGACCCTGCCCGACGTCGGCTCCCAGGAGCCGACCAGCCGGTAGCCCTGCGGGCGCTGCACCTCGTTGACGAGCCGGACGAAGCCGGCCGAGGTCAGGTGCGGGCGCAGCTGGCGCATGGCGTCGTATGCCTGCTCGGTCCCGTCCGCACCCAACTCCTCGATCTTCACAGTTGGTATTTTGTCAGTTGCGGGCCGTGATACCTGGTATCCGGCCACACGGGACTGTCAACACCTGTTGCCAGACAGTCACCCAGAGGAGACCATCGCGCGGGATCGTCCGGCTAGATGCCGTGGTTCTGGAGCCACATCTCCAGGAGGGCGGCCTGCCAGAGGGCATTGGCGCCGAGCCGGGTGCGGTTGTCGTTGGGAGCCGCGAGCATGGTCTGCACCCAGTCGGGGCGGAACAGCCCGCGGCGCTGGGCGGCCGGGTCGGACAGCGCCGAGGTGACCCGGTCGAGGAACGGGCCGGACAGGTGGCGGATCGCCGGCACCGGGAAGTAGCCCTTCGGACGGTCGATGACCTCGGCGGGCAGCAGCGAGCGGCTGATGTCCTTGAGCACGCCCTTGCCCCCGCCGGCGAGCTTGCGCTCCGGCGGGCAGGCGGCGGCGAGCTCGACCAGCTCGTGGTCGAGGAACGGCGTCCGCGCCTCCAGGCCCGCGGCCATCGTCATGTTGTCGACCCGCTTCACCGGGTCGTCGACAAGCATGATCGTGGAGTCGATCCGCAGCGCCGCGTCGACGACGGTCTGGGCACCGGGGGCGGCGAAATGTCCCTGGACGAAGGCCCGGCTGGCGTCCGCGTCGAGCGCGTAGGCCGGCGCGAGGATCGCGGTGACGTCGGCGTGCGAGCGGTCGGAGAACACCCCCAGGTAGGCGTCGACGGCCTCGTCACGCGGGACGCCCGCCAGCGGCGGGTACCAGGAGTAGCCGGCGAACACCTCGTCGGCGCCCTGGCCGGACTGCACCACGGTGACGTGCCGGCTGACCTCCTGGGAGAGCAGGTAGAACGCGACGCAGTCGTGGCTGACCATCGGCTCGCTCATCGCGTCGACCGCCGCGTCGACGGCCGGCAGCAGCGCCTCGCCCGGGACCATGATCTGGTGGTGGTCGGTGCCGAAGTGCTTGGCCACGATGTCCGAGTACTGGAACTCGTCGCCGGACTCGCCGGCGGCCGCCTCGAAGCCGACGCTGAAGGTCGCCAGGTCCGTCTGGCCGGCCTCGGCGAGCAGCGCGACGATCATGCTGGAGTCGAGGCCGCCGGACAGCAGCACGCCGACCGGGACGTCGGCGACCATGCGCCGGCGCACCGCCGTACGCAGCCGCTCGCCGACGGCGTCGCGCCAGTCGGCCGGGCTCCAGCTGGACTGCTCGGACTGGCGGGTGAAGTCGGGCCGCCAGTAGACCTCGTCGGTGCTGGTGCCGTCGGGCTCGATGACCCGGATGGTCGCCTGCGGCAGCTTGCGCACGCCGGTGAGGATCGTGCGCGGCGGCGGCACGACGGCGTGGAACGACAGGTAGTGATGCAGCGCGACGAGGTCGATGTCGGTGTCCACCCCGCCGCCGGCGAGCAGCGCCGGCAGTGTCGAGGCGAACCGGATCCGGTGCGCGTCCGCGGTGACGTAGAGCGGCTTGATGCCGAGCCGGTCGCGGGCGAGCACCACCCGGCCGGAGTCCCGCTCGTGCACGGCGAAGGCGAACATGCCCGCGAAGTGGTCGACGCAGCGGGTGCCCCAGCGGTGGTAGGCCTTGAGCACGACCTCGGTGTCCGACGTCGAGAAGAACCGGTAGCCGGCGGCCACCAGCTCGTCGCGCAGGTCACGGTAGTTGTAGATGCAGCCGTTGAAGACGACGGTGAGGCCCAGCTCGGCGTCGGTCATCGGCTGGGCGCCGCGCTCCGAGAGATCAATGATCTTCAGCCGGCGGTGGCCGAGGGCCACCGGTCCCGCCGCGTGGATCCCGACGCCGTCCGGCCCGCGCCGTTGCATCGCGGCGGTCATCCGCGCGACCGCCGCCACGTCGGCCGGCCGCCCGTCGAGTCGTAGTTCACCGCTCAGCCCGCACATGTCCGCTCCTGTCGGATTTCCCCGAATCGACCTTGAAGGGTGTACGCCGCCGTCAGGCGCGCAGCAGCCAGGTGTCCTTGCAGCCGCCTCCGCGCGAGGAGTTGACGACGAGGCTGCCGGCGGGGGCGACCCGGCTGAGCGCCGCCGGGGCCACCACGGTCTGCTCGCCCTCGTAGACGAAGGCCCGCAGATCGACCGCGCGCGGCTCGAGCCGGCTCGCGTTCCCGTTGGCCCGGCCATTGGCGGCCGCGGCCGCCGTGGCGCCGGGTACCGCTTCGTCGCCCGGCGGGTCGATGCCGGGCCAGGTCGGATGGGTGGACAGGGAGACGACCTCCTGCGCGATCCAGTGGCGCGGCTCGGCCAGCAGGCGCTCGCGGGCGGCCGTCAGCTCGTACGGCTCGGCCGCCGGGCCGATCAGCACGCCGGCGCCGCCGTAGCCGTCGGTGGGCTTGACGACCAGCTCGTCGAGGTGTCGCAGCACGTGGTCGAGCTGCTCGGGGTCGCCGCAGAGATAGGTCTGGACGTCGTCGAGCAGGGGGCGTTCACCGAGGTAATAGTTGATCATCCGGGGGACGTACGCATAGACGACCTTGTCGTCGGCGACGCCGTTGCCAGGGGCGTTGGCCAGGGAAAGCGTGCCGGCGGCGAGCGCGCTGACGAGCGCGGGACCCAGCGGCACGCCATCCGCGCCGACGGCGGCGAACAGCTCGTCCTCGTCGATCCGGCGGTAGAGCACGTCGACCCGCCGGCGCCTGCCGCCCGGCACCCGATGGCTGACGACGTCGTCCTCGATGAGGAGGTCCGCCGGCTGTACCAGCGGAACGCCCATGCGGTCCGCGAGGAAGGCGTGCTCGAAGTAGGCCGAGTCATGGGGGCCGGAGGTGAGCACCGCGAGCGCCGGTTCACCCAGCCCGTCCCGGCCGCCGGCGGCGGCCGGGGCGGCGGCCAGGAGCGCGGTGCGCAGCAGCGCCGGCACCCCTTCGAGGCCGAGAATGCCCGACGGCGAGGACAGCTCCGGCAGCGTCGCACGGGTAAGCCGGCGGACCGCGACCGCGTAGCCGGCGCCGGACGGGACCCGCAGGTTGTCCTCGAGCACCAGCCACCGACCGTCCTGGTCGTGGACCAGGTCGATGCCGCTCACGGTCGCGCGGATCGTCCCCGCGGGGACGGCGTGGCCCCAGTGGCGCAGGCCGGGCGAGGCGGTGACGATCCAGTCGGGGACGATCCCGTCGGCGATGGCGAACCGGTCGGAGTAGACGTCGCGCAGGAACGCCTCCAGCGCCCGGACGCGCTGGACGAGGCCGGCGCTGATCGTCGCCCAGTCGGCGGCGTCAACGATGCGCGGGACGAGGTCGAACGGCAGCGGACGGCCCTCGGCCTCGCCGGCGACCCGGAACACCATCCCCCGGGACTCCTGCTCGGCGACCAGGGCGGCGCAGCGCGCGGTGAGGACGTCCGGGCCGAGCCGCTCCAGGGCCCGCAGCACCCCCCGGTACGGCGAGCGGACCGGGCCCCGGGCGTCGACCGCCTCGTCGACGCCGCCGGCGTGGAAACCGGGATGGGCCAGGTAACCGGCGAGCAGCGTCGGCGCGACCCGCTCGGCGCGCGCCAGCCCCGTGGAACCCTCGGCTGCCGCCGCGCCGTCCGCTTCAGCCTGGTCGGCACCCCCGCCGGTGCCGGCGATGGCTCCGCCGCCGGCGGGAACGCGGGCGGTGACGGGCACGCCGACGGGAGCGTGCCGGGCGGTGGTGGCGGGTTCGGCCTGACGGGTCCGCGCCAGCACGAGGTCGGCGACGTCGGTGAGCAGGCCGCGCCGGTGGAACGCGCGCCTGGCCGCGGCCGCCGCGCTACCCCGGTCGACGGCCTGCTCCGCGAGGCCGCCGACCAGCTCCCAGTCCCCCGCCGCCGCGAGCTGCGGGCGGATCTGGGCCAGCAGCCGGACCAGCAGGTCCTCGGCCGGCACCGGCCCGGCACCGACGCCGGACAGCTCGATCAGGTCACCTTCCAGCCCGGAGCGGGCCGCGCGCCAGGTGGCCGCTCGCAGCAGCTCGGGACGGGGGGCGCTGAACGGCGCGTCGGCCTCGATCGCCTCGATGGCGTGGCTGACCAGGCCGCGGAACAGGCCGGCGACGAGCACCACGGTGTCCACGTCCGGGCAGGCGTCGCAGACGCGCATCTCGAGGGTGGGCAGATGGGCCGACGGGCGGATGTCGAAGTAGACCATGCCCGGGTCACTGATCACGCCCGACTTCACCAGGTCCGCGACCAGGTGCTCGTACTCGGCGGCCGTCTGGAACATCCCGGCGACACCGGCGGTCGGCCAGCGCCCCCAGACCATGGTCCGCATGCTCGCGTACCCGCTGTCGGCGCCCTGCCAGAACGGTGAGCTGGCCGAGACGGCGAGCAGCAGCGGCAGCCATGGGGCGACGCGGGCGATCACCGCCATCGCGGTCTCCCGGTCGGGGATGTCGACGTGCACGTGGGCGCCGCAGATCACCTGCTCGCGGGCGAGGATCTGGTACTCCTCGGTCATCTGCAGGTAGCGCGGGTCGCTGTTTATCTCAAGGATCGTCGGGTCGACGATCGGGACGGTGCCGGCCGCGGCCGGGCCGAGGCCGAGCGGCTCGGCGGCGGCGGCGAGGCGCTGCCGCAGGTCGACGAGGTCGGCCCGCAGCGCGGCCAGATCCCGCGTCGGAGCGCTGTTCGTCTCGACCACGGAGTTCAGCAGCTCGGGGGCGAAGGGGCCAGCTGGCAGCTGTTCCAGGATCTCGCCTGCGCGGGGCACGAGCTGCCGGGTCGCCAGATCGAGGATGTGGAACTCCTCCTCGACGCCGACGGCTGGAATGGGCGCGCCGCTCATGTTCTCCCACGCTACGTCGAGGCCGTTACAACGGCATGTCCACTGATCGGGACCTTCCCGGTGTTCCCACCGTTAAACGTACATTCTCGGCGTCACGATAGGTGACAATGTTAACAGTTTGCCACTTTGTCTGGTGCCCCGGCACCGCCGGGCAGGGCCGCACGGAGGCGTCGAGACGGAGGCGTCGAGCAGGCCTCCACCCGGCGGCCGGCAGACCCGCGCAGGGCTTGGCGGCCGTCACGAGCAGCGGTAGCCACCGCGAACGGTCCGGCTCCGCGCGCCCGCGGCGTAGTGTTGCGAGCATGCCCGCGAATACCGGTCCGAATGCAATGAAAATGGTTTCGGAAACCGAATCGGCGCGCATTCCGACGGAGGTCCGGGAAATTGCGGCGCGCACGGCCGGCCGGCGCGTTCCCGCGAGGCCCGCGCACCCGTGAGCATCCAGGACGGGACGGGAGCCGACGGCGCCCGCGCGCTCGCGGGCCAGCGAGGCGGCACTCCCCGCGACGACCGTCCCCGCACGGACGACCCGATCGCGGACCCGGCGGGCGGGCGAGGAACCACGGGGCCCCGCACCGGCGCTCACGCAGGCCATCCACCCCGCGACGGCTACGCGACCCCCGACCGGTACGAGCACCACGAGGACGAGCACCACGATCACGAGAACCACCAGTACGAGGGCCGTCAGGACGGGCGCCCCGAGCCCGAGCACCGCGATCACGGATCCGGTGATCACGGGCACGGTGATCACGGGCACGGTGGGCACGGGCACGGTGGGCACGGGCACGGTGGGCACGGGCACGGCGCGCATGTGCACCGACCGTCGGCGACGGCGGACGCGCGGCTGCTGTGGGCGGCGCTCGCGCTGATCGGCGGCTTCCTGCTGGTGGAGGTCGTCGTCGGCATCATCGCCGGCTCGGTCGCGCTGCTCTCCGACGCGGCGCACATGCTCACCGACGCCGGCGCGCTGGTGCTGGCGCTGGTCGCGATGCGGCTGGCGGCCCGGCCGGCCGGCGGGCGCCTCACCTACGGGTGGCGGCGGGTGGAGATCCTGTCGGCACAGGCGAACGGCTTCGCGCTGCTGGCGCTCGCCGCGGTGCTCGCCGTCCAGGCCGGCCAGCGCCTGGCGCACCCGAACGAGGTGTCCGGCGTCCCGGTGCTCGTCACGGCGCTGGTGGGCGTCGTGGTCAACGTCGCCGCGACGGCGCTGCTGGCCCGTGCCGACCGGCGCAGCCTGAACGTCGAGGGCGCCTTCCAGCACGTGCTCACCGACCTGTTCGCGTTCATCGCGACGGCCGCCGCCGGGCTGGTGATCATACTGACCGGCTTCACCCGGGCCGACCCGCTGGCGGCGCTGGTCGTCGCCGGCCTGATGGTCCGCGCCGGGGCCGGGCTGATCCGCGACACCGGCCGGGTGTTCATGGAGGCGGCGCCGGTCGGCGTCGACCCGGCCGAGATCGGCCAGGCGCTCGCCTCGATCGACGAGGTGGCCGACGTGCACGACCTGCACGTCTGGGAGGTCACGTCCGGCCTGCCGGCGCTGTCCGCGCACCTGCTGGTGGACGAGGGCGGTGACTGCCACCGGGTCCAGAACACGGCGCGGCTGCTGCTGCGGGAACGCTGGCACATCGACCACGTCACGCTCCAGGTCGACCACGCCGAGCCGACCGTCCTCACGATCACGTTGGGCCCCCGCTGGCAGTGCGCCGTCACCCCGGTCACCTTGACGCCGCCCCCCGCGCGGCCCGCGCCGCCGCGGGGGCCCTCACCGACCTCACCCGTGGCTCCGCCCCCTGTGGCTCCGCCGTCAGGCGGCGACCGAGGCTAGCGGTAGGGCGGTGCCGGGCAGCGAGGCCCGAACGTCGGCGGCGAGCAGGGACCAGTCCCGGGCGCGGGCCGAGGTCTCGCGGTAGGCGAGGCCGATCCGCCGCCGCGGCGCCGGGGTGCGGAAGGTGGCCACGGCGAGCCCCCTGCCCCGGCCCTCGCCGACCTCGACGGTGACGGCGGAGGCGGGCAGCAGCGTGACGCCGAGGTTGCCGGCGACCATCTGCACGACGGTCGACAGGCTCGCCGCCCGCAGCGAGGAGCGCTCGCGCGCGCCGGCCTCCTGGCAGACCTCGAGCGCCTGCGCCCGGAAGCAGTGGCCGTCCTCGAGCAGCAGCAGGTCCTGGCCGCCGAGTGCCGCGACCGGTACGGCCCCGGCGCCGGCCAGCGGGTGGCCGTCGGGGGTCACGAGCACGAAGTCCTCGTCGTAGATGGGGATCTCGGCGATCCCCCGCTCCTCGATCGGCAGGGCCAGCAGCGCGACGTCGGTCGCGCCGGCGCGCAGGCTGGCCAGCAGCGGGGCGGTCTGCTCCTCCCGCAGCGCGAATCTGGCGTCCGGCCGCAGGCCGCGCAGCATCGGCATGAGCCGCGGCAACAGGTACGGCGCGACCGTCGGGATGACACCGAGCGTGATGTCGCCGGTGAGCGGGGCCTGGGCACGCAGCGCCACCGTCACGATGTCGTCGACGGCGGTGAGCACGTCGCCGACGCGGCGGACGACCTCGTCTCCGACGGGGGTCAGCAGCACGCTGCGGGTGGTGCGCTCCACGAGCTGGACGCCCATCGTCTTCTCCAGCGCGGCGACGGCGCTGGACAGCGTCGGCTGGCTGACGTGCAGGGCGGCGGCGGCTCGGCCGAAGTGGCGGTGCTCGGCCACGGCGACGAGCGCGCGCAGCTGAGCCAGCGTGGGCTGAGGCTTGGCCATAGGGAAACACTATCAGTTCTTCGGAATCTTTCGATTTCTCTTCTAGGTCGGGACGATCCACAGTGGACTGACGACCTCTTGTGGATCAGCCGAGAGACAGGACACCCACTACCGTGCTTACCGTCGGTGACGCTTTCCCCACATACGACCTGACCGCCGTCGTCTCCAACGACGCCGACACCGCGTTCGTCCAGGAGACCTCCGCCAGCCGTTCCGGCCAGTGGCGCGTCGTCTTCTTCTGGCCGAAGGACTTCACCTTCGTCTGTCCGACCGAGATCGCCGCGTTCGGGCGACTCAACGAGGAGTTCGCCGACCGGGACGCCCAGATCCTCGGCGTCTCCACCGACAGCGAGTTCGTCCACCTGGCATGGCGCCAGAACCACGAGGACCTGCGCGACCTGCCGTTCCCGATGCTCGCCGACATCAAGAAGGAGCTCACGGCGGCGGCCGGCGTCCTCGGTGATGACGGCGTCGCGCAGCGGGCGACCTTCGTCATCGACCCGGACGGCGTGATCCAGTTCACCATGGTCACCGCCGGCAGCGTCGGCCGTAACCCGAACGAGGTCCTGCGGGTGCTCGACGCGCTCCAGACCGACGAGCTGTGCCCCTGCAACTGGCAGAAGGGCCAGAACACCCTGTCGGTCGGCGGCAAGATCGTTCCCGAGCAGGGCAAGGTGGAGGTGGCCGCCTGATGAGCGTCGAGACGCTGCGCGCCGCGCTGCCCGAGTACGCCAAGGACCTGCGGCTCAACCTGGGCTCGGTCACCAGCCAGACCCAGCTCACCGAGCGGCAGCTGTGGGGCACGGTGCTGACCGCCGCGCTCGCCAGCCGAGGCCGTACCGTCATCGCCGAGCTCGACGCACAGGTACGCGAGCACCTGTCGCCGGAGGCCTACCGCGCGGCCAGGACCGCCGCCGCGCTGATGGCGATGAACAACGTGTACTACCGGTCGCTGCACCTCCTCGAGGACGAGGAGTACGACCGGATGCGGGCCGGGCTGCGGATGAACGCGATCGCCAACCCGGGCGTCGACAAGGTCGACTTCGAGCTGTGGTCGCTCGCGGCCTCCGCGGTCAACGGCTGTGGCCGCTGCCTGCAGGCACACGAGCACGAGCTGCGCGGCCGGGGGGTGACCCGCGAGGTCGTCCAGGACGCGCTCCGGATCGCCTCCGTGGTCCACGCCGTCGCCGTGACCCTCGAGGCCGAGGAGTTCACGCCCGTCGCCGCGTGACTCCGTCCGCCGCCAGCTCGCCCTCCCGCGTCTCGTCGCCCCGCCGGTTCCGCCTGAAGGACGGGATCGGCGGGGACGGGCCGCGGAACCGGCCCCCTCGGCCGGTTCCGCCACTCCGTCCGTCCGGAGCCGGGATCGCGAGCCCGGCTATTCCGGCTAATCAGACATAAAGCAGAAATAGCTACGACATTGGCGGCACTCTAGGTATCCGAAGAGTTCTCAAACGTGATACCGGTCACCCGGGCAAGGGCGGTCGTTCTGGTGACGGCTCGATCCTGCTAGACAGAACCCCGTGATCGGGGACGAGGCGGGCATCCTGGCCGCCGACGACGCGCCAGCAGCCGACGCCCGCTCGCTTTCCGACGAGCTCCCCAGCGCCGACGGCCTCGCCGTGGCCGGCGGCGCCGAGCGGCTGGAGAGCCTGCGGCGGCTGGGCAACTGGTCGCGTCATCTCTCCGGAGCGGCCGATCACCCCGCCAGCCCCCCGCCGCCGGCCGATCCGGTGCCAGCCGAGGTGGAGCGCGGCCGGGCGGAGCTCGCCGAGACAGAGACAGAGTTGACCGAGGAGATGGGCGCGCCGCCCGGCGACCCGTTCGGGGACGCGGCCGGCACCCGGGTGCTCACGGCCGCGGAGGGGCTCGCCAGCCTCACGATGACCGTCCCCGCGTGGCTGACCGGCCCGACGCCCGGCCCGCGGCTCAGCACCACCGCCGTCGCCGCCCTCGCCGAGATGGCGCTCGCCTCCGCCGCCGGAACCTCCCTGCGCCCCGGCGACCTGACCGTGACCACCGCCCTGCAGCTGCGTACCCAGGGTCCGGTCGCCGGCTGGCCCGACGCGGACGACGCCGACGAGGCGCGCCCGCCGGCGTCGATGTTCGTCCCCGACCCGGTGGCAGCCCGCCAGCGCGAACGGCCGGTCCGGCTGCGCGCCGAGGCCTCGGTCGCCGCTGGCGACGGCGACGAGCCGGAGGCTCGGCTGCGGCGCGCGACCGCGACGATCAGTACGCCCGACGGCCGCCCGCTGGCCGAGGCGTCCGCGATCTGCGCGATCGTCCGCCCGGCCGACTCGTCACCGTCGGCGTCGGCGTCACCAGCGCCGTCGGCGTCGGCGTCGGCGTCGGATGCTGGCACCTCCGCGGCCAGCCACTCGGCCGAGCCCGTCGGCAGTGGCCAGGATCATCCGGCGGACCCGGTGCCCGTGGGGGGCGTCACCGCCGGGAGCGCGGTGCCGGGCGGGCCAGTCGGCCGCGCGTCGGTCAGCCACCTGCCCCCGTCGCACCCACTGCTCGGCGCGCTCGGCGCGGAGGTCCACGGCGACGGCGACCGGCTGCTGCTGCGCCTGCCACCGGCCGGCTGGCTCGCGAACCGGCTCGGCCGGTTCCACGCGGCCGCCTGCTGCGCGCTCGCGGACGCGGCGGTCAGCACCGCGCTCACCCGCCGGCTGCCGACCGGGTCCGCCGTCCACGTCCTGTCGCTGGACCTGACGGTGATCCGGTCACTGCCACTGGAGGACGACGTGGCGGCCGTGGCCACGGTCCGACATGTCGGGCGGCGACTGGCTGTGGTCGACGTGGAACTCGGACCCGCCGATGCGCCACCGAGCGTGCTCGCCCGGACCATGGTCGCCCTGAGCGCCCATCACCGTTCGCAGCCATAGAATCGCAGGTCGTCAGCCATCGGCAAGGGCCGCCAGCCTGGGACCGTCGACGGTCAGCGCTCCATCGATATACACAGATAGTAATCAGGTATCTTCACAGTGTGTTACATTATTCGTATCACACCGTGGTATTACCTAACCCGTAACCGGGCGACTACAACACCCCCTGTAAGACTCGCGGCGACATCGCGTCAGCGATCCACGCGGTCTGGCGACAGGCCGGCCGCCGCCACCTACAGGGGGACGACGTCATGGCGTTACTGCAACCGGCCACGAACCTGGACACCGCCCGGCGGTCCGTGCACCCGGTCCGCGTGACCCGGGTGGCTGGCGGCCTCGGCACGGCCGGCGCCGCGCGCCCGACCCCGACCAGCGCGCTCGACGACGGGCGTGTCGGGCGGCACGTGCGGGTACCCAAGACCGCCGAGCTCGTGGCAGCGCACCTTCGCCGTCAGATCGTGCGCGGCGAGCTGGTCGAAGGCGACGCGCTGCCACCTGAGGCCGTGCTGATGGAACAGTTCGGGGTCTCCAGACCGACCCTGCGCGAGGCGTTCCGGGTACTGGAGTCCGAGGCGCTCATCTCGGTCCGCCGGGGGGCCCACGGAGGCGCCCGGGTCCACCGGCCGGACGGCCACGTCGCCGCGCGCTACGCGGGCCTGGTCCTCGAGCACCGCCGCACCACCGTCGCCGACGTCCAGCGCGCCCGGGCCTCCCTGGAGGCGCCGGCGGTCCGGATGCTCGCCGAGGCGCCGGCACAGCCGGTGCTGAGCCGGCTGCGGGCAGCGCTGTCCGAGTCGGCGTCGGCGATCGACGGCGGCGGCGGCGGCGGTCGGGACGGTCAGGCGAGCCCCGGCGGTCCCGGCCGGTACGACGCGGGCCAACAGGGCGCCGCTGGCGCCGGCGTGGACGGCGCCGTGCCCGACCCAAGGGTCTCCCTGAACGGCTTCCACCACCTGCTCGTCGAGCTGGGGGGAAACCAGACCCTCACGGTGATCGACAACATGCTCCGGCACATCCTGCACACCGCGACCAGCCACCAGCCGGCCGCGGGCGACCATCCGGATGCCGCCGGGTCCGCCGTCACCGCGGGCACGCATGGCTCGCTGGCCGATCACCATGATGTCCACAGCCGTCTCGTCGAGCTGATCGAGCGAGGCGAGGCGGACGCCGCCGAGGCACTCTGGCGCCGCCATCTGGCCGAGTCGGCCGACGAGCTCCCCTCGACGGCCGTCCTCGACCTCCTCGGCGGCTGACGCCCGGGCCGCCAGGCCCGCGTCGTCCGGGCACGCACGACTCGCGCCGCCCGGGTGACACCGAGGGCGTCCGGGCCACCGACCCCGCTTCGGCGGGGTAACCCGGCCGCACGAGGCCTCGCCCCCGCCACGGACAGGGCCCCCGACGACCCGCTGACGTGGGTCGTCGGGGGCCCTGCCGGCGTGCCGCCACCGATACCGGCCCAGGCGGCCACTCGGCGTCCGCGGCCCCGACGCTCGGGTCATGGTCGGGTCACGGGCTGTGGGGAATCGCCCGTCGGCGCGCCGAATCGTTTGGCCATATGGTGAAAGGGGGGTGACGGGGACTAGCGTGTGTCGGCATGGCGCCAGCGGGTCTTGCCTGGCAGACACTTCCTGAGCCAGGCGCGCTGGCACTCGTGGACACGATCTCCCGACGGGCCGCGGCTCTGGCTCGTCCGCACCCCGGGGACCTGCCGATCGAGGAGATCGTCACGGTCGAGCGCGAGGTCCTGCGCTGGCTCGACCCGGCGACCCGGGCCGAGGCCGAGAGCGTCCTGGTCGACCGGCTCGGCGGCGACCCGATGCCCACGCTGCGCGCGGTGTGCTGGCTGACCGCCTCCTGGGCGGTCGTGCTGCACCTGCGCACCGGCTATGCCCCGACCGAGGTGCTGCGCCAGCTGTCGTTCGGTGGCGTCTGGCGTGGGCCCCAGGCACCGGAGACCGAACGGGTCTGGGAGTTCCTGACCGCGCAGGTACGCGCGGGCGCGCTCGCCGCCCTCACCGACGACGCCGCGGCCGCCCAGGCCTTCTACGCCGCGGCCACCACCCAGATCCCCGGCTATCCCGAGTGCCTGCTGCACCACTGCCTCATGCTCATGTCCGGTCTCTGGCTTACCCTCGCCGCCCACGGCGTGGAGCCTCACGACCTCGCCGCGACGCTCGCCGTCTACACCCACGACGCCTTCGACCGCCCGACCGGCTCCTTCCGCCCACTCACGTGACCTTGGCGGGGATCCCGGGTGGCGCGCCGGCTGTGGTCCCAGCCCGCCCGGCCCGCCATGCTGACCTGCGCGTGGCCGACGGCCGCGCGCGACGATGGTGGCCGTAAGACGCAAAGGGATGACCTGGACGGGCCTGAGCCGCTACCGTGTGCCGACCGGTCTGGGACTGGCCGTCCCGGATCGTCAGTCCGGCCGTGAGGCCGGTACCGTGCCAGTCCTACGGTCATCGCGACCGGTCGGGCGGCGCGGGGACGCTCGTGCTCCACGAGGAGGTCATCCCAGGCGATGTCCGCGCGACAGGTGCGCAGGTTCCAGCTCGAGCGGGACGTGGACGTGTCCGGGGTCTCCGGCACTGGCGCCGTCGCGTTCGGCGCCCAGGCACCGGACGGTACCTGCGTGCTCTGGTGGGCCTCCGGGCTGGAGTCGACCACGATCTACCCGAACATGGAGACCCTGCTCGCCATCCACGGGCACGGCGGGATGACGCGGGCCATCTACATCGACCCGGAGATCTGGGACGGCGCCGCCGGGGCGAACGGCGACGGGGGCGGCGGCGAGGCCGGCCACCAGCTCGGCGGCCTCGGCGCCCACGGCAACGCGAACGGCAACGGGACCCACGCGGGCGGCGCCCACGGCTTCATGGCCGGCGGAGAGCCGCGCGAGGTCGAGGACGCCGAGGAGGCCGCGGCCGACCCGGACGAGGAACCGGCCCGCTCGACGACCCGGGCCGCCACCCGGGGCACGCCGCGGGCAGCCACCCACCAGCCCGCCCTCCGTTCGGTGGGCCACGCCCAGCGCCCACCCGCCCGGTCGGCCTGAGGCCGGCGTCGCCCGGTTCGTCGTCGCTCAGGGCACTGAAGAACGGATCGGCGCACTGAACGGATCGGGGCGCTGAACAGATCAGCGCGCTGAACGGACCGTCACCGGAAGCGGGAGCGCCCTGGCCGCCGCTGGCGTGAGGTAGCGGTCAAACCGGGTGTCGCCGCGCAGGTGGCGCTCCAGATAGGCGACGGTGTACCAGCGGGTCACCCGCTGGACGAGCGTCGCGTCGGCCAGCGGCGGCAGGCAGGTCAGCAGCGCTCCCAGCTGCATACGCAGGCGGATGCCGGCGGGGACCCGTCCGTCCGCCGTCAGATAGACCTGGTCACACAGGTCGCCGAACGAGTTGTGCGTGGCACCCGTGACGACCACCTCCGCCCGGCCGGGCGACGCGGTGAGCTCACGGAAAGTCTGATCCGCACCCGGCCCGGGCGGCGTGACGCCGTCAGCGGTGCCGGCGATCAGCAGCGTGGGGATCCGCACCCGCGCCAGCAGGTTCGCGGGCAGTGCCTCCGTGGCCGGCGAGATCCCCACCGACACCCGGACCCGGGGGTCGGCGGGCGCGCGCAGCAGCCCCACGGACGACGCGACCGCCGTCAGGCCGCCGAAGGAGAAGCCGACGACCGCGACCTTGTCCGCCGCCAGGATCGGCGCGAAGGGCCGCCCGGGGCAGAGCATCCAGTCGAGAACCACGCTGACGTCCATCGGGCGGTCGCTGGCCAGATCGACGAGCGACTCGCTCGGGCCCGCGGCGACGTCGGCCATCGTGTCGCCCGGGTGGTCCGGGGCGGCCACGACGTACCCGTGGCTGGCGAGGGTCTCGGCGAGCGAGGCGAACTGGACCCGGTTGCCGGCGCTGCCGTGCGAGAACACCACCAGCGGGAACGGCCCCCGCTCAGGCGACGCGTCGGCGACCGCCACCCGCGACAGGTAGCTCACCTCCGGCGCGATCTCGTACCGCGCGGGCTGCACCCCGTCGCCCACCGGTGGGCGACCGTCGGCCGGCGGCGCGGGCAGCCGCGCATGCGTCGGATACCAGACGGACGTGACCAGCGTGCGGTGCCGGCCCGCGTCGGCGATCGTCACCGTGCGATGCCCGACGCCGTGGCTGCCCGGCTGATCCGGCGCCGGCGCCGCGTCCTCGTGACGCGGCCGCGGGGACGAGGGGTCCACGGCCACGGCCGCCGGCCGCGCCTCTGGCACGACCGCCGACTGGCTGCCCGCCGCCACGGCCAGCGCGGCGACCAGCAGGCCGCCGGTCCGGGCCGCGCGCCGGTGGGTTTGGGCGAGACGCATGCCCCGTGTGCCCAGCCCGCGACGACCCGCCGACACACCCACGCTACGAACGGTAACCGAACGAGCGGATCCGCGTATCCGTGCCCTCGGGTCCTCCCGACCTGCCGCCGTCCCAGTGAGGACGGTTCCGCGGAACGCGAAGATCAACGGTTCCGCGGAACGCGAAGATCAACGGTTCCGCGGAACGCGAAGATCAACGGTTCCGCGGAACGCGAAGATCAACGGTTCCGCGGAACGCGAAGATCAACGGTTCCGCGGAACGCGAAGATCAACGGTTCCGCGGAACGCGAAGATCAACGGTTCCGCGGAACGCGAAGATCAACGGTTCCGCGGAACGCGAAGATCAACGGTTCCGCGGAACGCCTGCGGGCGCAGGACGCCCTTGGCTGTTCGGGTGGCGTCGATCGCGGCGTTTCGGTCGGCTGGCGCAGGGCTATTGATCATTTTCTGCCACCAGCCACGGGTACGTCGTCGCCGCGCCCGACGTCAGAGGACTGGATCAAGCGCTGTTGCTCACGGCCCGACGTTCTCGAGACCCGGGCCGAGAATCCGCCGTAGGTCGGGGCCGTCGAAGTTGAGCGTGTAGATCGCGGGCATCGGCATCGACAACCAGAAGGCGCAGTTGATCGACAGCCCAAGGCCGAGAAACACACGGGCGATCCACATGCCGTGCGTGGCTGCCAGGATCGTCGTGCGGGGGGCAGCCGACGCCACCAGGTTACGAGCCGCGCTCACCGCCCGAGCGGTGAGCGCGGTGAGTGACTCGCCCGCGTCGATGGCTATATCGGGATGAGCCCAGCTCCACTCGTAGTGAGCCTGCCAATCGCGAGTCGGAGCCAGACCTGACCGCCACTCTCGGAGTTCCCCGTGGCGACGCACGGGCAGTCCCAGAGCCCTCGCGGTCGGTTCGATGGTCTGGACCGCACGAAGGTACGGACTGGATACGACTCGCGAAACACCGCAGCCCGCGAGGACCATGACAAGGGCGCCAGCCTGGTCACGGCCCGTCTCGGTGAGCGGACGCTGGTACTCGTCCGGACCGTCGCGGATTGGTGGGACCGAGACGGCGTGGCGGACCAGTACCAGATCAACCATGATGAAGATCCTGCCTCGCGAGCAATCATGCCTCGCGAGCAATGGGCGCTACTCGACCCGCCACGACGATCAGCCCATCATCGCCCCGGTTGCGGGCGCGGAGCGTCCGGCAACGAGAGCGCCTCAGACTGCCAGGAGACGGACCAGGTCCGCGTCGTGCAGGTCGGCGGCGGTGCCGGCGTGGGCGACGAGGCCGGCGTCGAGGACGATGAAGCTGTCGGCGAGCTTGATCGCGGTGTCGATGTACTGCTCGACGAGGAGGACCGCGAGGCCGACCTCGGTGTGCAGCCGCTCGATGACCTCCTCGATCTCGGCGACGATGGACGGCTGGATGCCCTCCGTCGGCTCGTCGAGGATCAGCATCGTCGGCCCGGTCACCAGCGCCCTGGCCATGGCCAGCATCTGCTGCTGGCCGCCGGAGAGGAAGCCCGCGCGGCGCTTCAGGAACGGCCGCAGGCGCGGGAACACGTCCAGCGCCTCGTCGATCGCGCCCTTCTTGCCCTTGGCCGCCTCCCAGGTGACCTGGAGGTTCTCGTAGACGGTCAGCTGCGGGAAGGTCTCGTGACCCTGTGGGCAGTAGCCCATCCCCCGCCGCACCCGGTCGTAGGTCGCGATCCGGGTGATGTTCTGGCCCTGGAACTCGATGGTGCCGGCGGAGGGAGGCAGGATGCCCATGATGGCGTTGAGCAGCGTGGTCTTGCCGACGCCGTTGCGGCCCATGACGCAGACCAGAGCCCCCGCGGGCACCTCCAGGTTCACGCCGAAGAGGACCTGTGCCCGACCGTAGCCGACGTCCAGCGAGGTGACCTTCAGCATCAGCTCGTCACTCATGGGGTGACCTCCAGCCCAAGCGCGGCCGCGGCCGCCCCACCAGACTCGTCGTCTTCCTTCTTGCGGCCCAGGTAGACCTCCTGGACCCGCGGGTCCGCCTGCACCTCGGCGACCGTGCCCTCCGTCAGGACCTTGCCCTCGTGCAGGACGGTGACGACGCTGGCGAACCGACGAAGGAACTCCATGTCGTGCTCGATGACCACGACGGTGCGTTCCTCGGCGATCTGCTGAAGCAGCACGCCGGTGCGTTCGCGCTCGTCCTTCGTCATACCGGCGACCGGCTCGTCGAGGAGCAGCAGCTGGGGGTCCTGGGCGAGCAGCATGCCGATCTCCAGCCACTGCCGCTGGCCGTGCGAGAGGATCCCCGCCTTCCGGTCCGCCAGCTCGGCGAGCTGCGTCGTCTCCAGCACCTGCGCCACCGGGTCGCTGATGCCCTTGCGCCGCAGGAACAGCTTCGGGACGGGGATGCGGAAGCTCGCCGCCAGGTCTATGTTCTCCAGGACCGTCAGGTCCTCGAACACCGTCGCCGTCTGGAACGTCCGGCCGATCCCGAGCTTCACGATCCGGTATTCGCGCCGGCCGACCAGCTCCGTCCCGGCGAAGCGCACCGAGCCGGCGGCGGGCTTCGTCAGCCCGGTGATGACGTCGACGAGCGTGGTCTTGCCGGCGCCGTTGGGACCGATGAGGAACCGCAGCTCGCCGCGCTTCACGGTGAAGTCGATACCGCTGATGGCGACGAACCCGTCGAACACGACCCGCAGCCCGCGTACCTCCAGCAGCGCCTCGCCGACGCCGTCGGCACGCTGGGCCGGAATGGTGGTGGTCTCCTCGGACGTCGTCATCACACCGCCTCCTGCCTGGTCGCGCCCTGCTCGGGCACGACCACCGCGTGGTCGCCGGCCAGCGCGACGGCCGGTGGGCCGGCGGGTGGGCCGGGCCGGGCCGGGGGCTTGATGCCCAGCCGTCCCATCAGCACCGGCGCGCCCTCGCGCACCTGCTTCAGGAGCCCTGCGAGGCCCCTGGGCAGGAAGGCGATGACGCCGATGAACAGTGCGCCCTGGAAGTAGGTCCAGGCCGACGGGTAGTCCTCGGAGAACGTCGACCGTGCCCAGTTCACGACGACCGCGCCGATGATGGCGCCGGCGAGCGAGTAGCGGCCGCCGACGGCGACGGCGATCACCAGCTCGATCGACGGGACGATGTCGAGCATGCCGGGGTTGACGATGCCGACCACCGGCACGATCAGCGCGCCGCCGACCGAGGCGGTGACCGCCGAGATCGCGAACGCGATGGTCTTGATGACGGTCGGGTCGTAGCCGAGGAAACGGACGCGGTCCTCACCGTCCCGGATCGCCAGCAGCAGCCGGCCGAACCGGCTCGCGACCACCAGGCGCAGCAGCAGGAAGACGACCAGCAGCACGCCGGCGGTGATGAAGTACAGCGTCCGGTGGCCCTGGTCGGCGTAGGTGTCGATGCCGAAGAACCCGCTGAAGTTCGTCAGGCCGTTCGTGCCGCCCGTGTAGCCCTGCTGACCGATCAGCAGGATCACGAAGGCAGCGGCGAGCGCCTGCGTGAGGATCGCGAAGTAGGCGCCGCGCACCCGCTGGCGGAACACCAGCAGACCCAGCAGCGTCGCCACCACGATCGGCAGGATGATCACTGCGGCGATCGCGACGACCGGGCTTCGGAAAGGCTCCCAGAACGCCGGCAGCTTCTCGACGCCGCTCCAGTCCATGAAGTCGGGGACGTGGCCGGGACCGGCGTCGTGCAGCTTGAGGTACATGCCCATCGAGTAGCCGCCGAGGCCGACGAACAGGCCCTGACCGAGGGTGAGCATGCCGCCGTGGCCCCAGGCGAGGCCGATGCCGATGCCGACGATGGCGTAACACAGGTACTTCGTGAACAGCGGCAGGCGGAACGCCGGGTCCAGCACGTACGGCGCGATCACGCCGACCACGATGACCGCGACGAAGACGAGCCGCCAGGGCAGCTGGGGCGTCACCAGCCGGGCCCGCCACCCGCCTTTCGCGGCGGCCGTCTCGTTCTCCGGTGCCGCGGTCGGCTCCGTGGCCGTCAGCGGGGCGCTCATGTGAGCGCCCGGCTGCGAAGGACGAACATGCCCTGGGGGCGAGCCTGCAGGAAGGCGACGATCGCGACGAACACGACCACCTTCGCCAGGCTCGCGTTCGACCAGAACTCGACGTAGCTGTTGAGCAGGCCGAGCGCGAACGCCGCGATCAGCGCGCCGCGCAGCTGGCCGAGACCGCCGACGACGACCACGAGGAACGCGTCGACGATGTACTTGGTGCCGAGGGTGGGGCTGACCGTGCCGACCAGGGTCAGTGCGACCCCGGCGACACCGGCCAGCCCGGAGCCGATGAAGAACGTGATCTGGTCGACCCGGTCGGTGCGGACCGCGCTACAGGCCGCGAGCTCACGGTTCTGCATCACGGCCCGCATCCGCCGGCCGGCCGGGGTCTTGCTCATGTACAGCCCGATTCCCACCAGGCACACCGCCGCGAGGCAGAAGATGTACACCCGGTTGTAGGGAATCCGGATACCGCCCACGTCGGCGCCCCCGATGAGCCAGTCGGGGGCGACGACCTGGACGCCGCGGTTGTCGATCAGGTCCCGAACCAGCTGCTGCAGGATGAGGCTGACGCCCCAGGTGAGCAACAGCGTGTCCAGTGGCCGCCCATAGAACCTGCGGATCAGCGTCCGTTCGAGAATTACCCCGAACAGACCCGCCACGACGAACGCCACCGGCAGGGCCGCGATTACCGCATTGTGCCCCGCCCAGCTCTGCAGCATGTACGTCGTGTAGGCGCCCACCATGATGAACTCGCCGTGCGCCATGTTGATGACGCCCATCTGACCGAACGTGAATGTCAGGCCCAGTGCAGCCAGCAGCAGCACCGCCCCGATACTCAGCCCGATTGGCAACTGGTTCAGGAACCCGTTCACATCAACCGCCCTCTGTTATCTAACCCACGCGCCTACGAGGACAGACCCTTGGCCCATGGGTACTCCGCGCCCTTCAGGTATGGATCGGGCTTGATCGGGCTCCCCGAGTCCCAGATCGACTTGATCTGGCCGTCGGCGCCGATAAGACCAATCCGGGCGGTCTTGTAGACGTGCTGGGTCGGACCGTCGATCGTGACCTTGCCCTCGGGCAGGTCGAGCGAGATTCCGCCGGCCGCCTTCTTGACCGCCTCGACGTCGGTGGTGCCGGCCTTCGTGACCGCCGCCGCCCACAGGTTGACCGCGTTGTAGCCGGCCTCCATCGGGTCGGAGGTCACCTTGTCGGAGCCGTACTTGGCCTTGAAGGCCTTGACGAACTCGGTGTTCGCCGGGGTGTCCGTCGTCTGGTAGTAGTTCCAGGCGACGTACTGGCCCGCCAGGTACTCGGTGCCGATCGCCTTGACCTCCTCCTCGGCGATGGACACGGACATGGTCGGGATCTGGTCCGGACCGATGCCGGCGGACTTCAGCTGCTTGAAGAACGCCACGTTCGAGTCACCGTTGAGGGTGTTGAACACGAAGTCAGGCTTGGCCTGCTGGACCTTGTTGACGATCGTCGAGACCTCGGTGGAGCCCAGCGGGAGGTACTCCTCGCCGAGGATGTCCATCCCGTTCGCCTCGGCGTAGGCCTTGATGATCTTGTTGGCGGTACGCGGGAAGACGTAGTCGCTACCGACCAGGAAGATCTTCTTCTTGTCCTGCTCCTTCAGGTAGTCCAGGGCGGGAACGATCTGCTGGTTGGTGGTGGCGCCCGTGTAGAAGATGTACGGGCTCTGCTCCAGGCCCTCGTACTGCACCGGGTACCACAACAGCGCCTTGTTGCGCTCGAACACCGGCAGCATCGCCTTGCGGCTCGCGGACGTCCAGCCGCCGAAGACGGTGGCCACCTTGTCCTGCGAGATGAGCTTCTGGGCCTTCTCGGCGAAGGTCGGCCAGTCCGAGGCACCGTCCTCGACCACCGGCACGAGCTTCTTTCCGAGCACGCCGCCCTTGGCGTTGATCTGCTCGATAGCGAGCAGCTCGGAGTCCCGGACCGTCACTTCCGAGATGGCCATGGTCCCGCTGAGTGAATGCAGCAGGCCGACCTTGATCGTGTCCGACGACGAACCGCCGTCAGACGATGAATCCCCCGACCCCCCACAGGCCGCGAGCAGGAGAGCGGGCAGCACCGCGAGCGGTGCGAGCCTACGCCAGGACTTTCCGAACAATTCCTTGCCCTCCCTAGGACGCTGATATCGATCAGTGTAGGGAGAGCGGTTACCGGGGCGGGACCCCCGAGTTACCCGGAAGTTAATCCGCGCGACCCGTCATTTTTCCGGGCGGCGCCCGGCGAGAAATTCGTGACCAATAAATTTCCGACGTTAGGGCAATTATCATCCAGCCGCCACCACTGCGGGCCGCCTTCACCAGATCGTTACGGTGGGAGGCGGTTGTTTCCAGGTCGTTTCACAAAATGCGACCACACCATCGGGCGAGTTCCGGACATCCGTTCACCGACGTGCGCGCATACCGTTCACCGACCGCCGGCGCGCCCCCGTGTTACACCTGTCACCAGGCCGTGAACCGGTCCTGGGTTCGCGCGGCCCCCCAGCGGCGGCCCCCAGCGGCGACCGCCGTCGGTCAGGAGTCGGCGCTGGCGAGGGAGCTACGGCCAGCGGTAAAGGCCGCCAGCGGTGCCGCCGGTGTGATGACCGATGTTGTTGATCGTCACGATCTGGGTCTCGGCCGAGTCGCGGGCCGCCGGCGGCGGGCCGGTGGCGGCGTCGGTCTCCGGTTCCTCGGCTCGCGGCCACTGGGTACCCGGGTCGGTCGCGCGCCGCGCCGTCGACGCCGGGCCCTCCTCCTGGGGCGGGCCGTCGGCACCGCTGGCGCCGTCGGCCGCCGAGAGCGGGTCGGCGGTGTGCCGTCGGGCCCACTGCCGGCCACCCACCCGCCGCCGCCCGACGGCCCCGTCCTCGCCGACCGGTCGGCGGCGCGCGGACCGGCCGCCGGACGGGCGGCCCTGGTCCTCGCCCGGCGGCTCCCCGGTGGTGGCGCCCGGACCTGGACGTGCCTCCCGGCCGAGCTCGGTGTTCCGGACCTCCCAGAGGCCGCGGTCGGGGCTTTCCCCCGCGGCCGGGCCCGACTGGCCGGCGGTGGGCCACCCCGTCCCGTCGGCGCCGTCGCCCATGACGCCGGGGCCATCGCCGTCGCACACCGCGCCGAGGCCGGCGTCGCCCGCAGCCGCGGGCACATCCCCGACACCGGGGCCGGGCGCGTCCCGGCCGATGCCGCCAGGCGGGCCGCCGAACGGTCCGCCGACACCTCCGCCGATGTCCAGACCGGTTCCCCCGCCGCCGGTGTCGTTCCCCGCGTCCGGTCCGGGGCCCGCGGCGACGACTCCGCTCACGGACACGATGTCCCACGGCGCCGGTCCGGCACCGCCGGAGGCGCCCCAGCCACGCGCCCTGTCCCAGCCACCGCGCGGGCCGCCCTCGCGACCAGTCGCCGAGGCGCCGCCCGGTCGGCCGCCGTCGTCGCCCGGTCGGTCGCCGCCGTCGTCCGGCGGGGGAACCCGGGCGCCGAACAGCGGGTCACGCCCGAGGTAGCCGACCCGGTCGAGCCCTAGCGGGTCGCGCCGGGATGCGTCGTAGCCGCCGTAACCGCCGCCCTGGTAGCCGTCGGGCGGCAGGCCATCGGTGTTGAAGCCGCCCCGGGAGTACCCGCCGCCCGCCCGCCCAGGGTCGGGAAAGGCGGGTCCGGCGGCCCCGCCGATCGACAACGGACCGCTCGGAGGCCCGCCAAGCGCGAACCCGCCCGTCGGCGGGTAGTCGGGCACCTCGTCGCCGGACGGCGGCGCTACCGAGGGGAAGGGCGGGAACGGCGGCGGGTACGGCGGCGGCGTCGCCGGCCCGTAGGACCAGGTGGGGGCTCCCCCGGCGCTCTGGGCGTCGGCCGGGCCGCGTCCGGCGGCGTCGTCCGGCGGCGTCGTCCCCGGGAACGCCGGGTAGGTCAGCGACGTCGGCCCGGTCAGCGACGTCGGCCCGGTCGCGGGTGGCATCGAACCGGGCGGGAGGTCGCCGAGGCCTGGCCGCTCCCAGGACACCGAGCCGCGGTTCTCCGCGCGCCGGCGCTCCGCCTCCAGCCGGTCACGGCGGATCCGCTCGGCCCGGTCCCGCTCGGCGCGCTCCCGTTCCAGCCGCTGCGCCCGCTCGAACTCGACCCGCTCACGCTCTGCGCGCTCACGCCGCGCGCGCTCCAGCTCGGCGCGCTCGCGTTCCACCCGCTCCAGCTCCGTGCGTTCCCGCTCCACGCGCTCCAGCTCGGCCCGCTCGAACTCAGCCCTTTCACGCTCGACCCGCTCACGCTCGGCCCGCTCGAACTCGGCCCGCTCGAACTCGGCCCGCTCACGCTCGACCCGCTCACGCTCCGCGCGCTCGAACTCGGTCCGCGCGTGCTCGGCCCGCTCGAACTCCAGTCGCTCCAGCTCGGCTCGCTCCAGCTCCAGTCGCTCCAGCTCGGCCCGCTCGAACTCCAGTCGCTCCAGCTCGGCTCGCTCGAACTCGGCTCGCTCGAGATCCGCGCGCGCGAGCTCGGCCCGCTCGGCCTCGGCACGGTCCGCGTCGGCACGGCCGGGCCCCGCGGGGTCGCCGGCCGCGGGACGCTCGGCGAGCAGCTCGGCGAGCGGGCGCGGCGGCCCGACGTGGAAGCCCTGCGCGTAGTCGACGCCGATGTCGCCCAGGGCACTGGCCAGCGACTCCCGGTCGACGCCCTCCGCGATCGTGTACATCCCGAGCGTGCGGGCGATCCGCACGACGGCGTCGACGAGGGCGATGTCCTGCGCGTTGACGTCCGCCTGCTGGACGAACTCACCGTCGATCTTGATGCCGCTGAACGGCAGCGTGCGCAGGTGGACGACGGAGCCCATGCCGACGCCGAAGTCGTCGAGGATGAATCGGCAACCGGCCGCGGTGAGCTTCTCCGCCAGTCGGCGGGCCGGCTCGATGCTCACCAGCGTGGACCGCTCCGCGATCTCCAGCCCGAGCCTGGCGGGGTTCACCTCGGCGGCCCGTAGCGCGTCGAGGACGAAGTCACCGAAGCCCGGGTCCTCGACGGACCTGGCCGAGATGTTGACGTGCAGGTAGAGCGGCCCGCGCGGCCCGTCGGCGACGAGCGCGGCGATGGCCTGGCTGACCACCCACCGGTCCAGCCGGAGCACCAGCTCGGTCCGCTCGACCGGCTCGAGGAACTCCCGCGGCGACAGCTCCGGGAGGAGCCCGTCGCGCAGCCGCACCAGCAGCTCGTAGCCGATGACCCGGCGGGCGGCGAGGTCGACCAGCGGCAGCGCGTCCACGGCGAGCGTGCCGGCCTCCAGGGCGGCACGCACCCGCTGGGTGACGGACACCCGCCGGGCCGCCTGCTCGTACTGCTCGTCGCTGAAGAGCCGGGCGCGGTCGCGCCCGGCGCCCTTGGAGTCGTAGAGGGCGAGGTCGGCCTGGGCGAGCGCGGCGGTGTCGTCCTCGACCGTGGCCAGCGGAACGACGCCGATGCTGACGGTCACCCGCAGCGCGAGGTCGTCGACCGGGATCGGCGAGCGCGCGACGGCCTGGCAGAGCTGGTCGGCGACGGTGAGGCCGGTCTCGCCGTCGCCATCCGGCAGCAGGACGGCGAACTCGTCGCCGCCGAGCCGGCCGAGCAGGGCGGCCGGCAGCTCATCGCGCAGGATCTGGGTGAGACCGCGCATGACGGTGTCGCCGACGGCGTGGCCGCGCAGGTCGTTGATGTCCTTGAAATGGTCGACGTCGATGATCAGCAGCGATCCGGCGCGGCCGGCGGGGAACGCGGCGAGGTGCTCCCGCAGCTCCCTGGTGATGCCCCGCCGGTTGAACAGACCGGTCAGTGCGTCCCGCTCAGCGAGGTTCGCCAGCTCCTGCTGGACGCGGTGCAGGTCGGTGATGTCGTGCGCCGTGCCGAGGACGCGCGCCGCCCGCCCGGACTCGTCGGCGACGGCCTCACCGTGGCACTCGAAGACCCGCTCGCCCTGGCCGGCGCGGTCGAGGATCCGGTGGACGAAGGTGAACGTGCCGACGGACTCGATCGCGTCGCCGACATGGTCGCGGATCATGCGCTCGTCGACGGGTGGCAGCATGGTCAGGATCTGGCGGAACTCGACCTTCTCGGTCGAGTCGAAACCAAGCAGCGCGAGCAGGTTGCGGGACATGGCGACCTCGCCCGTCGCCAGGTCCCACTCCCAGGTTCCGGTGCGGGTGAGCACCTCGATGCGGTCGAGCCGGTCAGGCGTCGCGACCGCCGGCGGGACGGGTGAGGAGCCCGCGTCCGCGAGGACGGGCCGGCCGACACCCTTGCCCGCGGGCGTGGGCAGGTTGCCGGCGGGGCGGGCCATGGCGACGGTCGCCGCGTCCACGCTCGGGCCCCAGGCCGCGTCGTCCCACTCGGAGGTGCCCCGCCAGGTTTCGTCGCCGCCCACGGCGGTGTCCGGCCGATAGCCGGCGGTGACGTCGAAGAGCTCGTAGAGCGTGAGGCCGTCCGCCCAGCTGCCGCCGGGCGACGTGAGCGGCTGGCAGCGCAGCCGCAACCAGCGGGCGGACCCGTCGGGCGCGGTCCAGCGGACGTCGACCGGAGCCGCGCCGGGTACCAGGCCCGACAGGGGCAGCCGCGCCTCCGCGACCGCGTGACGCGCCCTGGCGCGCTCGGGCAGCCGGTCGCCGGATTCTGGATCGGCTATGGGGCGACGGAGCCCGGCGTCCAGGTCGGATCGGCGACGGGGATCCGGCGGGTCCGCTGGCAGCTGCCCGGTGAGCCGCTCGTCCGCGTGGTCGTCAGCGCCGTCAGCGCCGTCACCGACGCCGTCGGCCGCGCTCGGGTCCTCGGCGCCGGCGTCACCGCCCTCGTCCCGGCCCCCGGACCCGGCGCCGACGACGGCGGCCAGCGCGGCGTTGACCCAGACGACCCGGCCCTCGGTGTTCACCACCAGGAGCCCAGCCGAGACCGCGTCGGCCACCAGCCCAGTCACCGCGGCGACCAACGCACCTCCCGCGCAGCGTCTGCCGGCCGCGCGACCATCTGCGCTGGCCAGGCCCTCCGCTGGGCAGTCTAGCGGCAGTCGTCCGAGTACATTCCGTTAGGTCCGCTTGGCGGCGCGAAACGGTCACCCCACGTAGCCGCTTCAGGCCGCCATGCGCATCGTCCAAGATTCCCCTGGCAGGGGGATCTTGGGCGAAATGAGCTCAGTCGGAGCCGTGCTTGTGGATCTGCTCGGCGAGGTACTGGGCCGCGGTCACCTGGCGAATCAGCTCGAGCTGAGCCTCCAGCCAGTCGATGTGCTCCTCCTCCTCGTGGATGAGGTGCTCGAAGAGGACGGCGGTGCCGAAGTCGGACTTGCCGCGAGCCAGCGTCACACCCTTGCGGAGCGTCTCGACGTTCTCCAGCTCGCGGGCATAGTCGAGCTCGAGCATCTCGGGCACTGTCTCGCCCGTGCGCAGGGTGTGCAGCCGCTGCAGGTTGGGATGGCCATCGAGGTAGAGCACGCGATGGATGATCTTGTCGGCGTGCTTCATCTCGTCGATGGACTCGTCACGGTAGTGGTGCGCAAGCCCGTGGTAGCCCCAGTGTTCCTGGATCCGGTAGTGGAGCCAGTACTGGTTGATCGCGGTGAGCTCGTTGGTGAGCACCGCGTTCAGGATCTCGATCACCTCGTCGTCGCCACGGACCACGCAAGGCCTCCACTCATCACCGCACCACGGGAAGCGGCCGTCTCGACGACGCCGTGTAGGCGTCTTGTCGAGCGGCCAACCGGCGCGGGCGTCAGGCGGCCCGCGCCGTACCAGCGACCGGCTCACCGCCGCGATGACACAGCAAGAGTTCCGAGATCTCTTCGAGGCAGCCGCCGCATCCGGTGCCGGCGTCGCAGCGCTCGCCGATCTCGTCGGCATCGCGGGCACCCGCAATGATTACGCTGCGTAGCGTCCGGTCGGACACAGCAAAGCACGAGCAGACCAGCACCGCACCTCACCACGCGGGACGGGCCGGCGTGTTCCACCGCCGACCAGGCACTTCGGGTTCGTTGTCCGGGTTCCTCGCATTGGGATCAACCCTAAGCTAAGGCTTCCCTAACGAATACAGAGTGCCAGTTAGGCTCACCTAACGCAAGGCAGCCTAACCATCAGTCTCGCGCTGCGTACATCGTCACATCCCGCCCCGCCCGCCGCCCCGCGACGCCCTCCCGACCCTCCGGTGACGTTCCGACGCCGTCGCTACGCACGGCGACCAGCCCGGTAACGCGGACGGGCGGACGCCCCGAAGGATCGCCCGCCCGCTCGCCCGCCCGCCGCGAACCCGGCCGCCCTAGGCCGGGCTCAACGCCACGGCCGCGTCCGGCTCGTTCACCCGGAAGCTCAGGCTCTGCTCCAGGTAGAGCTCGACGACGTCCCCGCTGTGCCCGGCATAGCCGACGGAGAGGTCCATGCCGGACTCGACGACGAAGTCCCCGCCACGCTGGCTGAGCACCACGGCGCCGCGGATGCCCGGAGCGCGCACCACCGGCCCGTCCAGGATGTGGCGCAGGTGGTCGAGCAGCAGGTAGCCACCGTGCTCGGCGGTCTCGACGATGGCCGTGAAGCCGTCCGGCTCGATCGCGAGACCGTAGGAGCCGCCGATGCCGGCGTGGCGCAGCATCGCGACCGCCTTGGCGACGGTGCGCGGGTAGAGGTTGGTGTCGTCCGGCAACGACAGCGCCGTGTGCGAGCTCGCCTCGACGATGCCGACGATCCCGGCCTCCTGGTAGCCGTGGAAGATGAACGAGTTCTCGGTCGTCGCCATCGCCCGGGCGGCGTCCTCGAGGGCCGACAGGTCCACGTCGTCGGCGCCCCGGTCGATGTCCTCGAGCTCACGGCGGTCCAGGGTGAACGGGACCTTCAGCTCGACCAGCGGCTGCACCCGGCGCAGCCGGGCTCGCACCCCCTCCGACGGGGGTGTCCCGACCGGGGTGGCACGCCCGAGCGATGTCGCCGAGTACTCCCAGCCGTGCGGGCCGGAGAAGTCGACCAGCTTGCGGCCGGCGAGGTTGACCGTGAGCCTGGTCCGGGCCTCCTCGTCGACGACCTTCCATGCCTCGTCGGTCAGCGGCGCGTGCCCGCGGAGCAGGTGGTTCATTCGGACTTTCCCTTCAGGCCGCCGATGCCAAGTGAGTAGTCGACCCCCGCTGGCGAGGCCACGCCCGGCTCGGCCGGCGCCTCGGCGACGCCGTCCCGGTTCATGGCCCGCGCCTCGGCCTCCAGCACCGGGCCGTCCGCGAAGAGGTAGGTCCGTAGCTGCTGGTCGAGTACCGCGTCCTGGCGGCGCAGCCACTCGAGCGTCATCGCCGCGTGTTCCTTCTCCTCGTCCCTGTTGTGGGCGAGGATCTCGGCGAGCTCGGGATCGGTCGCCGCCGAGACCCGCTGGTCGTACCAGTCGACCGCCTCTAGTTCCTCCATCAACGACACGATTGCCCGGTGCCGGTCGACAAGATCTGGTGTGAGCTTGTCGGGCTGTTCGTGCAGCCCCATGCTCGAGTCCGCCATGGACGTGTACCTACCATGCCCAAGGCCGGTCCAATGACCACGGGCGACGATTTTCGCCCAATGCGGGAACTACGACAGAACCATCGTCCGACAATCATCCGGCTCAGGGCGGGACCGGCGCGGTCAGGGCCGTCAGGCGCTCGGATCGGGCGTGATCTCGACGCGGCGGTTGGCGGCGCGCCCTGCCGGGGTGGCGTTGTCGGCGGCCGGGTGGCTCTCGCCGAGGCCGACGGCGCGCAACCGGGCGGCCGGCACCCCCCTGCCGACCAGGTAGGCGACGGCGGCCTCGGCGCGGCGGACCGACAGCGCCTCGTTGTACGGCGCCGGGCCGGTGCTGTCGGCGTGTCCGGCGACCACCACCGGTAGCGCGCCCGCGCGCAGGACGATGGCGACCCCGTCGAGCGCCGCCAGGTCAGCCGGCGACAACGCGGCGCTGCCGCGCGCGAACGTGACCGGATGGCCGCTGGCCGCGGCCGCCAGCGCTGCCCTGGTCACCTCGTCACCCCCACCGGCGCCGCGAGCCCCGTCATCGCCCTCGTCCCCGCTCGGAGCCCCACCGGAGCCGTCAGAACCCTGGGTGGCGACGCGCGCGTCCGCGCCCAGCTGGGCCGAGCTGACACCGTCGACGCGAGCGGCCCGCAGCGCCGTCTGAGCGGCGGCGAGGCTCGGGAAGTCGCCGTGCAGGGTGACCGACGTCCCGGCGACGGTCACGGCGACCTGCGTCACGCCAACCCGGCGCACCGCCTCGCTCGCCCGCCGCCCCAGGTCCTTCTCGATCGGCCCGCGCCGCGCCGCGATCGCCAGCAACGCGAGCAGCAGCCAGACGACCAGCAGCGAGACGGCGAACGCGACCGGCCGAGGACGGCGCGGGCGCGCCACGGCGGGCAGGAACATGAACGGACTCCGAGCTGAGGACGCGGGCGAGCGCGGCTGCCGGGCACGCGTCGACGCGACCCTTTCCGGCATCACCGGGATGCCGGACATCAACCACGACAGCCGCAACTGTCGCACATCGACCCCGTGACCAGGCACGCGCCACTCCGGCACACCGCGACAGGTGGCACCCATGGGCACGAGGCCGGCCCGGGGAGCGGGCCACCGAGACCGTCGAGCAGGTCCTCGTCCTGAGGGCGGGCGGTCAGGTGGTAGGTCAGGTGAGGGTCGCGAGGCCCCCGCCGGCCGGGCGCGCCTGACCAGTGGGAAGGCCTTCGGCGGCCTCACCGGGTGGGCGCTGGCCGGGAGCGGCCGCGGCGGCCGACACGTCGGGCGCCGGGTCGGCGGCCGCCTCCGCGTCGACGGTGACCTCCGCTCCGGCGATGGCTTCGGCGTCGACGGCGGGCTGCTGCCCCACGACGGTCGGAGTGGGGACGGCCTCGAGCGGCGGCGCCGAGGGGCGGTGCGCGGCGAACCGGCGCGACGAGCGACGAGTGAGCGCCATCGCGGCCAACGCGGAGACGCCCAGCACGGCCCAGCCGGCGAACGCGTCGAGGATGTAGTGGTTCGCGGTGGCCATGACGACGAAGGCGGTGGCCGCCGGGTAGAGCGCGCCGAGCACCCGCAGCCACTTCCAGCGGGCGTTGCGCGCGATCAGGACCCCGCACCACAGCGCCCAGGCACAGTGCAGCGACGGCATCGCCGCGTACAGGTTGGCGACCTTGTCGAGGCCGTGCGGGGCGGCGCTCGCGCTGGCGCTCCACCAGCCCCAGTTGCTGTAGTAGGACATGGTGTCGATGTAGCCGGCGTTCGGCAGCAGCCGGGGCGGCGCCGTCGGGAACAGGAAGAACCCGACCAGGCAGAGGATCGTGGTGAAGGCCAGGGTCCAGCGGGCGCGCGAGTACTTACGCGGGTGACGCCGGTGCATCCAGAGGATGACGACCGGCGTGACGATGAAGTGCAGCGTCGCGTAGTAGTAGCAGCAGGTGATCGCGAGCGCGGGCACGGTCTGCAGCCAGTGGTTCAGCCCCAGCTCGATGTCCAGCCCGAGGTCGGCCTGCCAGCGCAGCAGCCGCTCACCGGTCCTCGTCGCCTGGTCGACGGAGCCGTCGGCGAAACCGCGGGTCCCGGTGTAGCAGTAGTACAGCGCGAGCAGGATCAGGATCTCGATCCACCACACCGGCCGGCCCGTCTCGGGGTCGCGCAGCCGCCGCCGCCACCGGTCGGCGCCGGTCCGGGCGGGGGTCTGGGCGTGGGCTTCCGCGGCCCCGCCGGGCGCCTCGCCCCGCGCGGCCACCGCCGTGGGCAGCTCGGAGGCCGGCCCGGTGGGCGCCCGGTCGCGTTCCGCACCCACGGCGCCGGGCCGCGCCTCCTCCGCCCGCTTCGCCGGGACACCCGTCCCGCCCTGGCCCATTGACATCCCTCTACTCAACCCGACGCCTCCGACACATGTGCCACCGGGCCCGCCTCGAAAGCCCGGACGGGCCGAACTTCACACAAGGCACGCGGGACATGGCAGAGGGCCTGGCCCG
>NZ_KI912267.1:442374-482314 GCF_000235425.2 Pseudofrankia saprophytica
AGAGGGCCTGGCCCGCCGTCCCACCCGGGTGGGACGGCGGGCCAGGCCCCCGTGACCGTGCCTGAACGTGGCCGACACCGAACTCCAGGTCAGGCTCCGGGATGGCCGGAGCCGGCGCTCGCGGGCGCGGCGACCGCGCCCGCGTCACCGGTCGCGCTGGCCGGCAGCGCGCTGCCGGCCACCCAGGTCGCCCACGGGATCGACCAGTCGTTGCCCAGCTGGTCGGTCTCCGGCGCCCGCCCGCTGTTGACAACATCGACGATGTCGCCGATCTGGCTGAAGTCGTAGAACCACTGCGCGTCCGCCGGAGCGGCGTTCACACAGCCGTGCGAGACGTTGACCCGGCCCTGGTCACCGACCGACCAGGGCGCCGAGTGGACGTACTGCCCGCCGCTGGTGATCTGGACGTTCCACTCGACCTCCTCGTAGTAGTAGTCGGGGTCGCCCAAGGGGATCCCGACCGTCGCCGAGTCCATGGTCACCTTCTGGGCCTTGCCGATGACGTTGTGCGGGCCGTCCATCGTCAACAGCGTCCGCTTGCCACCCTTGCCACCGCTGATCGCCATCGTGCGTACCAGCTGGCCGTCCTTGTAGACCTTCATGGTGTGCGCGGCGATGTCGACGTGGCTGATCTGCTGGGCGCCGATGGTGAACTCCATCACCCGGTCCTTCACGCCCACCAGCCCGTTGCCGGCCTCGAGCCCGGCGAGGTTCGCCTCGACGTGCACCTTGGTCCCGGAGGGGTAGTAGTCCTTCGGCCGCCAGCGCACCACCCGGTCGGAGGCCCAGCTCCACGAGCCCTCCAGCGGAGGACTGGTGACGACGGACAGGTGGCGCTGCACCGCGGCCCGATCGGCGGTCGGTCCGCTGAACGTCAGCACGATCGGCGTCCCCACGCCGACGGTCTGGCCGTCGACCGGCTCCCAGGACACCTTGAACGGCTTGGCCGGGACGCCGGTGGTGAAGGCCGTCTGGCTGGTCACCGTACCGGTGACGCCGCTGGTCGTGGTGGTCGAGGCCTTCACCTGGTACTGGCTGTCGGCGAACAGGCCCGCGGTGGAGGTCCAGGTCCGCCGGTCGGCCGAGTACTCGCCGGCCAGGGTGCCGGCGTCGGTCTTCTGCGAGACGCTCGCGGCGCGCGCGATCGTGACCTCGGCCAAGGGCGCGTTCGCGGTCACGACCACCTTGTCGGTGACCGCGACGCCGGACGCGCCGTCGGTCGGGGTGATCTTGATACTCGCGCTCGGCGGTGCCTTCGAGGTCGCCGCCGCGGGCGGCTCGCCCCCACCCCCGCCGGAGCAGGCCGTCAGCACGACCGCGAGCAGGGCTGCCACCAGCCCGAACAGCAGTTGATGGATATGCCTGCCGCGACGCGGGGCGAGCTGGGCCGCCCTACCGCCGCGTTCGCCCGCGGAGAAGACCATTACTTGCCTTCTTCCGATCTTCGGGACGGCCATTGGCGCGTCCACGCGATAACTCTGGCTCGGACGGTACCCAGTGGCGTGGCATCCGTCGCCCCGAGCAGGCGAAATACGGTTGTCACCCGGGCGACCATCACTATTCGTCGATGAAGCAAATACAGAGAGTCGCCCTCTCCGGGCAATGCTCACGAAGCCCTCCCACGCCACGTGGCCATCTGTGTCGGCCGTCTCCGGGCGCGCGAGAATTCATCATGAACGCGCCCTTCGGCCGGCCCCCCTGCCGCACCCCCGGAAGTCCGCGGGCCAAGCGCCGGCGTCCCCACGCCACCGGACGGAGCCAACATCCGTCGCCACACCGTGATCGCCGTCCCCACGGCCGACCACCGGACGCGCCCCCGGGCCGTCCCGCTCGCGGCGACCGGACCTCGGCTGGAGGAATGCCCACTTCCGTGAACGTTTCCCAACCCACGTCAATGCCAGCCGCGATGTGCGCCCGAACGACTCCCCCACGGCGTCGCCCGGCTACTCGGACGGATGCCCGAACCGCCACCAGAGTGCCTCACCAGAACCACCGGGGGCATAGCCAAATTCCCACCGTCCACCGGGCCGGAGAACAACATCCGCCTGTCACCGGCGCGCGCTCCACGGCCCGGTCGTCGACGGTCCTCCGCTGTCACGGAATTGGCCCCAAATAAATGCGCGACGTAGTCCAGCCTGCTCTCCGCGCATACCTGCCGCCCGCCGGCGGTCCGCGTCGGGCCTCGCGACGCACGCCGGTCGGCCACCGCCGGTCGGCCACCGCAGGTCAGCCGCCACCGCCGGCCGCGGGCAGGTCGGGAGATCGGGGAAACATCCGCCGAACGTCGCCGTCACCAGGCCCCGCACCTGACGGGGCGACGATGGCCATCCAGGCCAGACCGACCTCAGGAGGAGCCATGGCGATCGTGCTCGGACCGAACCAGTTCGGGAAGGCCGAGGTCCGGCTGGTGCACGTGGACCGGTCCACCCCGGTCCACCAGATCACCGACCTCAACGTGTCGTCGGCGCTGCGCGGGGACTTCGCCGACGCGCACCTGACCGGCGACAACGCGCACATCCTGACCACGGACGCGCAGAAGAACACGGTCTACGCGTTCGCCCGGGACGGGGTCGGCGAGATCGAGGAGTTCGCGCTGCGCCTCGGCCGGCACTTCACCGGCTCGTTCGACTGGGTGACCGGCGCCCGGGTCGAGATCGAGCAGTACGGCTGGGAGCGCATCCAGGTCGGCGGCGCCGGCCACGACCACGCGTTCAGCCGCGCCGGCTCCGAACGGCGCATGACCGTCGTCACCGTCGACGGCGACGACGCCCGCGTCGTGTCGGGCCTGGCCGGGCTCGTGGTGCTGAAGTCGACCGGGTCCGAGTTCTGGGGCTTCGCGCGGGACCGCTACACGACGCTCCCCGAGACCGACGACCGGATCCTGGCCACGGAGGTCACCGCCCGGTGGCGCCTCGTCGGCGTCGAGCACGATTACGGGAAGCTGTTCGCCAGCATTCGGACGATCCTGCTCGAGACGTTCGCGTCCGTGCACAGCCTGGCGCTGCAGCAGACGCTGTACAAGATGGGCGAGGAGGTGCTGACCGCGCACCCCGAGGTCGCCGAGATCCGGATGTCGATGCCGAACAAGCACCACTTCCTCGTCGACCTGGCGCCCTACGGCCTCGACAACCCGAACACGGTCTTCTACGCCGCCGACCGGCCGTACGGGAAGATCGAGGGCACCGTCCTGCGCGACGACGCCCCTGACGCCGGGCCCGCCTGGGAGAGCACCCCCGGCTTCTGCTGACCGGCTGGCGCCATCGGTGCCTGCCTGTTCGGTCGACCTATTCGGTCGACCAGCCGCCACGGTCCGGCCGCGCGCGGCGGGGGAACAGGGTGACCACGTCGCCGGGGGCGAGGCCCAGCCTGCTGGCCGCGTCGCCGTCGCGGACGGCGAACGCGGCCATCCCCGCCGAGTCGACGTACAGCACCAGCTCACCCGGCTCGACCGAGCCGAACGTCACCCCGACCGGCAGCACCAGCGGCGCGTTCTGGGTCGCCAGGCCGCGAACCTCGGCCCGCTGGCCGGGCACCAGGCCGACGTGGGCCAGCAGGTCACCGGTCGCGGCGAGCTGGACGTTGCCGAACCGGTCGACGAGCACGACCTCGGCCTCGAGTTTCGCCTCGGCCCGGTCCGCCCGGGTCTCCGGCTCGCTCACCCGCGCCAGCACCGGCGGCAGCCGGACGATCTCCGCCGGGGAGACCGGTTGCCCCAGCGCCGCCGGGGGTGTGCCGGTAGCGAGCTCGGCCGCCGCCGGCGCGAACACGTCCCGGCCGTGGAACGTCGCCGGCACCCCCGGCCGGGCGGCCAGCGCCACCGCCGCGGTGACTCCGCCGAGCACCGCCGCGGCCGGCGCCAGCAGCCCGTTATCGGGCCCGACGAGCATCCCGCCCGGCGTGACCAGCACGACGCCTCGCCGGCTGGTGCCGACACCCGGATCGACGACCGCGAGGTGGACGTTGACCGGCAGGTAGCGCACCGTCTGGGCGAGCACGGCCGCGCCCCGCCGGACGTCGCCGGGGTCGATCAGGTGGGTGATGTCGAGCGCGCTCACGCCGCGACGCAGCAGCACGCCGTGGCAGGCGGCGACGAACCCGTCGGCGAGCCCGTAGTCGGTCAGGAAGCTCACATGCGGCACAGGACCCATGCTCCCTCCCCGCCGGCCGCCGCTCGTCGCGGCCGCGCCGTTTTCCGGTGACCGCGTGGGAGCCGGCTAGATGGCGCCGTCGGCGCGCAGGTCCGCGAGCTGGTCGGGGGTGTAGCCCAGCTCGGCGAGGATCTTCTCGGTGTGCTCGCCGAGGGCGGGGATCGGCTCGAGCCGGGGTGGGGCGCCCGGGAACTCGACGACCGGGCGCAGCTGGCGCACCAGGCCGACGGGCGAGTCGATGTCCACCCAACGGTCGCGGGCGGCCAGCTGAGGGTGGGCGAGAACGTCGGCCATCTCGTTGACCCGGCCGTAGGCGATCCCGGCCGCGTCCAGGCCCGCCGTCACCGCCGCGGTGGGCAGCGCGCCGACGACCTCCGCGACGATCGCGTCGGTTCGTGCCCGATTGCGCACCCGTCCGCGGTTGGTGGCGAACTCGGGGTCGTCGGCCAGGTCGGGACGGCCGAGCAGGCCGGCGGCCAGGCGGGCCCATTCCCGGTCGTTCTGTACCCCGATGAGCACGCTGTCGCCGTCGGCGGTGGTGAACGCCTCGTAGGGGGCGATCGACGCATGACCGACGCCGGCCCTGGCCGGCGCGCGGCCCGTGTGCTCGGCGAACTGGACGGCATAGCCGTTCCATTCCGTGATCGCGTCCAGCATGGTGAGCGCGAGCGCCGCGCCCTCGCCGGTCCGTTCCCTGCGCAGCAGGGCCACGAGGATCGCCTGGGCGGCGTAGGTCCCGGCGGCGACGTCGGCGGCGGCGAAGCCCGCCTTCGCCATGTGCTCCGGCGTGCCGGTCACCGAGACCAGGCCTGACTCGGCCTGGATCAGCATGTCGTAGGCCCGCCGCCCGGCGTATGGGCCGGTAGGGCCGTAGCCGGAGAGGTCGACGGCGACCAGCCGCGGGTAGCGGGCGGTGAGGGTGGCGGCGTCGAGGCCGAGCCGGGCGGCGGCCCCGGGCGAGAGGTTCTGCGCGACGACGTCGGCGCCCGCGACCAGCCGCTCCAGCGCCGCCAGGCCGGAGGGGACCTTGACGTCGACGGCGAAGGACTCCTTCGACCGGTTCAGCCAGGAGAAGTGCGCGGACATCTCCCCGCGCACCGCGTCGTCGTAGGCACGGGCGAAGTCACCCGAACCCAGCCGTTCGATCTTGATGACTCGGGCACCGTACTCGGCCAGGTGACGGGTCGCGAACGGCAGCGCGACCGCGTGTTCCAGGCTGACGACGGTCATTCCCTGCAGCGGCAGCACGTCGGCAACCTTATGGCGCCGTCTGGCCCCGCGTCGGCCATTCGCATCCGGTGCGACCCATGTGACCTGCGCGGCCGCGGCCGTGCCCCGCTCACGATCTCCCACCGCGGTGGCGGCGGAGGTTGGTGAATGCGCGCGGGCAGGCGGACACTAGGGAGAAGCTGGGCAGGATGGGGGCGCCGAGCGGGGCTCGCTGTCCAGCGGGCGGACCGAACCGGACGATCCTGGGAGTAGACGTGCGGATGAGGCTGCGCCGCCAGCAGCCGGCGCTCATCACCTCGGCCGCCGACCCGCGCCACGTGGACATCGGCCGCCGGCAGAGCCAGTACCTGATGTGGATGGCTTTCCGCGTGCTCTGCTTCGTGCTCGCGGTTGTCCTCTTCCACGGATGGATCCGGTTCCTGGCCATCGTTGCCGCGCTGATCATCCCGTGGGTGGCGGTCGTGGTCGCCAACGGCGGGCCGGCGCCGGCGCGGGGCCGCCCGGTCGGATTCGAGGCGGCCAGCCGTTCGGTCGACGGTGCGCCAGCGGCCCTCGAGTCCGCCGCCCACCCCGTCGTCGAGGGCGACCTCCAGGACGGCGGGAACCACCGCGGACCGGACGACGCGAGCGCGCGTCCTGGCTCAGCTCCCACGGGCCCACGCTCCGGGCCGGGGCCGTCCGCCGAGCCGGAACGCGAGGCCGGCTCGGGGCCGTTCCCCGCGCCCGGGCCGAAACCCGCCTGGTCGGTGCCGCCCGCGTCGAACCAGCCCACCGGCGACTCCCCGTACGGTGCCCCGGCGGCTCCGCCGCCCCGGCCGGCCACACCGGTGGATGTCGGCTTCTTCGGCCCGCGCCGCCCACCGCGACGCTGACCGGCCAGCCGAACGACCAGCCAGCCGAACGACCAGCCATCCGACGAACATGCGCGGCCCACTGGACGATCACTACTTATCTGTGGGGCAACGTTCATGTCGTAGCCGGCTAGTGGTATACGTCTGCGTTCCCTGCCCTGTCACCGTGGCCCTGTGCGCGTTGCGGTGGTCACCGAGTCCTTCCTGCCCCACGTGGACGGGGTCACGAACACGGTCTGCCGCGTGTTGGAGCACCTGGAGGCCGAGGGGCACCAGGCGCTCGTCGTGGCGCCGTCCCCCGGGGCCCGGGCCGCTGGCAAGGCGCCCCGGGTCTACGCGGGCGCCCCGGTGCTGCGGACGCCGTCCGCGCCGCTCCCGGGCTACCCGCAGTTCCGGTTCGCGACCCCGTGGCCGAGCCTCACCCCGGCGCTGCGCCGGTTCGCCCCCGACGTCGTCCACCTGGCGGCCCCCGCCGGACTCGGCGCGCAGGCGGCCTTCGCGGCCCACCGGCTCGGGGTGCCCAGCGTCGCCGTGTACCAGACCGACCTCGCCGGCTTCGCCCGCCGTTACGGCCTCGCGTCCCTGGACCGCTCGATCTGGCGGTGGCTCGCGGCCGTGCACCGGCTCGCCGCCCGCACCCTGGCGCCGTCCTGGGACGCGGTCGACGCGCTGGTCGGCGCCGGCGTCCAGCGTGTCGCCCGCTGGCGCCGGGGAGTCGACCTGGACCGGTTCAACCCGGACCACCGCGACGACGACCTGCGCGCCAGGCTCGCGCCCGACGGCGAGGTCCTCGTCGGCTACGTCGGCCGGCTCGCCAGGGAGAAGGGCGTCGAGCTGCTCGGCGCCGTGAGCGGCCTGCCGGGCACCCGGCTGGTGGTCGTCGGCGACGGACCGGAGCGGGCGCGCCTGGAGCGGCTGCTGCCCGGCGCGGCGTTCCTGGGCTTCCAGTCCGGCCAGGGGCTGTCGTCGGCGCTCGCGAGCCTGGACGTGTTCGTGCACACCGGCCAGTACGAGACGTTCTGCCAGGCGGCGCAGGAGGCGAAGGCCAGCGGCGTGCCGGTGGTCGGGCCCGCGGCCGGCGGGCTGCTCGACGTGGTCGAGCACGGCAGGACGGGGCTGCACTACCGGCCGGGTGACTCCGCGGCGCTGCGCGCCCAGGTCGCCACGCTCGTGATCGACGGTCCCGGCCGGGCCGCGATGGGCAACGAGGCTCGCGCCTCGGTGGCCGACTGCGGCTGGCGGGCGATCGGGGACGAACTGCTCGGCCACTACCGCGACGTGCTCGGCGCCAACATCAGCGCGAACCGGGACGGAGACGCCTGGCGCTGAGCACCCGCGACCCCGCCCGGCCGGGCACCACCGCCCGGCCGGCTGCTCATCACGCCCACGCCCGCGCTTGTCCTGACCCCGCGAGCCGACCCGACCTCCCTACTGGACCCGCCAACCAACCCTGAGCACCAGCCCAGGCGCGGCCGGACAGCCGCCGCCCCGAGCCGATGGAGAGTGGGCCGCATGAGGATCGCGCAGGTCGCCAACTTCGTGGCGCCGACGTCCGGGGGTATCCGCACGACGCTGCGTCACCTGGCCTCGGGCTACGTGGCCGCCGGCCACGAGGTGGTCAGGGTGCTGCCCGCGCGCCGCGACGGGGTGCGCCACGCCGATGGCGTCACCACGCTGATGGTGCGCTCGCCCCTGGTCCTCGGCACCAGCTACCGCATGATCACCGAGCCGTGGCGGGTGGCCGCGTTGCTCGACGAGGCGGCGCCGAACCGCCTCGAGGTACACGACCGCACCACGCTGCGCCGGCTCGGCCGATGGGCCCGCAAGCGCGACGTGCACTCGCTCGTCGTCTCCCACGAGCGGGTCGACCGGCTGCTCGGCGCGAAGACGCCGTGCTCGCTGCGCGGGGTGCTGCCGGTGCGCGCCGCCGCCGACGTCTCCAACCGCGGGCTGGCCGCCGGCTACGACACGGTGGTGACGACCACCGCCTGGGCGGCCGCCGAGTTCCGGCGCATCGGTGCCGACAACCTGCGGCAGGTGCCGCTGGGCGTCGACCTGGACCGGTTCGGCGCCCGGACCGCCGACCGGTCGCTGCGCCGGGCGTTCGCCCGCGACTCGGACGTGCTGCTCGTCTCGATCGGTCGGATGGACCCGGAGAAGCGGGTCGACATCGCCATCGACGCCCTCGCCGAGCTGGTCCGCCGCAAGATCCCGGCGCGGCTGGTGCTGGCCGGCGACGGCAACGGCCGCAAGGAGCTGGAACGCCGCGCCGCCGGCCTGCCGGTCGTGTTCCTGGGCTTCGTCGCGGACCGGGACCGCCTGTCCAGCCTGCTCGCCAGCGCCGACGTCGCGCTCGCGCCCGGGCCGGTCGAGACGTTCGGCCTCGCCGCGCTGGAGGCGATGGCCAGCGCGACGCCGGTGGTCGTCCACCACGGCAGCGCGCTGGCGGAGCTGGTCGACCCGCGCTGCGGCCGGGTGGCCGCCGGCTGCGGCTACGGCTTCGCCGACGCCGTCGAGGAGGTTCTCGCGCTGGATCCGGCCGACCGGCGGCTGGCCGCCCGCGCCCGTGCGGAGATGTTCCCCTGGTCGGCCACCGTCGACGGTTTCCTGTCCGTCCACGGTCTGCCGGCCCTGCCGCGCCGTGGCGCCCCGCTGTCGCTGCCCGCCGGGACGGCCGGCCTCAGCGGTCTCGGCGACGTCGGCGGCGGTCTCGGCACGGACGCCGGTGGCCACGCGTCCGCAGGCGGAGCCGACCTGCCTCGCGCCGCGTAACCGGCTCGCCGAGAATGGCTGACCGCCCGGGCGTGGCGGACCGAGAGGGCGGCCCACCTGCGCGAACCACGGCCTCTCGGGGCAGTTCTGCTCCCGTCGGGGTCACATCTCGGCGAGGAAGTGCCTACCGTAGGCGCGTGTGCCCCGCTCTTCTGCCCGCGCCACGGTCCGGCGTGCTCGCCGGCTGGGCGAACGCCTGGCTCGCCGGGCTCGTCGGCGCCGATGACGTCCTGACACACGTCCAGCGGACGCTCGGCCCCTGCCGGCACACGCTCGGCGACGAGCCGTTGCTGCTCGGCCTGGGCGCCCTGCGCTCGGCGCGCGCCGAGCGGTTCCGGCTGGTCCTGCCGGTCCCTGGCGACATCTCGGGACTGCCAGGCCCACCGGCGGTGAACGCCGACGCGCTGGCCGCCGGCGAGGCGGTGCTGGTCATCGGCCCGAGCCCGCCGCTGCTGCTGGTCCCGACGGTGGAGGTGCATGGCCCGGCGGTGGAGGGGGGGCTGGAGTCGGTCCACTGGCGGGTGCTGCCCGCGGCCCGGCTGCCGGCGCCGCCGACCCCGGTGCGTGCCGCGGAACGTGAGCTCGCCCAGGCGATCGCGGCGACGACGTCGGCGCTGCTGGACCTGGACGTCGCCAGCGCCCGCCCGGAGGTGCTCGCCCTGCTGCGCGATCGCGCCGAGGAGGACCCGGGTCCTGGGCTCGGCCCCGGATACCCGTCGGTCGCGCATGCCCTGCTCGCCCGCGCCGAGCGGCTGCGCGCCCTGCTCGACCTCGCCGCCCTGGACGACGGGGCCGCCGTCACCGCCGCCGAGATCACCCGCCGTTCCGAGGCGCTCCGCGGCCTGTCCGCCGCCGTCCGCCGTGCCTATGAGGCGGCCTACGACGCCTTCGACCCGGCGCACGCCGCCACCCCGCCCACCCGCTGACCGGATCGCTCCCCCCTCGACAACGGTCTTCCCGCTGGCGGCCGGTGAATCGGGACATATCAATATCAAAGGCGCCGACGGCGCCATCCTTGGCGATACGGTCTCGCCGCGCCGCCGCCTCGCTCGGCCAGCTCATTGCTTCTCAGGAAGGGCCGATCACCGTTCGGTGGCGTCAAAGAACGTCATCACCTTTCGAGCGGATAAAGCGGAGGCCCACCGGTGGGCGGCCGTTGGTGGTGGTCGAGCCAACGTTCTGACACCGTTCGGGTGATGACGCCTGGGCGCTTCCGGATTGCCGGTACTGTGACGGAACGAGTAGCTAACACGGCACGCGGCGTCGTTCATCTTGGAGGCGTCGTTCGTCCTGGGAAGGAACCCGCTCACAGGTGAGCCGGCAGGGCAACCCAGATCCCTCGAGCCCCGAAAGCGCCGAGGCCGGGCAGAACAGCGCCGATGCCACCCCTGGCTCGCCCGCCACCCCGCCTGTCACCCCGCCCGCCGAGTCCCTCGCCTCGGGGGTGCCCGCGCCGACAGGTCCACGGCACCGGGCCCGGCACCGGCGAGTCCCTCGCGTCGGGAAACGCGGTCGGACGTTCGGCCTGACGCAGCTGCTCGCCGTGCCGGCCATCGGCCTGCTGCTTCTTCTGGGCGGCGGGCACGACACCTCGGGGGACGGCGGCCCCGCGGGAGGGCCCGGCGGCTCGCGGACCGGGGCGAACGGTGTCGTCACACTGACGGCGAAGCCCTGGGACGGAACATCCGACACCGTCCCGTTCACCATCGCCGACACGACTCCTTCCAACGCGGCGCCGACCACGTTTCCGCTCCCGGTGGAGACCTCCCGGGCCGGGAACACAGGGCCCAGGACGACCTCCGGCACCAGCCGGCCACAGTCGACGAGCCCGACGACCAGCCGTGCCCCGACGCCAACCGCCAGCGCGCCCGCGCCGACGCCGAGCGCGACGTCGCCAGTGACGATCAGCGCCAGCCCCGGCCTCGTGCCGACCGTCACCGTCAGCGCCTCGCTCAGCCCGACCGCGAGCCCGACGACGAGCGCCAGCCCCACCGGCGGTGCCAGCCCGAGCGGCAGCCCCAGCACAAGCCCCACCACAAGCGCCAACCCCAGTACAAGCGCCAGCCCATCGGGCAGCGCGAGCCCGAGCCCGAGCGGGTCCACCACGCCGTTCCCCGTCGTGACGATCACCGCCGACCCGAACTGTCCGGCGATAGCCCTCGTGGCGTCCAGCTTCACCGCGACGATCAACCGGACCAGCGACCGGACCAGCGACCGGACCAGCCTGGACATCACCGGCACCTATACGGCGCCCAGCACCGCCTCGGCCGGCCAGACCACGATCCACACCGTCGCCAGCGCCTCGGCGACCAATGGCACCGCGCTCACCGAGTCGGACAGCACCGTCCCGACCCGGCCGGCCACCGCCCCGGCCCTGCTGGCCAGCGTCGACATGGGCCGGCTCCCCACCCCGATGCCGGGCGCACTCACGCTGACCCTGACGACGGCACCGACCGGGTGCTCACCGGTCACTCTGGCCACGATCGTCGTCGTCGGCATCACCGGGCCCGCCACCTCCGCGCCGCCCATCCCGTCGACCACTCCGTCACCGCCGTCCGGGTAGCCGGCGGCGGCACCGTTCCGGAGAAAGGCGGCGGGCGGTGCTCGGTCCGCGGCGTACACGCACCTGGTGCGGGTGATTGTCGGCGCCGGAGCTTGTCGGCGGCGGGGGCCTGCCTCCGGCGGCGGCTGCCGGCGGCGCGCCCGAGACGCGCCGCCGGCAGGCGGCGGCAAGCCGCATCCCCCGACGCCCCCCAGCACTTAAGGACTTTAGTCCCAAATGCATGGGCGGTCGAGTCCGGACGACCTCGGGATTTCCAGAGGAACCGTGCCCGAGGAACCGTGCCTGGATTGAGGAGGTGCCTTAGTTGAGGCGGGGGCAGAAGTGGCCGCCGGGACCGTCGGGGCGACCGCACAGGACGCAGGAGGGACGGCCCGCGGCGACGATGCTGCGGGCACGCTCGATGAACGCCCTGGTCTGCGGGATCGACAGGCCGACGCGCAGCGAGTCGAGGTCCTCCTCGCTGACGGGCGTCCCCAGCTGACCGGCCGAGAGCCCCGCCGCCTCGACGAACACCCGCCGGCCGTCCCACGAGACGGTCAGCTGACCGAGGTGGAAGTCCTCCTCGAACGGCGCCTCCAGCGGCGCCAGGTCCACCTCGATGTCGGCGGCGGCCGGCACGGCGATGCCCTGCTGCTGGCCGACCTGCCCGAGCAGCGCCGACAGGCCCTCGGTCAGCGCCGTCACCTCGGCCTTCTCCAGCCCGATGGTGATCAGTTGCCCGGCGGACGCCGCCTGGAGGTAGAACGAACGCTCGCCCGGCTGCCCGACGGTTCCGACCACGAACCGCTCCGGCGGGTCGAACACGTATCGCTGCATGCCTTGCGCACTCTCCGTCAGACGATCAGGAATACCCGGCCCGGAATACCCGCCCACGGCCGGACGATGCGTGACCAGGGATCCGGGTCAGAGGATCCGGTCAGGTGGCGCCAGTCCGCGGCGCGCTAGCCGGCCGGCGGACCTTTCCCCAGTATCCCCGCGCCCTGGGTATCCCGGCCATCGTCGGGGTACCGGCCGGTGCCGCGGGCGTCGTCGGAGGTACCGGCCGCCGCCGGCCGGCGGTCCTGGGCGGAGGCCGAGGAACAGCACTCCGTCGGGCAGACGTCAGGTGACGGACCGAGGGCGCTCAGCGCCCGTCGTGGCACGCCCGGGTCCCGCCGCTCCCGGAGCAGCTCGACGATCATCTGGACGAACCGCGGGTCCGACCCGACAGTACCGGCCCGCACCGCGGTGAGCCCGAGCTTTTTCGCCTGGTCCAGCGCCACCCGGTCCAGGTCCTGGATGACCTCCATGTGGTCGCTGACGAATCCGATCGGCACGATCACGACGGTTCGCACACCATCGGCCGCGAGCTCCGCCAGCCGGGTGCCGACGTCCGGCTCCAGCCAGGGCACCCGAGGGGAACCGCTGCGGCTGCAGTAGGCGACGTCCCAGGGATGCTCCTGGCCGCGCCGCTCGGCGAGGCCCCGGGCGACGATCTCGCTCGACGCCCTCAGCTGGCGTTCGTAGGCGCCGCCGGTCGGCCCGCTCTCGATCGCCTGCCAGCGCGGCACGGAGTGCGCGACGAACACCAGGTGCGCGCCGTCGCGACGGCCGGCCGGCAGCGCGTCGACGGCGGCCGCGACCCGGTCGACCATCGGGCCGACGAACCCGGGGTGGTCGAAGAAGACCCGCAGCTTGATCAGCTCGAGGCCGCCGTCCGCCTCGCTCCCGTCCGCCTCGCCGTTGTCGCCGGCGCACTGGCCGCCGGCGGAAACCTCGGTGAGCGCGTCGGCGAGATTCTCCCGGTACTGGCGGCAGCCGGAGTAGGTCGCGAAGACCGACGGGATGAAGCACGCGGCCCGCCGGACCCCGTCCGCGCGCATCTCGGCCAGTGCGTCGCGCAGGTACGGGCGCCAGTTGCGGTTGCCCCAGTAGACAGGCAACGGCGCGAGCTCGGCGCGCAGCGCCGCCAGCAGCTCCCGGCTCTGGTCGTTGATCGGGCTACGCCCGCCGAGGCTCTGGTAGTGCTCGGCGACCTCGGCGAGCCGTTCCTCGGGCACCCCCCGGCCGCGCGTCACGTTGCGCAGGAACGGGACGACGTCCGCGGGCCCCTCCGGACCGCCGAAGGTGACCAGCAGCAGCGCGTCCTGGTCCACCCCGGAAGTCTGGCGCATCAGCCCATTCTCCCCCTCCCGCCGCCAGAGAAACGGCGGGCGGTGGGTCCTCGTCGGCCAGGACGGCGCGACAGTTGCCCGTGGGTAGCCCGCCGACGCGCCACGGCACGAGGCCTCCCGCCGGGCGGCGGGCGAGCCTGGCTCCCGCGCCGACCGTCAGTGACCCATGCCGACGCCGCCGTCGACCGGCAGGACGGCGCCGGTGATGTAGCCGGCGCGCTCCGAGGCGAGGAAGGCCACCGCCGCCGCGACCTCCTCCGGCTCGCCCATCCGCTTGCCGGGGACGCTGCCGACGAGCAGCTCACGCTGGGCGTCGGTGAGCGCGTCGGTCATGTCGGTGCGGATCGGGCCGGGAGCGACGACGTTGGCGGTGATGTTGCGGGGCGCGAGCTCGCGGGCGAGCGAGCGGGCGAAGCCGACGAGACCCGCCTTGGACGCGGCGTAGTTCGACTGGCCAGGCTGGCCTGACAGGCCCACGACCGAGGAGATGAACACCAGCCTGCCGTAGCGCCGCCGGAGCATGCCGCGGGCGGCGCGCTTGGCGACCCGGTAGGCGCCCAGCAGGTTCGTGTCGACGACGTCGCGGAACGCGTCCTCGGACATCGTGAGCAGCAGCGTGTCCTTGACGATGCCGGCATTGGACACAACGATGTCGATCGGCCCGAGCTCGGCCTCGACCTCGGCGAACGCCTTCTCCACCGACTCGACGCTCGTGACGTCGAGCCGGACGCCGAACATGCCCTCCGGCGCCTCCCCGCCGCGGCTGGCGACCGCGACCCGCTGCCCGTCCGCCACCAGGGCCGCGGCGCAGGCGGCGCCGATCCCCCGGTTGCCGCCGGTGACCAGCGCGACCCGACCCTGACCCTCGTTCTCGACCATGGGGCGGATCGTAGCCGCCCACCGGGCTGCCTGGCGCCACCGCGCCAGCCTGTCGGCCGCCGTGCGCCCGATCCCCGCGGTCGCCCGGCGAGCCGCGACGGGGACGATAGGTCCGTGCGGGTGACGATCAGGGTGCAACCGGGAGCCGGCCGGACGGCGGTCGGCGGGCAGGCCGCCACTCCGGGCGGTGAGCCGAACCTGATGGTCCGGGTCGCGGCCAGGGCTGTCGACGGGAAGGCCACCGAGGCGGCGCTGCGGGCGCTCGCGGACGCGCTCGGCCTGCGCCGCCGTGACGTCGCTCTCGTCCGCGGCGCGACCAGCCGAACCAAGATCGTCGAGATCGACGCCCCGGCCGCCGACGAACCCGCTCTGCGCGCCCGCCTCGCCGCTCTCCGCCAGTCCCCCTGACCACGGCGGCGGCCTGGGCCAGCGGGGGGCGGCCGACGCGGGCGGGCCGCTGGCCAGTGGATGGCTTCGGCTGGCTGGCCGGGGCCGGGCGGCGAGCACCGACCCCGTACGGGGTGGTGAGATGGATGGCGGACCAGGCGACATCCGACGGGACGCGAACCACCAGGACAACGCGGTGCCAGTGCCACGCGTCCGGACTGGGGTGAGCGGGCCTCCGGTCTCCGGGGGTGCACCCGCTCAGCGAGGTTCAGGGCTCCTGCCGGGAGGACTTCGGTTCCCCGGCCCGACCGCCGTTTCGACGGCACTCCGACGACCAGTTGTAGATCGTTAATCGGTTGGGGGCCGGTGGTGTACAGGCCGGGGATACGCCACGTGGAATACCGGCCGCGGGAGCGTTCCTACGAGTCGCCCGAGCGGCCGGACCACTCACCAGGGCAGGGGCAGCGGCTCACGGCCGCCGGCCTGCCAGCGGACGAGGCGGCCGTCGCGGACCGGCCGGGCGGCGAGGCCACGGACCGGAGCGTCGCCTCCGACTCGGGCGACGCGGCTCGGGAGGTGTACTCACCGGCCCAGGTCCCGATGCCGGCCCGCCCACGACGCCCACCACCCCGGCCATCCCGGCCACCCCGGCCGCACGAGAACCGCGCCGCTGACGCCCAGGGCGGCCTGGCTGCCCCCTGGCAGCAGCCGATCCGCCCGGATCGGCAGCCCGCCGGTCCGGAACCGTCGCCGTCGCGGGCGCCGGAGGGGCGACCACGGCCGTGGAACGGTTCGGCGGAAGCCGGCGCCGCGCTGGGACCGCCCGTGCCGCTCCCACCCCCAGCCCCGCCGTCGGCGCGGTCGCTGGAGCCGGGAGCGATCGTGCCCGGTCCGCCAGGCGGCGTGCTCGACCTCGCCGCGCTCGCCGAGATCGAGGACCGGCTGCGCGCGATCGCCACCGAGAGCGTCGAGGTCGCGACGCGCCGCGGCGAGATGAGCCAGCAGGTGGCCGACCAGCGTCGCTCGCTGACGTCCGCCGCGTCGTCCGTCGCCACCGTGCTCTGGTTCGACTCGCTGCGCACCGAGGACCGGGTCAGCGTCACCCCGCACGCCGTGCCGCTGCTGGCGGCCGTCCACGAGGTCCTGGAGGCCGCCCGCCCGGCCGACGCCCCGGGACCGACGCCGACGGTCCGGCGGGAAATCCAGGCCTCGCCGATGCCGTGGGAGCTGCGGGGCAGGAGACTGTCCCTGCCCACGGGACGGTCGGCCCGGGCGCTGCGGGCCACCGGAGCCGGCACGGTCGGGCCGAGCGGGACGGTCTGGGGAGCGCTCGCGCGCCGGCTCGCCGGTGCCCGCTTCGACCACGTCCCCGGCGGCCGGACGGTCTGCATCCTGCGGTACCCGGAGCTGCGCGACGCCGCCGTCTGGGAGGCCGTCGCCGACGAGCGCACGCCCTACCTCGGCGAGCTGCTCTGGGTGGTGCTGGTCACCGGCGCCGCCGTGGGTGCCCAGTCCGAGGGCGCCGAGCGCGCGGGCCTGTCCGGCCCGGCCGGCCCGGACCGCGCGGCGCGGATGTTCGAGGCCGCGGGCTGGCAGGTGCTCACCCTGCGGTATGGACGCCGGCTGGCCGGGCTGTTCCGCCGCCCCGGGGGGCAGGCGTTTCGCGGCCGGCTCGCCGGGATGAGCCAGGACGAGTACCACGAGCTGCTCGTCACCCGCGGGCCGGAGCTGCGCCGGCGCCTGGCGGGGCCGGGCGCCGGCGGGGTCGGCATCGCCGGGCTGGTCGACAGCCTCACGGACGACGAGATCCACACCGCCCTGCGCGACCTCGGTGGCCATGACCTCGCGCTGCTGATCGACGCCTTGGACGAGGTGGACGCCGACCGGCCCACCGTGCTGTTCGCGCACGCGCACGACGCCTGGACCCGTGACCCGGGCGTCCGCGAGGTGTCCGCCAGCGGTTCGGGCGCCGGGGCACGCGGCACCGGCGTCATGTCCATCCGCCCGATGAACGCGGGGGCGGTGGTCGTGCCGACGGCCAGGAGCTCGGCCGTGACGGTCGCGGGCGAGCCCGTCCCGCCCGCCGGCTCGCGTGGCGGCCGGCTGGCCACCCATGTCGCCTCATACCTGGACCAGGCACCGCCGCCCGCGCCGGACCCGCCGGCCCTGCCCGCCGACCTGGACCCGGCCGACGGCCTGGAGGCCAACGGGACGACGGCGGGGCTTTCGTCCACTCAGGCGGCCTTCGGCGACCTGCTACGTAGCTTCGCCTGGCTCGCGCCCCGGGCGGCCAGCGCCGTCGTCACGATCTCGACCAGGGACGCCGACACCGTCGTCGCCGGCTGGCTCGCCCCAGCCCCGTCCCGGTCCACCGCCGGCCATCGGCCAGACGGCCCGACCAACCCGAACGGTCCGTCCAATCCAGACGGCCCAGACGGCCCAGACGGCCGTGATGGTTCCGGACAGCCGCCCGATGCCGGTCTGGCGGCGGCCGACCCGACCGAGCCACCGACGATCTCGGCGGGCGGGCGGCGCCACGTCGCCGGAGCGCTCTCGCCGGGCGCGTTCACCGGGGTACTGGGCAACCTCGCCGTGGCGTGGAACCGGCAGGGCCTGCCGTTGCTGCCGATCGGCGTGACCGACGAACTCACCGCCGGCCGGGTCGTCCCGGCCTGGGCGGCGGCCTGCGCCGCGGACGGCCGGTCGGTGCTGGCGGTCGCCGACACCGGCGCCGACAGGCGCTTCGCCGGCCTCGCGGCCACGCTGTCCGCAACCGGCGCGACCGGCGCGGGCGAGGTGACCCGCTACGAGCCGGCGTTTGCCCAGGATCTGGCCTGGTGCCTGCTGGCCGCGCTCGGCCGGCTCGGCCGGGCCGACGGTTCGTCGAGCCTGCTGCGCCTGTCGGCCCGGCCCGTCGACCAACGGCTCGGCGCCGTCCCGCCGGCCGCGCCCGACCGGGCCCGCCGGCGGGCCGCCGTCCTCGGCGGCGGCTACCGGCTGCGCGACGGCGGCCGCAGACCGGTGGTCACCCTGGTCGGGATGGGCGCCGTCCTGCCCGAGGTGCTGGTCGCGGCGGACCAGCTGGAGGCCGAGCTCGGCGCGGGCGTGGGCGTGGCCGTCGTGACGTCGGCGGACCTGCTGTTCGACGCCCTGCGCGCCCGCGACGCCCACCCCCGCCCGCCGACGACGATGCCCCCGGCGGCCGCCCGCTCGGCGTCCTGGACGAGATGTTCCCGGCGTGGGCTCGCGCCCCACTGGTCACCGTGGTCGACGGGGACCCCCGCCAGCTCGGCTTCCTGGCCGGGGTCCACGGCGACCGGCTGGCCGCGGTCGGGCCGACCGTCACCACGGGCCCGGGCGCGCCCGAGGCGCCGGTCGAGGTCGCCGCCATCGTCGAAACGGCCCGTCGGTTGCTCGCGGCCGCCGGCGGCGGCTAGCGGTCGCGCAGGGAGAGGGCCTCGCGGCCGGCGGCCTGGGCGCCGGCCGCGTCGCCGCCGGCGGCGCGGACGCGGGCGACCTGCTCGAGCGCCCACACCAGGTCGCGCAGGATCTCGGGGCGGTCACCGACGATCTGGTGACGGCGCCGCTCGACGCCCAGCGCCTCCTCGAAGCCCTCGATCGCCGCGGGCAGGTCGCCGAGGGCCTCCTTGGCGCCCGCGACCTTGTCGAGCCCGACGGACAGGTCGCGCAGCACGGTCGGGTGCTCGCCGTACTCGGTGCGCAGCCAGCGCACCAGCGCCAGCGACTCGGCGAAGGACTCGAGCGCGCCGGCGACGTCGCCCTGGTCGTAGCGCATGTTGCCGACCAGGCTCAGCGAGTGGAAGAGGGCCCGCGGCACGGTCGGGTCGATGTCGGTGCCACCGGCCACGGCGAGCGCCCGGCGGGCCGTCGTCACGCCCTCGGCGTAGCGGGCCAGCGCGCCGGCGGCATCGCCGCGCAGCCGCAGCATGTCGCCGACGTCGAGCAGGCCGCGGGAGATGTCACGCAGCAGCGGGGCGACGTCGCCGTAGACGGAGAGCAGCCCGCGGCGCACCTCGAGGGCCTCGGTGTAGGCGTCCAGCGCCGCGGTGGTGTCGCCCTGCTGCTGACGCAGGTCGCCGATCTTCTCCAGGGTGTTCGCGAGCCGCTGGCGGGCCTGCGGCGCCGGGGCCCCGCCGTCGGCGAGCAGCCGGTGCGCCAGCGCCAGGCACTCGGTCTGGATGTCCAGCGCGCCGACCAGGTCACCGAGGGCGGCCCGCGCGGCACCGGCGCGCTCCAGGCTGACGCCGAGGCGGTGCTCCGACTCGGGGCTGCGGTCGGCCGTCGCCAGGTGCCGGTTGATCCGCAGCGCTTCCTCGTAGTTCTCCTGGGCGGGCGCCGCCCGGCCGTGGTCGAGCAGCGCGTCGCCGTGCTCGATGAGCACGGCCGCCAGATGCCCTAGGTCGGCGACTCCGCTGGTGGCCGAGGCGACCCGCTCCCTGCTGACCGAGACCAACGCGTCCAGGGCCGTGAGCAGGGTGTCGAGGTCACCACGCTCCCTGGCCAGCTTGGCCAGCCGTTCGAGGTTCTGCGGGGTCAGCTGCTGTCCGGTGGCCGCGACCTGACCTGCGTGGTCGTCCATATCCGGAAGAGTAGTAGTAGCCGGGATCGATCACACTGGCGCTTGGGAGTCCGGTTCTGACGAGTTACTGACGTATTGACGCCCCGCGACGACTGTGTCGCGGGACGTCACCCGCTATGTTCGCACCGGCTCAGCCCGGCCACCGCTCATCGGCCACGTTGCTGGAGCGGACCTAACCGAAGAAATGGCCGGGCGGGTAGGCGCGGTCGGTGCGGGAGCGGGGCGTGCCGCGCAGCGCGTCGGTGAGCGTGCGGGCCGTGTTGACCAGCGGGACGTGGCTGAACGCCTGTGGGAAGTTACCGGTCATCCGGCCCAGGCGCGGGTCGTACTCCTCGGCGAGCAGCCCCACGTCGTTGCGCAGCGCGAGCAGCCGCTCGAACAGTTCCTGGGCCTCGCGGACCCGGCCGGACAGGGCGTAGTTGTCCGCCAGCCAGAACGTGCAGGCCAGGAACGCGCCCTCGCCGGCGGGCAGGCCGTCGACGGCGCCGTCCTCGGCGGTCGGGTACCGGTTGACGAAGCCGTCCTCGAGCAGCTCGCGCTCGATCGCGGCGACCGTGCCGACGACGCGCGGGTCCGTCGCCGGCAGGAAGCCGACCAGCGGCATGTACAGCAGCGCGGCGTCGAGTTCCTTCGAGCCGTAGAACTGGGTGAAGGTGCCGCGGTCGGCGTCGAAGCCACGGCCGCAGACCTCGCGGTGGATCTCGTCGCGCAGCGCCGTCCAGCGCTCCACCGGCCCCGGCAGCCCCGACTCGACGATGCCCTTCACGGCGCGGTCGGCGGCGACCCAGGCCATGACCTTGGAATGGGTGAAGTGCCGGCGCGGGCCGCGGACCTCCCAGATGCCCTCGTCCGGCTTGCGCCAGCCGGTCTCGAGGAAGTCCATCAGCTTGGCCTGCAGCGGCCAGGAGTCGTCCCGGCCGTCGACCTGGGTGGCCATCCTGGCGACGTGCAGGGCGTCGAGCACCTCGCCGTACACATCGAGCTGGAACTGGTCGACGGCGGCGTTGCCGACCCGCACCGGCGCGGAGTTCTCGTAGCCGGACAGCCAGGAGACCTCGTACTCGGGCAGCCGGCGCTCCCCCGCCACCCCGTACATGATCTGGACACGGGACGGGTCGCCGGCGACCGCGCGCAGCAGCCACTCGCGCCAGGCCAGTGCCTCGCTGGTGAATCCGGCGTCGAGCAGGGCCAGCAGGGTGATCGTCGCGTCACGCAGCCAGCAGTAGCGGTAGTCCCAGTTGCGGACGCCGCCGATGTGCTCGGGCAGCGAGGTGGTGACCGCGGCGACGATGCCGCCGGTCGGAGCGAACGTGAGCGCCTTCAGGGTGATCAGCGAGCGGCGCACGGCGGACTGGTAGAGGCCGTCGTAGGTGCAGCCGGCCATCCAGTCGGTCCACCAGGCCTCGGTCTGGGCGATCAGCTGGCGGACGGCGAGCGCCGGCGGCGTCGGCTGGTGCGACGGGTACCAGGTCAGCGAGAACGGGACGGACTGGCCGGCCGACACCTCGAACTCGGCGAAGGTCGCGAGGTCGTGGCCCTCCATCGGCGCGGTGGTGCGCAGCGTGACCGCGTCCGGCCCGGCGGTCGCGGTCATGGTGTGCTCGTCGCGGCGGCGCACCCACGGGACGATCGAGCCGTAGTCGAACCGGATCCGGGTCTCGCTGCGCATCCGTACCCTGCCGGTCAGTCCCTCCACCAGCCGCAGCACGGCGTGCGTGCCGGCGCGGGGAAGCATCGCGTCGGTGATCCGGACGGTCCCGGTGGCGGTGGTCATGTCCGTCTCGAGGACCAGGGTGTCGCCGCGGTAGCGGCGGGTCACGCCCACGACCGGCTCGACCGGCGAGATCTTCCAGTGCCCGGCGTTCTCGTCCCCGAGCAGCGCGGCAAAGCACGCCGGCGAGTCGATCCGGGGCAGGCACAGCCAGTCGATCGAACCGTCTCGGGAGACGAGCGCCGCCGAGTGCGTGTCGCCGATCAGCGCGTAGTCCTCGATGAGGGATGCCACTACTGCTCCTAGCGCGATGTGCGGCATCGCCCGGGGCCCGGCGCAACGCGGACGACGAACGCGCGCTTGCACCGGGCGGGCTCCGCCGGGGTGTTCAGGAGGTTCTGGTGCCGCGCGGCGATGGGCGGCGTCAGGAGGCCGCTGTGGGCCTCACAAGGCGGTACAGATTACGAGCCCGACCTGCGGGCTAGGTTGGGGGTATGGCCCAACCGAGTAGTCCTCGCGTGGGCCGGACCAGATTTGATGTCCCAACCCGACAGGGATTCCTCGACGTGACCGCAAGCCCCCCAGCACCGGAGCCGGTTCCCGGAACGGCCCCCTCGCCGGTTTCCGAAGCTCCAACGGCCCTACAGATTGCACCATCCCCGGACCCACTGGCGTGGCCGGATCACCAATCCGACAGCACGGGGCCCTCGACGGCCGGCGGCACGTCGCCGACGAACGCCGCGGTCGCCAGTGCCGCGCCAGTGCCACGGCCACGGCCACCGAAGCCGTCGGCGTGGGTGAGCACGCGGCGTTACCTGCTCGACCGGCGCCGACGGCCCGCGGTCGTGCTCGGGCTGATCGCGCTGGTCGGGATCGTGGTGTTCGGGGTGTACGCGGTCGTCGACGGGCCCCCGCCGACCGTCGAGGCGGTCGTCGTCTTCAAGGCGGAGACGACCGACGCGCAGAAGGAGGCGGTCCGCGCCGCCTGCCCGACCGTCGGCGGCGCCATCCAGGAGCCACGGGACGACAACAACCTCGCGTCCACCCGCGCCTATCCGCTGCGCTACAACCTCACCACGGCGTCCAGCTCCGACCGGGCCAAGCTGTTCGAGTGCGTCCAGGCCCAGGCCGGAGTCATCGGCATCACCACCGAGACCCAGGGCCAATAGCGCAGGGTTAGTGACACAGCGCCAGCAGGGCGGCCACCGTGTCAGCGGTCGGCTGGGCGGGAGGCAGCGGGAGCGGGCTCGTCGTGCGCGCCGTGCGCGCCGTCGGCGGGGGTGTCCTCGGCGGCGTCGCGGCGAGCTTCCAGTACCTCGGCCGGGGTGGGCTGGCCCGACTCGCGGGCCTGCTTGGCCTGCCAGAGGCTGACGATGATCGTGGCCAGCACGGCCAGGCCGCCGAAGATCACGCTGCCACCGCTCCAGGCCGACGAGCCAGGCAGGTCGTCGTAGATGATCCAGAGGATGCCGGCGGCCACCATCGCGATCCCGAACAGGATCGAGCCGGCCGTCGACCAGACCCGCGACGCCGCGAGGTCGGCCAGGTCGGCGGCCTTCTGCCGGGCGGACTCGAAGCGGGTCCGCGCCCAGTCGTACTCCAGGCCGAGGATGAAGAAGCCGAGCGCGACGACGAGGAAACCCGGCCCCGGCAGCACGAGCATCGCCGCGCCAAGACCGAGGACGGCGACACCGAACACTGTCAGTGCGATCCGCCGTAGCAGGCGGGCTGGCGACCTGAGCACGACTGGTGGCTCCCTCCTGCTTTCGACGCGTCCTTCCCCCGACGCCCTGACCTCATACTGCCTGGTAGAAGTTGGCCCGCGGCGCATTCGTGACCGCGGTCGCCGTCGCCTTCCCGACTCGTCCAGCCCAGGCGGGGTCGGCCGGAGTGGGGGGATCGCTCCCGGCGCGGGCCGGTTGAGCCAGGCAGGGACCAGTTAGTGTGGCCGTGGGCGACCCAATAACTTGGCCGCCTGGCTACCGGCCTCGGCCGGCGCGGGAGCGGGGGTCGTCAGCGGACGCCGAGCCGGCAGCCGTCGATCTCGCGGCTCTGACCGACGACAGGCGACGAAAGGCCCCTATCGTGGACATCGAGGAGACCGCGCTTCCCGGGATCGGGCTGCGGCACGAGTTCAACACCCGTGGCGGGCGGCGGGTCGGCGTCGTGTCGCGGCACAAGGGGCGGCGCGACCTGGTGATCTACGACGCCGACGACCCGGACTCGGTCGCCGAGTCACTCACGCTCACCGCCGAGGAGAGCGACGCGCTGTCGGAGCTGCTCGGCGCGCCGCACATCGTGGAGAAGCTCGCCGACCTGAGCAAGGTGTTCGCGGGCCTGGTCGGCGAACAGATCAAAATCGCGCCGGAGTCGCCGTACGCCGGCGGGCTGCTGGGCGACACCCAGGCTCGTACCCGCACCGGCGCCTCGATCGTGGCCGTCGTGCGTGACCATGAGGTGCTCGCCTCGCCCCGGCCGGACTTCCGGTTCGAGCCGGACGACGTCGTCGTGGTCGTCGGGACGCCGGACAACACCGCCGCCGTCGCCGAGCTGTTCCGCACTGGTTGACGGCGGGACAACGGTATGGAACACACCGCTTCGATTTTCATCGAGCTGGGCGGGGTCCTGTTCTGCCTCGGCGTCATCGGGCACCTCGCCAGCATGGTCGGGATCTCCCCGATCCCCTTCTACCTCGTCGCCGGGCTCGCCTTCGGCAAGGGCGGGCTGCTGCCGCTGGTCGCCAGCGAGGAGTTCATCAAGACCGGCGCCGAGATCGGCGTGGTCCTGCTCCTGCTCACCCTCGGCCTGGAGTACACCGCCGACGAGCTGATCCACGGACTGCGCAGACAGGCCCCGGCGGGCGCCGTCGACCTCCTGCTCAACGCCATGCCCGGCGTCGCCGCGGCCTTCCTGCTCGGCTGGGGCGGTACCGCCGCGGTGGTGATGGGCGGCGTCACCGCGATCTCCTCGTCCGGGATCATCGCGAAGGTCCTCGGCGACCTCGGCCGGCTCGGCAACCGGGAGACCCCGGTGGTGCTGTCGGTCCTGGTGATCGAGGACCTGGCGATGGCCGTCTACCTGCCGATCGTCACCGCGCTGCTCGCCCACCAGACGATCGCGCGCGGCTCACTCACGCTCGCCATCGCGCTCGGCACCCTGGTCGCGGTGCTGTTCGTCGCGCTGCGCCACAGCTCCAAGGTCACCCGGCTCGTGTTCAACCCCAAGGCCGAGCGCAACGACGAGATCATCCTGCTGCGCGCGCTCGGGCTCGCGCTGCTGGTCGCGGGCGTCGCCCAGCGGCTGCAGGTGTCGGCCGCGGTGGGCGCCTTCCTCGTCGGCATCGCGCTGTCCGGGCCGGTGGCGGAGGGGGCCCGCGAGGTGCTGACCCCGCTACGCGACCTGTTCGCCGCCGTGTTCTTCGTGTTCTTCGGCCTGCACACCGACCCGGCCGAGATCCCGCCGGTGCTGGGGGTGGCGGCGCTGCTCGCCGTCGCCGGGGTGGCGACGAAGGTGGCGACGGGCTGGTGGGCGGCGCGCAGGGCCGGGGTGGCGACGCTGGGCCGGTTCCGCGCGGGCGCCGCGCTGGTGGCCCGCGGCGAGTTCTCGATCGTCATCGCCGGGCTCGCGGTCTCGGCCGGGGTCAGCCCGCGGCTCGGGCCGCTCGCCGCCAGCTACGTGCTGCTGATGGCGGTGGTGGGCCCGCTCGCCGCCCGGTTCGTCGAGCCGATCACCCGGGCCGGCCTGCGCCGCCTGAACCGCAAGCCCGCCACCGCCGCCACCGGCGGCCCTCCGTTGTGACATTGGTTCGCTCCGTGCGGGCACGGCATTCCGGCGACCTCCGCTGCGGCCCAACCCCTTCGCTTCGCTCGGGGCCGGGCCTCCGCGGAGGCGCGCCTCCGCGCCGCACGGTCGCCTGCCGCTGAGCGCGTCCGGGGGTCGGTCACGCGACGCGCCGGCCACTGCACCACCGGATGTGTCACCCGCGTGGGCCGCTTTGGCAGGATGCCAACCATGAGCGGACTTCTCGAAGGCAAGCGGGTTCTCGTCACCGGCGTGCTGACCGACGCGTCGATCGCGTTCGCGGTCGCCCGGATCGCCCAGGAGCAGGGCGCCACCGTCGTGCTCACCGGCTTCGGCCGCGGGCTGTCGCTCACCCGCCGGATCTCGCGCCGGCTGCCGACCGAGGCCCCGGTCATCGAGCTGGACGTCACCGACGAGGAGCACCTCGGCGGACTCGCCGACAAGGTCCTCGAGCACGTCGACGGCCTCGACGGGGTGCTGCACGCGATCGGCTTCGCGCCCGAGTCGGTGCTCGGCGGCAAGCCGTTCGTCGACGCCGCCTGGCCGGAGGTGGGTGTCGCGCTGCAGGTGTCGACCTGGTCGCTGGCCGCGCTCACCCGGGCGACGCTGCCGCTGTTCGGCGAGCACGCGAGCGTCGTCGGCCTGGACTTCGACGCCTCCGTCGCCTGGCCGAGCTACGACTGGATGGGTGTCGCCAAGGCCGGCCTCGCCTCCGCGGCCCGTTACCTCGCCCGTGACCTCGGCCCCCGCGGTGTGCGGGTGAACCTGGTCTCCGCCGGCCCGCTGCGCACGATGGCCGCCAAGAGCATCCCCGGCTTCGAGAAGTTCGAGGCGGTCTGGGACGACAAGGCGCCGCTCGGCTGGGAGGTGCAGGACACCGAGCCCGCCGCCCGTGCCTGCGTCGCCCTCATGTCCGAGTGGTTCCCCGCCACCACCGGCGAGATCATCCACGTCGACGGCGGCTTCCACGCCATCGGCGCCTAGGCCGAAGCGCCGGGCGCCGGGTCCTGGCCGCGCGGGACCGCGCGGCCAGGACCCGGCCGGCTCAGAAGCGGGTGCCGCTGTAAGGAAGAGTGCCGGTCGCGAACAGGGCGTCGGCCGTCGTGAGTGCGGCCGGGTCGCGCACGTCGGCCCGGCCGGCCGCCGCAAGCTGCCACCAGCGCGTCCCACCCAGGTAGACCGCGCCGAGGCCGGCCACGTCGACTCTCAGGCCGGTTGGCACCGGAGCGGACGCGGGCAGCCGGGTCGCGCCCTCCTGGCTGATCTCGTAGGCGCCCGAGTTCGCCGGCAGCAGGTCGTCGACGACCTCGACGACGACGCTTCCGGCGCCCTGGTAGGTCCTGGCCGCCAGCGCCGCCGGCACGTCCAGCAGCCGCAGCCACGTCTCGTCCTCGATGTCGAGGAACCGGACGGCGCGGTGGTCGGTCAGCGCCGCCGGCAGCGGGTCGTCGAGCGGCAGGTCGTCGATCACGATCTTGTCGACCAGGTCGAGGCGCAGTAGGTGGCGCAGCAGGCCGGCCCTCGCGGCGGGTGTGCCGGCGACCAGGTCGTCGACGACGATCGTCCGGTCGCCCTCCAGGTGCCAGTCGGTGGACAGGTCGGGGTGGTAGCAGGCGAAGCCGTCCTCGGCGCCCGGCTCGCCGTGCACGACCACGTAGGACGGGCGGTCGTGGTCCCGCAGTCGCCGCAGCCCCACGTTCCACCACAGGCCGGGGCGGCCGATGGCGCCCGGCTGGTGCGCCGGCAGTCTCTCGTGGATCCGGGCGAGCAGGTCCCAGGACTCGACCGGGTCGACCAGGCGCACCGGGCCGCCGCGCGGGGCCGTCGGGCACCAGCGCGCCCTGGCCCTCGTCACCACGGCCCGTCCCGTCTGGGTCGCCAGGCCGTACCCGAACCGCCCGTAGATCGTCGCCTCGCTGGCCCGCAGCGTGGCGACCGCGTCGCCGCGGGCGGCGGCGTCGGCGAGCTGGGCGCGCATGAGCGCGGTGAGCAGGCCGCGACGGGTGTGCGTCGGCAGCACGCCCACCCCGGTGACGGCGGTGTGCGGCAGGCGCCGGCCGCCGGGGACCGCGAGCCAGCCGGTGAACCCGTCGGTGGTGCCGACGAGCTGGCCGTCGACGAAGGCGCCGAACAGGCGTCCCTTCTCGAAGTACGCGTCGCCGTGCGGGTCCTCGGGGGTGAAGTAGGTGCGCCTGGTCATCGCGACCAGCGCCGTGTGGAACACCTCCACCGCCGCGGGCCGCTCCGCCGGTTCGAGGACCCGCACCTCGTGCCCGCTCACTGGCTCTCCCTCCGCCGGCCGGCCGTCCGCCACCGCCTGCCGGCCCAGGCATCCTCGCCTGTCCGGTGCCGGCCGTCACGGGAGATTCCTGGAACAGCCGGGCAAGCACGGGACCTGCGGACCAGGCCGGACGGCCGGGCCTGGATACTGGACGACGTCGAGGCCGGGTGGGGCTCGCGAAACGGAGGCGGCGACAGGTGGCGGGACGTATCGCGGTGGTCGGCGGCGGGATCCTGGGGCTGGCGGTGGCCAGGCGTCTCGAGCAGGTGGATCCGTCGGCCGCGGTGACCGTCTTCGAGAAAGAGCAGGACATCGCCCGCCACCAGACCGGCCGCAACAGCGGGGTGGTGCACGCCGGGCTTTACTACACGCCCGGCTCGCTGAAGGCGACGCTGTGCCGGCGCGGCGTCGGCCTGCTGCGCGAGTACGTCGAGGCGCGCGACATCCGCTACGACGAGTGCGGCAAGGTCGTCGTCGCGGTCGACGAGACCGAGATCGACAGGCTCAAGGAGATCGCCCGCCGGGCCGAGGCGAACGGCGTGCCGCGCTGCGAATGGCTCGACGGCGACGGGCTGCGCAAGATCGAGCCGCACGCGCGCGGCGTCGCCGCGCTGCACTCCCCCACGACGGCGATCGTCGACTACCCGGCGGTCTGCCGGGCGCTGCGCGCCGACGTCCAGGACGCCGGCGGCACGGTGCGCACCGGCGCCGAGGTCGTCGGCATCGAGGAGAAGACCGACGGGGTGTGGCTGCGGCTGCGGGTGCGCGGCACCGCGCCGGTGACGCCGAACGGGCACCACCCCGACGGCGAGAGCGCCGCCGCGAAGGGCGAGCTGCGCGAGGTGACCGAGCAGGTCGGCCCGTTCGACCTGCTGGTCTCGTGTGCCGGGCTGCAGTCCGACCAGGTCGCCCGGCTCACCGGTGAGGACCCGTCGCCCCGGATCATCCCGTTCCGCGGCGACTACTGGCTGCTGCGCCCCGAGCGGCGCGACCTCGTCCGCGGGCTGATCTACCCGGTGCCCGACCCGCGCTACCCGTTCCTCGGGATCCACCTGACCAAGCGGGTCGACGGCGAGGTGCTCGTCGGCCCGAACGCGGTGCTCGCCACCGCCCGCGAGGGCTACACCGTCGGCACCGTCAAGGGCGGCGACCTGCGGGAGACGCTCGCCTGGCCCGGCATGCGCAAGCTGGCCAAGGCGCACTGGAAGACCGGCGCGAAGGAGATGCTGCGCACCGCCAGCAAGCGGGCGTTCGTCGCCGAGGCGCGCCGGTACGTGCCGGAGCTGTCCGCCGCGGACGTCGTGCGCGGGCCGGCCGGGGTGCGGGCGCAGGCCGTCGCCCGGGACGGCAGCCTCGTCGACGACTTCGTGCTCGCCCACCACGGCCGCGTCCTGCACGTCCGCAACGCCCCGTCGCCCGGCGCGACGGCGTCGCTGGCGATCGCCGAGTACATCGTCGCCAAGCTCGTCCCGGAGCCCCAGACCGACTCGACCCACCCCACCGACTGACGGCTACCCCACCGCCTCCCCGCCGCCGTCGCTGATGGCGGCGAGCAGGGGGAGGACGGTCCGGCAGGTCGGGGTGGGGATGCCGTGCTCCGCGCCGATGCGGACGACGGCGCCGATCAGCTCCTCGTGCTCGAGGCGGCGGCCGGCGATCCGGTCGTAGAGCATGGACGTGCCCGCGCCGGGCGGCTGGCCGCGCAGCCGGCGCACGGTGAACTCCGGCAGCCCGTCGGGCACCTCGGCGCCGTCGGCGTGGGCGACCGCGACCGTCTCCGCCATGATCGCGAGCGCGAGCCGGGCGACGTCGTCACGCCGGAGCACCTCCAGGCGGCGCCCGGTCAGCGTCGTCACGGTGTTCGCGGCGCTGTTGACGCACAGCTTCGTCCAGGCCGCGGTGGCGAAGTCGTCGGTGAGGCGGATCTCCCCGCCCTGGAAGACCCGTTCGGCCAGCCTTTCGGCCAGCTGGACGTCGGGCACCTGGAGCACGCCGCCGGCGCGGTGGCGGACCACGCCCGGCCGCTCCGCCTCGGCGTTGATGTAGACGACGGCGGGCAGCACCTGTTCGGGATGCGCGAACGCGGCGACCCGCTCGGCGTGGCGGACCCCGTTCTGCAGCACGGCGACGCCGGTTCCCGGCCCGACGGTCGCGGCGAGCCACGGCGCCACGGCCGGGATCTGGTGGGCCTTGGTGGCGAGCAGTACCCAGTCGAACCCGTATGTGGGCAGCACCGCCGGGTCGGTGACCACCTCGGCCGGCACCTCGGTCTCGACGTCGCCGCCGTCCGCCCCGGTGGAGACGACGACCAGCCGGTCGAACGGGCGGCGGACGCACAGCCACACCTCGGCGCCGGCCGCGGCGGCCCGGGCCGCGAAGTAGCCACCGACGGCGCCGGCCCCGATGACGGCGACCCGGGCGGGCGGCGTCCCCGCCCGCGGCGGCATCGGCCGCGCGACCCGGCCGGTGACGAAGTCCATCTCCGGCCCCGGCGGCGCCACGATCCCCGCCCGGGCGCGCGAGGGCCGCTCGCCCGGCTCGGCGTGGCCCGGAACATCGTGACGGGCGGGCAGCGCCGAGGCCGCCGCGGAATCGGCCATGCCACGAGACTGCCCGACCCCGACCCGCACCGGCCACCGGACCGGCTCACCACCGGCGGTGTTCTGCCACACTGCGACCGCTTCCACCCAGGTCGGACCCGCTTGCGCCGCTCCGTACTCCACCGGCCCGTTCGGGCGCTTCTCCCGACCGTCCCACGCGCAGCGAACACGCTCCGGCCGTGTGTTCGCTGTGCGTGGGCTACCGCTGGGTGGCGAGGACGACCTTGCCGAGGACGGAACGGGCGCGCAGGCGGGCGACGGCGTCGTCGAAGCGGGCGAGCGGGACGACCTCGTCGACGGGGATCCGCAGCCGGCCGGCGATGATGTCCGCGGCGACGGCGCGTACGGCGGCGGCGCGCCGCTCGGGGGTCGTGACCAGGCCCGCGTAGCCGAGCAGACTCAGTCCCTTGCGGTAGAAGGTCCGGCCGGGGAAGGAGACGTCCTAGCCGGCCGAGACGCCGAGGATGACGATCCGGCCGCCGATCGCCGCGAGCTCCACCGCGCCCGGGGTGAAACCACCGCCCAGCGGGTCGATGACGAGCGTCGGACGGAGGTCGCCGACCTTCGCGACCAGGTCTTCCGCCCCCGCCACCACCACCCGGTCCGCGCCGAGCGCCGCCACCGCGGCCGCCTTGGCCGCCGACCCGACCTGCCCGACGACGCTCGCCCCGGCGATCTTCGCGAGCTGGACGGCGACGACACCGACCCCGCCGCCGGCGCCGAGCACCAGCACGCGGTCATCCGAGGTGACCTTGCCGAGCGCGTGCAACGACTCGTACGCGGTCACCGCCACCGTGCCGAGCGCGCCCGCCTGCGCCGGGTCCAGCTCCGCCGGCACCTCGATGACGGCGTCGCGCGGCGCGACGACCGCGTCGGCCCAGGTGCCGTCCCGCAGGAGCCCCACACCGGAGCCCGTGACGACGACGCGGGTGCCGTCGACGGTCCCCGTGCCCTCGACGCCGATGGTCCGCGGCAGCCGGGCGGTGTCGCCGACGGTCCCGACGGCGGCATAGGTGTCGATCGGGTTGACGCCCGCGTGGTCGACGCGGACGAGCACCTCGCCGTCCCCCGGGGCTGGCAGCCAGAGGTCCTCCACGACCTGTAGTGGCTCCCCGACCGCCACCAGCCGGACAGCCCTCGTCGTCACCCCGTCGCTCATCGCCGCGCGCCTCTCTCCTGGCCGGGCGGCTCGCCGCCGCGGCCCACCCGGCCGCCTGCGTGCGACGAGGGGAACCTCACCGAGCCGGGCGCCGAGAACCCTGGTCGTCCCCTCCTGGGACTGGCCGTCGGATGCCACTCTGGCACTGTGACCGACGTAGTTGATGACAGGGCGGGGGCCGCCGGCGGGGCGGAATCCCCTGGCGGGACGAACACGGGCGGCGAGGAACCGGTGCCCTCGCCCGAGCTGGGCCGGCGATGGCGGGCGGCCCGCGACGGCCTGGCGGTGGTCCATCTGGACGCGGCCGCGGCGGGCGCGACGAGCCAGGCCGTCGTCGACGCGCAGGCGACGCATCTGGCGGCCGAGGCGACGCTCGGCTCGTACGGCGCCCAGGAAGGCGCGGCCGAACGCCTCGCCGCGGCGCGGTCGGCCCTGGCCGGGCTGCTCGACCCGACGCTCACCGGGGCCGACGTCGCCTTCCATCACTGCGCGACCTCGGGATTCACCGCGCTGCTGGACGCCTGGCCGCTGCCGCCGGGCGGGCGGGTCGGGATCGTGCCGAGCGACTTCTCCTCGAACCTGCTGGCGCTGCGCGCCCGCGCGCTGCGCGACGGCCTGGAACTCGTCGACCTGCCGGTGCTCCCCGACGGCCGGATCGACGTCGACCGTCTCCGCCAAGGTGACGGTCCGGCAGCGCTGGACCGGCTGGACCTGGTGACGTTCCCCGAGATACCGAGCCAGCGGGGCCTCGTCCAGCCGACCGCGGCGGTGGCCGCGCTGTGCCGGGACGCCGAGGTACCGATGCTGCTCGACGTCGCGCAGTCGCTCGGCCAGGTCGACGTGGCCGCCGCCGGCGCCACCGGCGGCGTCTCGGCCTACGTCGGAACGTCACGCAAATGGCTGTGTGGCCCGCGCGGCGTCGGCTTCCTGGCCGTGCGGCCCGACTTCGTCGACCGGCTCGGCGTGCCCGCCCCGACGGGGTACACGGCCCGCTGGGAGCCCGACCCAGTTGCCCCGGGCGGCGGGCGGCTGGTCGCGTTCGGGGGTGTCGGCAGGTTCGACGTCGGCGAGGCGCCGGTCGCGGCCCGGGTAGGGCTCGCGGTCGCACTGGCCGAGCACGTCGAGGCGGGCCCGGAGCGGGTGCGCGCCCGCGTTCAGGCGCTGGGCGGGGCGGCCCGTCGGCGGCTCGACGCGGTCGCGGGCTGGCGGCTCGGCGAGGACCTCGATTCCCCGTCCGGGATCGTCACCCTCCGGCCGCCCTCCGGCGTCGACCCGGCGGCCGTCCGCGGCCGGCTCCAGCGCGAGGAGAACGTCCTCGCCACCGCCATCGACGAGACCCGGGCCCGTGACGCGGTCCCGGCGCTGCGCGTGAGCCCCCACGTCTACAGCACCCTCGCCGATCTCGACCGGTTCGCCGAGGCCCTGGAACGCGTCACCACCCGGCCCGCGCCCTAGCCGAAGAGGTGTGCCGGCCGGCTGGCGTTCGGCGGGGCCTTCCCCGAAGATCCACGGAAATGGTCAAGGGACACAGGAGGCGCGGCGATGGTCAGGCACCGAGAGGCCCCGGACGGGAACGGGGACGCGGCGCGGTCGCCGGCGCGGGAGCGGGCGGTCGCCGGCGGGTGGACTGGCGGGCCGCTAGGGCGGCGTGAGTTCCTCGGCGGGACGCTCGCCGCCGCGGCCGCGACGGTCACCGGCGTGGCCGGGTGCCGGTCGGGGAGCGCGCCCCCTGCGCCGGGGGCGACCGCGACCGCGGCGGGGCCGCCGGCCCTGCCCGGCGTCGAGGAGATGGTGGGCTGGATCGAGCAGATCGTGGCCCAGGGGGTGCGCCGGCCCGGCTACCCGGCCGACACCTGGGTCGAGGGGTTCATCACGGCGAGGTTCCGCGAGCTCGGCCTGGTCGACGTGCACACGGAACCGGTGGCGGTCACCAGGTGGGAGCCGACGCGGTACTCGCTGGTGGCGACCCCGGCGGGCGCGGCGCCGCGCGAGCTGAGGTGCTTCCCGGTACCGCTCGCCGCCCCGGCCGAGGGGCTCGACGTCGAGCTCGCGCGTTTCGACGAGGCGGTCCCGGGCGCCGTGGCGGGGCGAGCGGCGCTGGTCGACGCCAAGGTCGTCGCGCTGCCGCCCGCGCTGCCCGCCACCTTCGGGAGCGCTCCGAAGGACTCCGCCCAGCGGGTGTACGACCCGGATGGCACGTTCGCCGGTGAGACGCAGGTCCTGCCGCTGCCCGCCGGTTCCGACGGCATCGCCCAGCAGGCCGTCGGGGCGGGCGCGGTCGCGTTCGTCGGGACGCTGCTTGACTACCCCGGCGACGACTGTCGCTACTACTTCCCGTACAACGGCCGCACGACCGCGATCCCCGGCGTGTGGATCAACGGGAGTGACGGCCGGTGGCTGGCTGACCAGCTCACCCGCGGGCCGGTCCGGATCCGCCTCGACGTCGCGGCCAGCACCGCGCCGGCCAGCAGCGACAACATCGTCGGTGACCTGCCGGGACCCGCGGGCGACGACGAGCTGGTGCTGGTCGGCTCGCACCACGACGGGCCATGGGCGTCGGCGGTCGAGGACGGCACCGGGATCGCCATGGTGCTCGCCCAGGCCGCCTACTGGGCGCGGGTTCCGGCGGCGAACCGACCCCATCGAATGCGCTTCCTGCTGCACGGCGGGCACTTCTACGGCGGTGCCGGGCTGGTCGACTACGTGGCGAAGCACCGCGCCGAGCTGGAGAAGGTCGTCCTCGAGGTGCACCTGGAGCACGCCGCCCGCGACATCGCCGAGCGCGACGGCCGGCTCGCGCCGACCGGCCGGTGCGTGCCCCGTTGGTTCTTCACCAGCAGGATCCCGGCGCTGGAGTCGACGGTCCACGACGCGCTCGTCGCCGAGCGGCTCGGCCGGTCGATGCTGCTGGCGCCGGACGCGTTCGGCCCGGCCCCGCTGTCCGACGGCGCCTTCTACCACACGGCCGGTGTCCCGATCGTCCAGTTCCTGTCCGCGCCCTGGTACCTGTTCGACGAGGCCGACACCCTCGACAAGGTCGACCGTGACAGCCTGCTGCCCATCGCCCGCGCCGTGATCCGCGTCATCGAGTCGACGCGGGGCATCACGGCGGCGAAGCTACGCGCGGGCCTCGTCACCCGTCAGTGATCTCGGGGCGGCCGCGGCCCGGTCAGCCGAAGGCCCGCAGCCACTGCTGCTGGTCGCGGAGACGGTAGACGATGTTGGTGGCGGTGACGTCGGCCATGGAGGCGCTGCGCAGCGGCGGCGAGTAGAAATGGCCCGGGTAGACGACCGGGTTGTCCGGGAGGGCGGCGAGCCGCTGCAGGCTCTCGTACATGTCCGCCGGGCTGCCGCCGGGGAAGTCGGTGCGGCCGCAGCCGTCGAGGAAGAGGGTGTCGCCGGCGACCAGCCGGCCGTCGACGAGGAAGCACTGGCTGCCCGGGGTGTGCCCGGGGGTGTGCAGCAGCCGGATCGGGATCGCGCCGACCTCGACCGTGTCGTCATGGTCGTGGGAGACGAGGTCCGTCTCGGAGACGCCGGTGACCCGCCGGACGAACTCGGCCTCGTTCTTGTGGACGTGCACCGGCGCCGGCGCCTTGGCCAGCACCTCCATGATCCCGGCGAGCGAGAAGCCCATCATGCTGCCGCCGACGTGGTCCGGGTGGTGGTGGGTGGCGAGCATGCCGACGAGCCGCATCCCGTCGGCCTCGAGGATCCCGAGCAGGTCGTCCGCCGCGTACGCCGGGTCGACGAGCACCGCCTCGCCGGTCTCCCGGTCCCCGATGGCGTAGCAGAAGTTGACCATCTGCGCGGCGACGGGGTCGCCGGCGGCGAAGTCCCGGCCCGACAGCAGCTGGCGAAAGTAAAGACGGTCGGCCATGACCGCCAGGCTAATCGTTCCCGACGATCGGCCAGGTGCCGTCCGACGGACACAGTACGGACAAAGCGGCGCTCGTCTGAGAAGGTACCGCCATGTTCGGCATACTTCGGCCCTGCCGGCACCGCCTGGGCGAGGACCTCACCGCCGTCTGGATGTCCCACCTGTGCGGTATGTGCCTGACGCTGCGAGACCGGCAGGGTCACTGGGCGCGGGCCGCGACGAACGTCGACGGACTGGTGCTCTCGGTGCTGGTGGCCGCACAGACCGGCGAGGCGGCGACGAGGAAGGCCGGGCCGTGCGCCCTGCGCGGTCTGCGCACCGCCGAGGTGGCGACGCGGGACGACCCGGGCGCGATGCTCGCCGCCGCGGTCTCGCTGACCGCCGCCGCGACGAACGTCGACGACCACGTCGCCGACGGCGATGGGCCGTTCGCCCGCCGGCCGGTCGCGGCGCTCGCCGGCCGGTTCGCCGGCGCGGCCGCCCGTGGCGGCGCGAGCCTCGGCGCCGAGCTGAGCTTCGACGTGGACGCGCTGGCGCGCGCGGCCGGGCGGCAGCAGGCCGTGGAGGCCGCGGCCGGGCCGGGCACGGCGCTGACCGCGGTGACCGCGCCGGCGGAGGAGGCCGCGTCTCGGGCGTTCGCGCACACGGCGGCGCTCGCGGGCCGGCCGGGCAACGCGGAGCCGCTCGCCGAGGTCGGCCGGCTGTTCGGCCGGCTCGCCCACCTGGTCGACGCGGTCGCCGACCAGGTGGCCGACGACGCCAGGGACGCCTGGAACCCGCTGACCGCCACCGGGACGACCCTCGCCCAGGCTCGGGCGCTGTGCGACGACGCGCTGCTCGGGATCGCGCTCGCCCTGCGCGACGTCGAGTTCGCCCCCGACCCGGGAGCCCCCGCGCGCACCGCCGCCCGCCGCAACCGGCATGCCCGCCTGGCGCACCTGCTGCTCGTCCACGAGCTGGAGCTGGCGGTCGACAACGCGTTCCGCGGCGCCCAGCCGCAGCCTGGCCGTCCGCCCGGCCCCGGCCGACCGGGTGGTCCGGGCGGTCCTGGCCCAGGGCGGCCGGGCCGCCGGGTCACCCTCCCGACCTGTCTCGCCGCGGCCGGGATGTTCTGCACCTGTCAGATGTGCTGCGGCCACTACACGTCACCCTTCGACGGCCAGCAGAAGCAGGGCATCTGCTCCGGCAACTGCGGAGACTGCGGAGACTGCGGGGACTGCTGCCAAGGCTGCGGGGACTGCTGCGACTGTTGTGACGGTTGCGATGGTTGCGACTGCGGCTGTTGATGGTCGCGACTCCGACCACCGCCGTCGCGAAGCCGGGATTTCCTGCGGCTCTTATGCCGAGAAGGTTGGCCTCGTCACCGTCTGCTGAAATGGTGCGGTGCCTCCCCCTGCCCCCCCGCCTCCCCCCGATGCCCGCCCCCCGGACGACTCGTCGGAAAGCCCAGCTCTCGCCCCCCGCGGCGACGGTGAAGACAGCTCCGGCGATGTCGAGAAGCACTCAACCGACGGCGATCCGTGGTCGCCGGTAACCGTCGCGGCGGTAGATGATCACCCGATAGTGCTAGAAGGCCTGAGCGTGGCGTTGCGCCAACTGCCCGGTGTCGAGCTGGTCGCCACCGCCAGGTCGGCCGAGGAGCTGCTGGCCGGCCCGGGCCGGCATGCCGACGTCGTACTGCTGGACCTCAGCCTCGGTGACGGAACGAACCCGCCGGACACCATCCGCCAGCTGATCGACCGCGGGATGGGTGTCGCGGTCTACAGCGCCACCGCCGACCCCGCGACGGTGCGCCTGGCGATCCGCGCGGGCGCCGCCGCGTTCGTGGCCAAGACCGACCAGCTGGAGGATCTCGCCAGGGCGGTGCACGCGACCGCCGACGGCACCGGCTGGATCTCGCCGTCGCTCGCATTCCTGCTGCTCACCGACGACGCCCCCGACCGACCCCGGCTGTCCGCCCAGGAAAGCCAGGCGCTGCAGCTCTATGCGGCCGGCATGTCGATGAAGCGGGTCGCGAGCAAGATGGGCATCGCGGTGGAGACCGCCAAGCAGTACATCGACCGGGTCCGCAGGAAGTACCGCGAGATCGGCCGCGAGGCCACCACCAAGATCGATCTTCTCCATCGCGCCGTGGAGGACGGCTACCTCGACCCACCCGGCCCCACCGGTCTGGGACCGCACGCCTGACACCCTTGGGCATCGCGGCGTCACCCGGCGCGCGGATGTTGACCCGCGCGGGTGCCGGCAGGCTCGCGGGCTGCCGGCACCCGCCACGGCAGCGCCAGGCCGTACCCCGCGCACGGCCGGCGCCACCCAGCCGGTGACCATGGACGTCCTCCCCCAAGGCTGTCCTGGTCCCCCGAACCCGGCTGGTGCGACACCGAGTCTGCCGGAAACGGATAGTTCGGTCACGACCCCAATAGTCCCGCTTTCCCGTCCCCTATCAGGGGGTCATCCGGACCGGGCGGGCGATCCACGGCTGGGGTTACCTCGGCCGGGTCGTCAGCACCTCAGCGGGGATCGTCGTCCGGCGGCCACAGCCACGACCCGCCGCGGCCGTCGCCATGGCCGTCCTCGCGTGGCCCTCTCCAACGCCCACGCCCCGGCCCCGGGCGGGCGAGCAGCGCGGCGGCGATGGCCAGCAGGCCGCCGACGAGGACCAGCCACAGCCCTGGCCCGATCACGGTGGTGGCCTCGATGCCCGACCCGGCCAGCAGCCCGCCGCCGCGCAGGTAGCCGATGTCGATCAACGCGACGAGCGTCGTGGCGAGGCCCGTGACACCCGAGAGGCCAGCGACCAGCCGGCCGGCGTGCCCGCCCGGCCGGGCGGCGAGGCCCGCCGCGGCGAGTCCCGTGAGGATCCCGAGGCCGAGCGTGAGCCGGCCGTGCTGGCCCGCGTCCAGCCCGGCGACCGAATATTCCATCAGTCCGAAGGCGCGCACCGTCGCCCAGGTCATCGTCGACGAGATCACCGTGAGCAGCGCCCCAGCCGTCGCCAGCGCCGCCGGCAGGACCAGTGCGGCCCAGCCCCGGGACCACCAGCCTGGCCGCGTTCGCGCCGTGGCGGCCGGCCGGGAGCCCGCGTCCACGGGTCCGCTCGCCGCGGCTCGGGCAGACGCCCCCGACTCCGGGTAGACGGCGTCCCAGCCCGGCCAGGCCACGGACGTGCCCGGCCGAGCCCATCGCGGGTCGGCGGTGGCAGCCGCCGCGGCGCGCCAGGCCGCCTTGGCCACCTGGACGCGGTGATCTGGGTCCCTTCCCTGCCTGCCGCCCTCGGCCTCGCCGGCGCGCGGCGTGCCTGGCCCCGTCCCGCCCCGCGTCTGCCCAGCCCGCCGGGGCTCGGTCCGCCGCGGCTCCGTCCGCCGGGAGCCGACGGCGCCCCGCGACCCGGCGACGTCAGGCGCGCCCGGCACGGCGTGCGTATCGGGATCTGCCTGGAAGTCGGGCGCGTCCGCGCCTGGCGGAACCAGTTGCTCGGCCACGGGTCGGTGGTACCACGGGTAACAATCCGATGCCCGTCGACCACCATGAGTAACCGACACCGAGGCCCAAACCGCCCAGGACCTCGACCGGGGGCGAAGGCGTCCTAGCGCGTCCGGTTGGCGCGGTGGTCGCCGGCCTGCCTGGGCGCCGGTGGCTCCGGACGGTGCCGCGCGTCGGGCCGGCGGGACAGGGGCGGCATCGGGCTGTCCTCGGGTTCGTCCTCTCGCGCCGGGGCGCCGCGGCGTGGCATCAGCGCCGCCACCAGGGCGAGTACGCCGGCCACGAGTGAGACGTAGAGCCCGGCCTCCGGCCGCACCACGATCTGGTCGGCGGAGATCCCGCGAAAGGTCGCCAGCGTGGGCGGCCCGATCAGCAGGTCGCCGCCGGCCATGACGACGAGCAGGCCGGCGAGCACCGGACCAAGCGGCCCGTCACCCGACAGCCGGCGCCGGGCGAGCCCCGCGACGCCGAGCACGGCCAGCGCGAGCCCCAGCACCACCGTGAACCGCCCGTCTCCCACCGTCAGGCCGGTGAACGTGCGCTCCTCGTCGCTGGACGCGAGCGTGCTCCAGGGCGCGAGCGCCGCGCCCGCCGCGGCCAGCCCGGCGACCACCAGAGTCAGGGAGGCCATCCGGCCGCGGACCGGCCGGGCCGTCGGCGCCTCCGGCGGATCCGGCAGCCATCCGCGAGCCGGGCGCCCGGCGTCCTGTTCCGCGGCCGGCGGCCTCCCGCCGCCGTCGAGCCCGGACTCGGACCCGGACCCGGACTCCGATTCGGATTCGGACTCGTCAGAGCCGTGGTCCCCCTCGGCCGGGACCTCGTCCGCGTCACGGCCGAGCTCGGCGCCGCGTTCCGCTCGCGCCGCCTCCCGCCGAGCCTCGGTGCGTCGGGCGGAGAGTCCCATCGGTGGAGTTCCCGGATCGACGGGCCCCGCGTTCTCTCCCTGATCGACGCCGGGGCTACCGCCGGCCCGGCGAAGCCCGGGGCCCAGGTCAGACCGGCTTCGCCAGTCCGATCTGTCCGCTGGCGGGTCGCCGATGCGGGAGGGCTGCGCAGAAGCGGGTCTGGCGGGTTGCTGGGAGGTCTGGAGCGCCGGTCTGGCCTCGGTGGCCCTGGCGTCCGCCGGCCGGGCCCCTGCCCGGGGCCCGACGCGGGGCAGGGCCGCGGTGCTCTCCGGGCTCACCTCCGCCGGGCCGGCCTGGTGCTGTCCCCCGGAGCGGCGGGTGTCGGACGGCCGGGTCTCGCCGCCCCGTCCCGCTGGCTCCGTCCTGCCGGGCTCGGCCGCCGCGGCCTGCGCCCGGGCCGGCCCGGGCCTGGACGTCGTGGGCTCGGCCCTGGGTGACTGGGCCCTGGGTGTCTGGGCTCTGGCCACCTCGGTGGCGCCAGCGCGCCGGGCTGGCCGGGGCGTGGTCCGCCGCAGCGACACCCACACCGTCGGCGAC
>NZ_KI912267.1:482414-580236 GCF_000235425.2 Pseudofrankia saprophytica
GGCGGCGGGTCGCGCGCCGGCGGAGCCGGAGCCGGCTCTGGGCGGCTCGGCCCCGTCCGGCCCCGTCGCCTCGTTGCCTTTCTCGACCATCCACCCGCTCCCGCCGCCTGGTCCACGCCGCCGGCTCCCCCCCGCTCGATCGCCACGGGTGGGAGGACTCCTGCAGCCCGCTCCCGCGACGGCCCACGCCAGGACCACAAAACGCCGACAGGCGGGCACCTTACCGAGCGAGCGCCGCGGCGCCTATGCGCGCCGCCGCCGCCGGCCCGCGGCCAGCCCTTCCGCCGCAGAGCCCCGAGCCGAAGACCGGCCTGGCCGGTGGGAGTCCCCACCGGCCAGGCCGGGTCCGAACCAGCGGTGGCCTCGGTGACCTAGGAACCGGACCCGGCCGGGTCCGAGGAATCGGTGCGGCGGCCGGGCGTGTCCGGGGGCCGGGAGGGCTCAGACCGCCTCGCCGATCCGGTGGACGCGCATCGTGTTGGTCATGCCGGCGACGCCCGGCGGCGTGCCCGCGACGACGACGACCAGTTCACCCGGGCTGCACCGGCCGATCTTGAGCAGCGCCTCGTCGACCTGACGGACCATCTCGTCGGTGCTGTTGGCGAACGGGACGACGAACGTCTCGACTCCCCACAGCAGCGCCATCTGGCTGCGCACCGCCGGGATCGGCGTGAAGCCGAGCACCGGGACGTGCGACCGGTAACGGGCGAGGCGGCGGGCGGTGTCCCCGGACAGCGTGTGCGCGACCAGGTAGCGCGCCCCGACGGCGGCGCCGACCTCGGCCGCGGCCTGGGCGATCGCGCCGCCGAGGGTGCGTGGCGCGGTCCGCAGCGCTGGGATCCGGGACAGGTCGTTCTCGGCTGTCTCGATGATCCGGGCCATCGTCGAGACGGACTCGATCGGATACGCCCCCACGCTCGTCTCGGCGGACAGCATGATCGCGTCAGCGCCGTCCAGGACGGCGTTCGCGCAGTCGCTGGCCTCCGCCCTGGTCGGCCTCGGCGCGCTGATCATCGACTCGAGCACCTGAGTCGCCACGATCACCGGCTTCGCCCGCTCGCGGGCGGCGCTGACCGCCCGCTTCTGGACCAGCGGCACGTCCTCGAGCGGCAGCTCGACGCCCAGGTCCCCGCGGGCGACCATCAGGGCGTCGAACGCCTCGATGATGCCGTCCAGCTCGGCGACCGCCTGCGGCTTCTCGATCTTCGCGATGACCGGGATCCGGATCCCGGCCTCGTCCATGATCTCGCGGACCTTGCTGGCGTCCGCCGCCGAGCGGACGAACGACAGCGCGATCATGTCCACGCCCAGCTCGAGGGCGAAGCGCAGGTCTTCCTCGTCCTTCTCGGTCAGCGCGGGGACGGTGAGCGCCGCGCTCGGGATGTTCATCCCCTTGTTGTTGCTGACCGGACCGCCGATGACGACGGTGGTGTGGACGTCCGTGTCGGTGACGCCGTCGATAGCCAGCGCCAGCCGGCCGTCGTCGACCAGGATGCGGTCACCCGCCTTGACGTCGCCGGGCAGGCCCGGGTAGGTCGTGCCGACCTGGTGCTGGTCGCCCTCGACGTCACGAACGGTGATCGTGAACTGCTCGCCGGGGACGAGGGTCACCCCACCGGTGGCGAACGTCCCCAACCGGATCTTCGGGCCCTGCAGGTCGGCGAGGATGCCGACGGCACGCCCGGCCGCGTCACTGGCCTCCCGAACCCGCCGGTACACAGCGGCATGCTGTTCGTGGCTGCCATGCGAGAAGTTAAGTCTTGCTATGTCCATTCCGGCATCGACGAGGGCGCGCACCCTCTCTGGGGAGTTGGTGGCCGGTCCCAACGTACAGACAATCTTGGCTCTTCGTGGCACGAGTTCCAGCCTAGAAAATGATCGTCTTGGTTTGGACGCCGGCCCACACTGTTGTGCCGGCGCGTCGTTCTTCACCCGCCACCTTCGGCGGACAGTCCTGGAGTAACCGTACATCCCGTAACCGGTGCAGCGTGGAGCGCAACGGCGTACGGTCAAGTCACCGGCATCCGCCGGCTCTTCCCTGTGCATCTTGGCGCCCACGGCCGTTCAAGGTTACGCATCGTCGCGCGATCTTCGACCGGGGGTGCACCGGGCGGCGTCGGATCGACGACAACCGCCGGCCTGCCCGCGCCCGGAGGGCCCGCGGCCATGGCAGGCGCGACCACCGGAAAGCGAGTGGCGAGGTGGGCGGCGCCGACGCGGCCACCGGTATGGCAGGCCTGACGCCCGCCGCTGCGCCCGGGACGACATCCAGACGCCCCGGAATGTAGGGGCGAGCGACGATCCTCCTGATGCGCTCACCGACGTGTGCGGAGGTAGCGATGGTACAGCGGCTCAAGGACTTCCGGAGCGTGGCATGAGCGTCAATCCGGCGATTCACCGCAGGCCGTCGGGCGATGTGGACATCGCCCTTCCGACCGACGAGCCCGAGCCGTCGCGCGACGCGCCACCGCGCGGTTCCAACAACGCTTCGGTCGACGGTGGATTTACGTCGTCACCAACGACAACGGAATAACGAGACGCCGCCGTCCTGAAACGCCGCCTCAGCCGAGTATGGCCGTATACGGCACGTATCTCGACGTAAGGCCACCAGGGCTCCCCAACTGGGCGACACATACGCCTCCGGGACCGACCACACCGGCGAGCGCCCCAGCGTCCGTCTCAGGCGGAGGCCAGGCGCTCCACCGGACCTTCCAGAGCGCCGAACTCCCCGATCGGTCCCGCCTCCGCCTCCGCCTCCGCCGGCGCCGGCGCCGGCGCCGGGGAGAGTGGGGAGCCGGCCGCGAACTGCGTGCGGTAGAGCTCGGCATACAGGCCGTCGCGCGCCAGCAGGTCGGCGTGCCGCCCCTCCTCGGCCACCCGGCCGTCGGAGATCACGAGGATTCGGTCCGCGTCCCGGATGGTCGAGAGCCGGTGCGCGATGACCAGCGCCGTCCGCCCGCGCAGCGCCGCGCCCAGCGCCCGCTGCACCGCCGCCTCGGACTCGCTGTCCAGGTGCGCGGTGGCCTCGTCCAGCACGACGACGCTCGGCTCCTTCACCAGCAGCCGGGCGATCGCGAGCCGCTGCTTCTCGCCGCCGGACAGGCGGTAGCCGCGGTCCCCCACCACGGTGTCCAGCCCGTCGGGCAGGGACCGCACCAGCGCGCCGATCCGCGCCGCGTCCAGCGCCGCCCACATCCGCTCGTCGGTCGCGTCCGGGCGGGCATAGGCCAGATTGGCCCGGATCGTGTCGTGGAACATGTGGGCGTCCTGGGTGACGACGCCGACGGCGGCGCGCAGCGACGCGAGCGTGACGTCCCGGACGTCGACGCCGCCGACCCGGACGGCGCCCCCGACCGCGTCGTAGATCCTCGGCACCAGCTGGCTGATCGTCGTCTTGCCCGCTCCCGAAGGACCGACCAGCGCGACGAGCTCGCCTGGCGCCACCCGGAAGGTCACGTCGTGCAGCACCGGCGCCGGGACGCGCGGGTCGAGCACGGCGACCGACTCCAGCGAGGCCAGCGAGACCTCGCTCGCCGCCGGGTAGCGGAACGACACGTGGTCGAACTCGAGACTGGTCCCACCTGCGTGCACCGGGAGCTCCGCCGCTCCCGGCCGGTCGACGATGGCCGGCTCGAGGTCGAGAACCTCGAAGACCCGCTCGAAGGACACCAGCGCGGTCATCACGTCGACCTGCACGTTCGACAGCTGGGTGAGCGGCATGTACAGCCGGCCGAGGTAGGCGGTCAGCGCGACGATGGTGCCGACCGCGATGTGCCCCTGCGCCGCGTAGCGCCCGCCGAGGCCGTAGACGACCGCCGTCGCGAGCGAGGCGACCAGCGTCAGCGACGCGAAGAAGATCCGTCCGTACATCGCCTGGGTGACGCCGATGTCGCGGACCCGCCCGGCCTGGCGGCGGAACACGCCGGCCTCGCGCGCCGGGTCACCGTAGAGCTTGGCCAGCAGGGCGCCGGCCACGTTGAACCGCTCCGTCATGGTCGTGTTCATCTCGGCGTTCAGGCTGTAGCTCTCCCGGGTGAGCGCCGCCAGTCGGGGCGCGAGCGCCCGCGCCGGCAGGACGAACACCGGCAGCAGGACCAGCGCGATGAGCGTCACCTGCCAGGACAGCGTGAACATCGCGGCCAGCGTGAAGCTGACGGTCAGCACGTTGGAGAACACCGCCGACAGGGTGTTGGTGAACGCCGACTGGGCGCCGAGCACGTCGTTGTTGAGCCGGGTGATCAGCGCGCCGGTCTGGGTGCGGCTGAAGAACGCCAGCGGTTGGCGCTGCACGTGGTCGAACACCTGGGCGCGCATGTCGAAGATCAGGCCCTCGCCGACGCGCACCGAAAGCCAGCGCTGCAGCAGCGACATCCCGGCGTCGACGAGGGCGATCACCGCGACGACGCCGGCGAGCACCTCGACCACACCGACCCGGCCGGGAATGATCCCGTCGTCGATGATCGCCTTGAAGATCAAGGGGAGGGCGGTACCCAGGGCCGCATCGAAGACCACGACCAGCAGAAACCCGATCAGCAGCCGCCGGTAGGGCCGAGCGAAGGCGATGATCCGCCGCGTCGTCCCCGGCCGCAGCTTCTGCCGGGTGACCGACCTGTCTCGTTGGAAGCCGCGCATGGTCGTCCACGCGCCCGCCTGTCCCCCTGCCGGTCCCGCCATCCGCCGCCCTCGTCACTTTCTGTTCATGTTCCGCCCGTGTCCGCTCGGCCCATGGCCGGGCCGACCGATGTCGCCGCGTGGCCATGCGAACCAGCCTCGTTACCTGGTTGCAAGGACCAGCCCCATGCCCACCATTCCTGCCGTACCCCGCTGGGTGCGGCCGCCAGGCGGCGGTGTTCCCGCGCCGAACAGGAACGCTAAAACTTCAACCGGGGTTGAGGTCAAGGAGGCGAGGCGCCGCCGGCTCCGATGGTCAGCCGGCGGGATGGTCCGCGAGACAGCGGGCGAGGGCGGCGCGCTCGGCGACCGACCCCGTGTCGCGGCCGCGGCCGGCGGCGGCGCGCAGCAGCGCCTTCGTCTCGGCGGCGGCGGCGCGCGGGGCGGCGAGCAGTGCCGCGACGAGGTCGTCGACGGCGGCATCGAGGCTCGCCCTGGGCACGACCCGCTGCGCGACGCCGACGGCGCGCGCCTCGGCCGCGGTGAGCCCGCGGCCGGTCAGGCACAGGTCGAGCGCGGTCGGGTAACCGACGAGCGCGACGAGGGTGGCGCTGACGCCGAGGCCGGGTACCAGCCCCAGCGAGGCCTCGGGCAGCGAGAGGACGGCGTCCTCGGTCAGGACGCGCAGGTCGCAGGACAGCGCCAGTTGCAGGCCGGCGCCGCTCGCCGGGCCGGCGACCACCGCGACGCTGACCAGGTCGGCCCTGGCCGACAGCCAGGTGAACCCGGCCTGCCACTCGGCGACGCGACGCTCCACGGCGTCCGTCGTCAGGTCAGCGCCATCCAGGGCGGCGCGGTCCGGAGTACTCAGCGCGGACCAGATGTCGCCGCGCAGGACGACCACCCGGATGTCGCCTGGCAGCGCCCGGCCGACGGCCGCGAGCGCCGCCGCCACCGAAGGCAGCCGGGCTGCGGCAGCCAGGTCGTCCGTGACCGGTTGGTCTGAGGCCGGCTGCTCGCCGGGAGGTTGGTTTCCGGGCGGACGGTTTCCGGCCGGTTGTTTCTCGGTCCGTTGTTTTTCGGTCGATGGGTGGAACGTGACCGTCGCGCACGAACCCGTGACGGTCAGTCCAAGACCGGCCGCCGCCGTCCAGGCGGCGGCCGGCGTGGGCACGATCAGGCGCTCTTCTTCTTGCTGCCCCGGGTCGCCCCACCACGGCCCCGCAGGGTCGTTCCGGACTCGGACAGGATCCGGTGCACAAAACCGTACGACCGGCCCGACGACTCCGCGAGGAGTCGGATGCTCTGCCCGGACTCGTACTTCTTACGAAGTTCGGCGGCCAGCTTGTCACGCTCGGCGCCGGTGATCCGGGTCCCTTTCCTAAGCTCGGCCAACGTGGCCCCCTCCGTGTAGATGATCTGCGAACCGATCTTCACTCAGCTTCGGGAAACGCGCCACTCGAAGCACATGTGATCCATCACACGCGATCAGTGGCCCCCTGCCGCGCCCGTGGAGCCGACGTCGCTCCCGCTCCGCCCGCGCGCGGGCACAAGTCCCGACGCCCGAACGGTTCCTGGCCGCGGGCCGATGACCTGCGCGCCCGGATCGGATCAACGTCACGGCGTCAGTCTCCCCAATCACCGCCGCCGTTCCTAACAGGGAACCCGGCGCGTCGCGGGTGACACGAGCCCACACGGGCCCACACACCCCGCCAACCGCCGCTCGGCAGCCGCCGCCAGCGGCTGGCGCCGGGAGCCGGCCGGGCAGGTCGCGCTGGCAGTGGTTACCGTCATGTTGTGATCGCGGTACCGGGCCTCGCCGCATGACCGCCGCCGATACCGCCTCGAGGCCCGAGTCCGGCGCCGATCCTCCCCGCGCCGACCCCTCCGGCGCCGATGTCCCGGCCACCGGTGTCCCGGCCACGAGCGCCCCCGCGGCCGGCGGCGCGGGCGTGGGATCACCCTCACCGGGTGTCGCGCCGGCCGGATCGGGCGCGCAGTGCGTGGGTCGAGCCGGGTCCACCCCGCGGAGCTGGCTGGGGGGGCAGGCTGGCGAGGCCGTCTCGTGGGTCCTGGCGACGGCGGCGCTGGCCGGCGTCACCGCCCTGCTGGCCACCTCCGGCGTCACGTACGCGTCCGATGGGTCGGCTACGGACGCGAGGATCGCCTGGGGCACGCTGCCGCTCGCCTGGCCGCCGCGGCTGGGAACCGCGACCCTGCTGCCGTTGGCGCTGGCCGCGCTGGTGCTCTGCTCGGTCGCGCTGGTCGCCCGGCGCCGGACGGGCCGGCCGTCGCCCCCGTTCGGCCCGCTGCTGGGGCTGTCGTACGTCGTGAGCGCCGGTTGGTGGCTCGCGCTGGGGGTAGCCTCCCCACGTGGCCTCGGGGCACCGGTGGGCCTGCTGGCCGCCGCCGACCGGCACCCGTCCGATCTGCTGGACCGGGTGAGCGGCCAGCCGCCGGGGCCGGAGCTGCTCGTCTGGGTGCTCGGCCAGCTGGGGATCCGCGGCGCGACGGCGGTCGGGGTGGCTTTCACCCTGATCGGCGCCCTGGTCGTGCCGATGGTGGGGCTCGCGGTGCGCTCGCTGTGCCACGCGCCGGCGGCCCGCCGGCTGCTGCCGGTACTGGTCCTCGCGCCGTGGGCGCCGTTCGCCGCCGGCGGTCCGGACGCTGTCACGGCGGCGGTGGCGGCGTCGGCGGTGGCCGTCGGCGTCGTCGGCTCCGAGCGGGGACGGCGCGCCTGGTGGGCGCTGGGCGCCGGGCTGCTGCTCGGCGTGTCCGGGCTGTTCGCCTACCCGGCGCTGTGGCTGGGGGTGGCGGTGGCCGCGGCCTACTTCGTGCGCCGCCGCCCCATGCTGAACGTCATCACCGGCGCGGGCGCGCTCGCGCCGTTGTTCGCCGTGCGACTGACCGGGTACTCCTGGCCGGAGGGCCTGGGGCGGGCCGGCGCCGACCCGTTCGACCACGCCGCGCTGACCTGGCTGGTGCCCGACCTGCTGGCCGTCTCCCTGTGCTGCGGCCCGGCGCTGGCGCGGGCCGCGCGGCGGGTCTCGATGACGCCGGGCTGGCCCTTCCTCGTCGGCGCGGCCGCGGCGGCGCTGTTCGCCCTGCTGGCGGGCCTGGCGGCCGGCGGCGTGCAGACGAGCTGGCTACCGCTGTTCCCGTGGCTGGTGGTGCCGGCGCTCGCCCCCCGGCCGCGCCCGGCGCTCCCCGGCGACACCAGCAGCGCCGGCACGCTGCCCTACGGCCTGGTCGGCGCCGGCGCCGTGGTCGCCGTCGCCGTCGCCACTCTCCTCACGCCCGGCTAGTGCCGGTTTCGAGTAGTCGCCAACCCGACCGGCTGGAGCCCGCGGTCACCTGACCACGGCTTCCAGCCAGCCGTGACGAACCGGTGACCCAGCTGCCCACCGCTAGGTCCTGAATGTTCTCTGCAGCACCAGGGCCAGCCCGAAGCCATAGGCCGGCAACAGGATGAACAGCAGCCACGGGGTTATGTTGACGACGAGGACGACCGCGAGAGCCGAGAGTACGACATAGATCACGAATGCCGGGGAGCGCAGGAGACGGCCGAGAACTCGGGTCGGTGTCATCTCCGCTACGGCCTCCAGGACCTCTTGCGCGTGAACATACGCCTCGCCCCCGCCAGGCGGAGCCCCTGAACCTGAGACCCGCGCTGGCCCTGACAGCCGCCTTGCCGACGTACATCGGCCCGACGTTGCTACCGGCTCCGACGACCCCGGCCCGAGATATATCCACCTCGCGTATGGCGGCCTCCGCCCACCCCGTATGCCCCGACTCCCGCGGCCGCTCGATCCGAGCAGGGCGCGGGCCGGGCCTGGGCCGTGTCAGCTCGCGGTCAGCTCGGCGGGGGCGCGGGGGATGTCGGGCTCGAGGTAGACGCGGCAGGTGGTGGGAGCGGCGGCGCGCAGGCGGCGCTCGGCCTCGTTGATCGCCGCGGCGACCTCGGCGACGGTCAGCCCCTCGTCGAGGCCGATCTTCGCGGCGACGAGCAGCTCGTCCGGCCCGAGGTGCAGGGTGCGCATGTGGATCACCGCCGTCACCGACGGCGCGGAGACCAGGGCCGCCCGGATCGCGGCGACCACGGCGGGCGTCGCGGCCTCGCCGACGAGCATGCCGTAGCTCTCGACGGCCACCACGATGGCCACGATCAGCAGCAGCACGCCGATGGCCAGCGTGCCGGCGCCGTCCCAGATCGGGTCGTCGGTCAGCAGCGTGAGCCCGACGCCGGCGAGCGCGAACACCAGGCCGATGAGGGCCGCGAAGTCCTCGAGCAGCACCACCGGCAACTCGGGCGCCCGGGCTTCCCGGATGAAGCGCCACCAGGTCGCGTCTCCCTTGTGGTGGCGTGACTCACGGATCGCGGTCCGGAACGAGAACCCCTCCAATCCGATCGCGACCAGCAGGACGATGACAGCGACGAGGCCGGACTCCAGATGGTGCGGGTGGCGCAGCTTCTCGACGCCCTCGTAGACGGAGAAGAGTCCACCGACGCTGAACAGCACGATGCCGACCAGGAAGCCGGCGATGTAGCGTGAGCGGCCGAACCCGAACGGGTGGTCCTCGTCGGCCGGCCGGACCGACTGGCGCTGGCCGAGCAGCAACAGCCCCTGGTTGCCGGAGTCGGCCACCGAGTGGATCGACTCGGCCAGCATCGATGACGACCCGGTGAACAGGAACGCGACGAACTTCGCCACCGCGATCCCCAGGTTGGCGGCCAATGCCGCCAGAACCGCCTTGGTACCGCCGCCCGCACTCACCCGAAACCGTCTCCTCACCAGAAACCGGGCCTTCCGACCCGCGACCTGCCGGCAAGTCTGCCAACTCCCCCAAGCGGGCGGGCCGCTGGGTGCTTCTACAGGCAGGTGGCAGCTGATAGTGCGAACACCCGGTGACGAGGCGCCCTCCCCCGCCACCGGTCCGGCGGCTCCCGCTGGTTCTAGGCCAGGTCGATGAGCTCGAGGAGGTCCGGGGACCAGTTGTCCTCGACGCCGTCGGGCAGCATGAGCACCTTGTCGGGGTTGAGCGCCTCCACGGCGCCCGGGTCGTGGGTGACGAGCACGACGGAGCCCTGGTAGGTCGCCAGCGCCGAGAGGATCTCCGCGCGCGACGCCGGGTCGAGGTTGTTGGTCGGCTCGTCGAGCAGCAGCACGTTCGCCGCCGAGCAGACCAGCCCGGCCAGCGCGAGGCGCGTCTTCTCGCCGCCGGACAGCGTCCCCGCGAGCTGGTCGACCGTCTCGCCGCTGAACAGGAACGCGCCGAGGATGCGGCGCAGCTCCACCTCGGAGGTGTCCGGGGCGGCGGAGCGCATGTTGTCCAGCAGCGAGCGGTCGTGGTCGAGCGTCTCGTGCTCCTGCGCGTAGTAGCCCATCCGCAGCCCGTGGCCCGGGTTGACCCGGCCGGTGTCCGCCGGCTCGACCCCGGCGAGGATCCGCAGCAGCGTCGTCTTGCCGGCCCCGTTGAGGCCGAGGACGACGACCCTGGTTCCCCGGTCGATCGCCAGGTCGACGTCGGTGAAGACCTCCAGCGACCCGTAGGACTTCGACAGTCCCTCGGCGGTCAGCGGGGTGCGCCCGCACGGCGCCGGGTTCGGGAAGCGCAGCTTCGCGACCTTGTCCGCGACCCGGGTCTCGGCGAGGCCGGCGGCCAGCCGGTCGGCGCGGCGGTCCATCTGGTGCGCGGCCCGTGCCTTGGTCGCCTTGGCGCGCATCTTGTCGGCCTGGGCCTTCAACGAGTCGATCTTCTTCTCGGCGTTCGCCCGCTCGCGCTTGCGCCGCTTCTCGTCCTGCTCGCGCTGGGTCAGGTAGGTCTTCCAGCCGACGTTGTAGACGTCGAGTGCGGTGCGGTTCGCGTCCAGGTGGAAGACCTTGTTGACGGACTTGTCGAGCAGGTCGACGTCGTGGCTGATCACGATCAGGCCGCCGGTGTGGGCCCGCAGGAAGTCCCGCAACCAGCCGATCGAGTCGGCGTCGAGGTGGTTGGTCGGCTCGTCGAGCAGCAGCGTCGCGTCGGCGTTGCCCGCGCCGGCGAACAGGATCCGGGCGAGTTCCACCCGGCGGCGCTGGCCGCCCGACAGGGTGCCGATCGCCTGCGCGAGCACGCGGTCGGGCAGGCCGAGCGACGAGCAGATCCGCGCGGCCTCCGCCTCGGCCGCGTAGCCGCCGAGCACGCCGAAGCGTTCCTCGAGCCGGCCGTAGCGGCGGATGGCCCGGTCACGGGCGGTGTCGTCGGCGAGCTCGGCCATCTCGACCTGCAGCTTGTCCATGTCGCGCAGGAGCTCGTCGAGGCCGCGGGCGGACAGCACCCGGTCGCGGGCCGACTCGGTCAGGTCGCCGCTGCGCGGGTCCTGCGGCAGGTAGCCGACCTCGCCTCGCACGTCGATCTTGCCGCCGAACGGCAGGGTCTCCCGCGCCAGCGTCTTCAGGAGGGTCGTCTTGCCCGCGCCGTTGCGTCCGACGAGACCGATCCGGTCCCCCGGCTGCACTCGGAACGACACCGGCTCGACGAGGATCCTGGCTCCGGCCCGCAGCTCCAGGTCGGTCGCGATGATCATGAAGTATGTGGCCTCTCGGGACGTGGACGTGGGAGGACAGCCACGACCGCGCGCGGCGGCCGCTCGTCAGGGCAGGCAGGAAGGCGGGTAGGCGGCCAGCGGTCAGCCCGTTGGCGGGCCGACTTGGCTCGCTCGCTCACTCCAGCTGGACGAGGCGCTCCATCAGGTACCTGAGGCCGTTTCCGATCGGTCCGGGGCTCGGCCCCGGGGCAATGGACTCGGGCGTGGACGAGGCCCGCCCGCGAGAACGACCGGCGGCCCACGCCGCCCCCGCGCGGTCGACAGGCGCTCGGCCCGCGTCACGGCGGAGGCATCATCTCCAGGGTACGTGCGCCGGGGCGGCGAGATCCTCGCCCAGGGTGTTAAACCGGCGTCACTCAGCCACCGCCCGCTCGGGTGGCCAGCCGGCCGGCTCGGGCCCGCCGGCCGCTACCTAGCTCAGGCGGGTGACGTTCACCGTGACGCCAAGCGACGACGAGGTGCCGCCCGAGTAGACGCCGCGCATGGGCGACACGTCGTCGTAGTCGCGGCCGCGGGCGACGACGACGTGCCGCTCGCCCGCGCGCACGGCGTTGGTCGGGTCGAAGCCCCACCAGTCGCCGAACCAGCCCTCCACCCAGGCGTGACTCTGGCCCTCGACCGTCTCCCCCGGCTCGGCGTCCACGAGCGGGTGCAGGTAGCCGGACACGTATCGGCCCGGCATCCCGGCCGCGCGCATCAGTACCAGCGCGAGGTGCGCGAAGTCCTGGCAGACGCCCTCGCACTGCCGCCAGGCCTCGACGGCGGACGTGTGCACGCCGGTCGTGCCCGGGCGGTAGGTCAGCCGGTCGCGTACCCAGTCGCCGACGGCGAGCACGAAGTCGGCCGGGTCGTGCGCCGCGGCGAGCTCCCTGCCCGCCTCGACGAGCTCGGGGTGGTCGGGGGTGTAGCGGGCGGGGCGGAGGAACTCGACGTGCCGGTCGGCGGTCTCGTCGGAGCGCAGCGCCGGCCAGCTCGCGGCACCGGCGGGCGGCTCATGCTCGGGCGCGGTGCGCACCAACGAGCGCCCGGTGACCACCAGCTCCGTATGCGGGGTGTGGATGTCGAACGCGGTCACCTGGGTACCCCAGTAGTCCCAGTACCGGTAGGTGGTGACCGCCGGCTCGGTGCGCACGGTCGCCTCCAGCGTCAGCTGCCCGCTGCCGGTCTGCGGAACGATCCGCGCCTCGTTGTACGACGACAGGACCGGGCTGGAGTACCGATAACCCGTCGAGTGCTCCACGCGTATCTGCCAGCTCATGTCAGTCCTTCCGGAGCGGGGTCAGACCGGGACCTTGGTGGCCCAGGCACGCGGCGACTCCCGGGCGAAGTAGCGGTCCGTGATGGCGGCGCTGACCTCCGAGCAGGTCCGCTGCATGCCGCGCAGCAGCTCCGGCATGTCCTCGACCAGCTCGTCGACGCCGCGGAACTCCAGCTCGGTACGGGCCAGGCCCACGCCACGGCGGGCCGCGTCATGCACCGTGGTCCGCCCACCCCGGCGGCCGCTGTCGAGCTCGGCGAGGATCTGCTCGGCGAGCGCGAGCGACCAGTAGACCGAGCGCGGGAACAGCCGGTCCAGCAGCAGGAACTCGGCGACCCGGGAGGCGTCGACCGCGCGCCGGTAGGTGCGCAGGTAGGACTCGTGCGCGCCACAGGAACGCAGCAGGCTCACCCAGCTCTGCGAGTTCGGGTCGTCGCCGATGCTCGACGACAGCAGCCGGGCGGTCATGTCGACCCGCTCCAGGCTGCGGCCGAGCGCCAGGAACCGCCAGCCGTCGTCGCGGGCCAGGGTGGCGTCCACCAGCCCGGCGAGCATCGCGGTGCGCTCGCGGATGTACCGGAAGAAGATGTGCGGGCCGAGGCGGCGGGCGAGCTGCTCGGTGTGGTCGAGCTCGTTCCAGGTCGCGTTGAGGCATTCCCAGGCCTCGCTGGACACGACCACCCGGGCGCTGCGCGCGTTCTCCCGAGCCGCCGAGATCGCGCCGACGATGCTCGACGAGTTGTTCCGGTCATAGCCCAGCAGCTCGACGACCAGGTGCGAGTCGACAGATCCGGCGGGCGGCGGGGTTCCCATCACCGCGAGCAGCTCACGCCCGGCCGACGCCTCGTCCAACCAGGGGTCCTCCAGCACGCGGTGGACGTGGACGTCGAGGATGCGCGACGTGCTCTCGGCCCGCTCGACGTACCGGCCGATCCAGAACAGGGACTCCGCGATCCGGCTCAGCATGTGGCCACCGCCTCGTCCTGGTCGCGCTGTTGGTTCTGTTGTTGCTGTTGTTGTTGCTCGCCGGACGAGTCTGGTCCTAGGTCGGGGCCCTGGGCGGTCTCGAAGTCGCCGACGACGTGGCGGCCGTAGGCGCCGGGGCGTTCGCCCTCGGCGAGCTCGGGCGCGAGTACCCAGGTGTCCTTCGAGCCGCCGCCCTGGCTGGAGTTGACCACCAGGCTGCCTCTGGGCAGCGCGACCCGGGTGAGCCCGCCGGGCAGAACCCAGATCCGGTTGCCATCGTTGACGGCGAACGGCCGCAGGTCGATGTGGCGCGGGCCGAGCCGGTCGCTGGACAGCGTCGGCGACGTCGACAGCCGCACCACGCGCTGCGCGATCCAGCCCCGCGGGTCGGCGATCACCTGCGTGCGCAGCGTCGCCAGCTCCTCGTCGGTGGCCTGCGGCCCGATGACGATGCCCTTGCCACCGGAGCCGTCGACCGGCTTGACGACGAGCTCGTCGAGGTGGTCGAGCACGTAGGCGCGCTGGTCGGGATCCTCGACCCGGTACGTGTCGACGTTGGGCAGGATCGGCTCCTCGCCGAGGTAGTACCGGATCAGTTCCGGGACGTAGGTGTACATGAGCTTGTCGTCGGCGACGCCGTTGCCGACGCCGTTGGCGATCGTGACCCGCCCGGCCCGGGCGGCGTTGACCAGCCCGGCGCAGCCGACGACCGACTCGGGCCGGAACTGCAGCGGGTCGAGCCAGTCGTCATCGACCCGGCGGTAGATGACGTGCACAGGCTGCTCACCCTCGGTGGTGCGCATCGTCACCCGGTTGTTACGGATCGTGAGGTCACGGCCCTCGACCAGCTCGACGCCCATCTGCCGGGCGAGCAGCGCGTGCTCGAAGTAGGCCGAGTTGTAGATGCCCGGGGTGAGCACGACGACCGTCGGATCGGCCACCTCGGGCGGCGCCGCGGCGCGCAGCGCGTGCAGCAGATGCGAGGCGTAGTCGGCGACCGGGCGGACCCGGTGGGTGGCGAACAGCTCCGGGAACACCCTGGTCATCGCCCGGCGGTTCTCGATGACGTAGCTGACCCCGCTCGGCACCCGGACGTTGTCCTCGAGCACCCGGAAGCGACCGTCCTCGTCGCGGATCAGGTCGATGCCGGAGACGTGGCAGCGCACCCCGTTGGGCGGGTCGATGCCGTGCGCGGCCCGGTGGAAGTGCGAGCTGGACATCACCAGCCGGCGCGGCAGGATGCCCTCCTCGAGGACCTCGGCGCGGCCGTAGACGTCGGCGAGGAACGCCTCCAGCGCGCGCACCCGCTGGACCACGCCACGTTCGATGGTGTCCCACTCGGAGCCCGACAGCAGCCGGGGAACCAGGTCCAGCGGGAACGGGCGCTCCTCCCCGAAGAGGATGAACGTGATCCCCGCGTCCCGGAACGCCCGGTCGAGCGCCGCCTTGCGGGCCGCCAGGTCACCACTGCTCAGTGGCCGCAACGCGTCGTAGAGAGCCGCGTACACCTCTCGAGGCGTGTCAGCAGCCTCGAAAACCTCGTCCCAAGCGGCGGTGGCCTGCACCTCCGCCGGATATCCCTCGAACAGGTCCGCCACGGCCGCAGCGTAGGGCGCGGATGTTTCCACGACATAACCAACCGATCTACCCCAACGGTGACCAGAACCACTCCACCAGAACACCGGAAGGCCACCCCTAAGACACCACGGTCGCCCGTGGTCCTGCGTCGCCCGCCGCGACCCGCGCTCCCGAGCAGGCCAGGACCGTGAGAGGCTGGGCGGCGGCGCCACGGATCAGGCGCGGCCGCCGCGCGACCGGCGCTCCAGACATCTCTGGCCCTGACCTCGATCGGAAAGGCCGCACACGCCATGACGACGCTGCTGGTGACCGGTGCCGCCGGCTTCATCGGATCGAACTTCGTGCGCTACTGGCGCACCTGGCACCCGGCCGACCGGATCGTCGCGCTCGACGCGCTCACCTACGCCGGCCTGCGCGAGAACCTCGCCGACGTGCTCGACGCCGCGGCGGACGAGGGCGAGGCGACGTTCGTCCACGGCGACATCCGCGACCGGGAGCTCATCGAGTCGCTGCTGCGCGAGCACAGGGTCGACACGGTGGTCAACTTCGCCGCCGAGTCGCACAACAGCCTGGCGATCCTGCGGCCCGGTGACTTCTTCTCCACCAACGTGATGGGTACCCAGACCCTCCTGGAGGCGGCCCGCACGGTGGGCGTCGGCCGGTTCCACCAGATCTCCACCTGCGAGGTCTACGGCGACCTGGACCTCGACGACCCGGGAGCCTTCACCGAGGACTCGCCCTACCTGCCGCGCACCCCCTACAACGCGGCCAAGGCCGGCGGTGACCACGCCGTACGCGCCTACGGCTACACCTACGGCCTGCCGATCACCATCACGAACTGCTCGAACAACTACGGGCCGTACCAGTTCCCGGAGAAGGTCATCCCGCTGTTCATCGCCCGGGCGCTGCGGGGCGAGCCGCTGCCGCTGTACGCGTCCACGAAGAACCGGCGCGAGTGGCTGCACGTCACCGACCACTGCCGGGCGATCGACGCGGTGCTCGAACGCGGCCGGATCGGCGAGACCTACCATGTCGGCAGCGGCGTCGAGGCTGACATCGAGACCATCGCCGACACGATCCTCGCCGAGCTCGGCCTGCCCGACACGCTCAAGACGATCGTGCCGGACCGCCCGTCGCACGACCGTCGCTACCTGCTGGACTCCGGCAAGCTGCGCGCGGAGCTGGGCTGGGCACCGCAGATCGAGTTCACCGACGGCATGCGCTCGACGATCGCCTGGTACCGCGACAACGAGTCCTGGTGGAGTCCGCTCATCGGCCGCTCCCCCGTCCAGGAGACCGCCTGGAGCGGCACCTGACCGACCGTCCTCGGCACGGGGCCGATTCGCGGGTCCATTCGCCGGTCGGCCCCGGCCCGGTCATCGAAATGCCAGCTCAACGACGTCAGCAAGGGCGTGTGCGGGCGAGCTCGGCGCACTAGGCTGCGAGATGTGCCGGATTTGCCTGGTCGGTCAAGATGAGGGGGCCGGGGCCCAGGGTGCTCGGCCTGGTGCTCGCTGGTGGCAAGGGGACGCGGCTGGCTCCGCTCACCGCCGACCGTGCCAAGCCCGCGGTGCCGTTCGGCGGGCTGTACCGGCTGGTCGACTTCGCGCTGTCGAACCTGGTGAACGCCGGCTACCTGCGGATCGCGGTGCTCACCCAGTACAAGAGCCACAGCCTGGACCGGCACATCACCACCACCTGGCGGATGAGCACCCTGCTGGGCAACTACATCACCCCGGTGCCAGCCCAGCAGCGCCTCGGCCCGCAGTGGTTCGCCGGCAGCGCCGATGCCATCCACCAGTCGCTCAACCTGGTCCATGACGAGTCCCCGGACATCGTGGTCGTCTTCGGCGCGGACCACGTCTACCGGATGGACCCGCGCCAGATGGTCGCCCAGCACATCGAGACCGGCGCCGGGGTGACGGTCGCCGCGCTGCGGGTGCCGCGCACGGAGGCCGAGGGGTTCGGCGTCATCCGGCCGGCGGCCGACGGCCGCACGATCGAGGCGTTCCTCGAGAAGCCGGCCGACCCGCCGGGGCTCCCGGACTCGCCCGACGAGACGTTCGCGTCGATGGGCAACTACGTCTTCTCGACGAAGGTGCTCCTCGACGCCCTGCACGCCGACGCCGCCGACCCGGACAGCGTGCATGACATGGGCGGCGACATCATCCCGAGGCTCGTCAACCAGGGCCTCGCCGGCGTCTACGACTTCAGCGAGAACGAGGTTCCCGGCGCCAAGGAGCGCGACCGGGGCTACTGGCGGGACGTGGGAACGATCGACGCCTACTTCGACGCCCACATGGACCTGTGCACCCTCGAACCGGTGTTCAACCTGTACAACCCGCACTGGCCGATCCTGACCAGCGTCCCGTCGCTGCCGCCGGCGAAGTTCGTCCGGGACGCCCCCGGCCGCACCGGCATGGCGGTGGACAGCATCGTGAGCAACGGGGTGATCGTCTCCGGTGGCCTGCTGCGCCGCTCGGTCCTGTCCCCCGGGGTGCGGGTGAACTCGTGGGCACGGGTGGAGAACGCGGTGGTCATGAACAACACCGTGGTCGGCCGGCGGGCGGTGGTGCGGGACGCGATCCTCGACAAGAACGTCGTCGTCCCGCCCGGCGCCGAGGTCGGCGTCGACAAGGAGCACGATCTGGCTCGCGGGTACACGGTCAGCGCCGAGGGCATCACCGTCGTCGGCAAGGGCGTCACCGTCGAGTAGCCGGCCGTCTCGGCCTCGTCCGGCACCAACCCCCCAGCAACACCAACACCTCAGCAAAAGGACCACGTGGGATGCGCGTCGCGCTGCTGACCCGGGAGTACCCGCCGAACGTCTATGGCGGCGCCGGCGTGCACGTCGAGTACCTGGCCCGCGAGCTCGCTCGCCTCGTCGACCTGACCGTCCACTGCGAGGGCGACCCGAAGGCGGATGACCCGGCCATCCCGTCGCCCAGCGCAGGCGGCCCGGTCCCGGCGGTCCGGCGTCACCGGCCGTGGACCGAGCTGGACGGCGCGAACGACGCTCTTCGCACCTTCTCTCTGGACCTGTCCATGGCGGGCGCGGCGACCATCGACCTGGGCGGCGTGGACCTCATCCACTCGCACACCTGGTACACGAACCTGGGCGGCCACCTCGCGGCGATGCTCGCCGGGGTGCCACACGTGCTGACGTCGCACTCGCTGGAACCGCGCCGCCCGTGGAAGGCCGAGCAGCTCGGCGGCGGCTACCGACTGTCCTCCTGGGCGGAGAAGACCGCCATCGAGGCCGCGTCCGCCGTCGTCGCCGTCAGCGCTGGCATGAGGACCGACATCCTCGACGCCTACCCCGGTGTCGACCCGGCGAGGGTCCACGTCATCCGCAACGGGATCGACACGGACGAGTACTCCCCCGACCTGGGCACCGACGTGCTGGAACGCCACGGCGTCGACCCGGACCGCCCGTCGGTGGTCTTCGTCGGCCGGATCACCCGGCAGAAGGGCGTACCGGTGCTGCTGCGCGCGGCGGCGGAGCTGGACCCGCGCGCCCAGCTGGTCCTGTGCGCCGGCGCTCCAGACACCCCCGAGCTGCTGGCGGAGGTGACCGAGCTCGTCGACGCGCTCCATGCCCGCCGCGACGGCGTCATCTGGATCTCCGGCATGCTCCAGAAGCCCGAGGTCATCCAGCTGCTCTCGCACGCCTCCCTGTTCGCCTGCCCGTCGGTCTACGAGCCGCTGGGCATCGTCAACCTGGAGGCCATGGCCTGCGGCGCCGCGGTCGTCGCCTCCCGGGTCGGCGGCATCCCCGAGGTCGTCGACGACGGGGTTACCGGCCTCCTCGTCCCCCCGGACGACCCGCCGGCGCTGGCCGCGGCCATGAACGAGCTCCTGGCGGATCCCGCGCGCTCCGGAGCCATGGGCCGGGCAGGCCGCGACCGCGCCGTCACCGAGTTCGGCTGGCCCGCCGTCGCCCGCCAGACCGCCCGCCTCTACGAGTCCCTCCTCGCCGGCTGACACCCGGCCACCGGGCAGCCAAAAGAGCCCAAGTCCTTGTGGACTTGGGCTCTTCAACCGCCGGGGGCGATCACCCGTCGCCTCGTAGTTCTTACCTATTTTGGCTTCGGACTCGTCCTCGACGGCACTAGCTACATACCTCCAGTGCCGACCCGCAAACACAGCGTTACAAGATTTTCTGGACCCGCGACAGTTGCGCCGGCGCACCAGTCCGCCGGCGACACCCCGCGGCTCCAACAGGCCTGCCAACAGCCGGCAAGTCGCACGGATCCGCCAGCGTTCGATCAAGCCAAGGTACGAGCGCACCACCGGTCGCGCCGACCCACCATCGAAGCGCCCCCATGCGGTCCAGGACGACACTCATCGCCAGATGCACGTGCATATGCTCACCCATATGCACGCGCTACCATAAAGTGACCGTGTCGCCCACAGACTTCCGGAGTTCGCCCCATGGATCGGTTGGTCGATGCGACGTGCCAGCGCTCGCGGGCTCCGCGGAGGAAAACGACCATGACCATGCGCGAACGACCTCAACCTCCAGCCGTCGACCACGACTCCGGCCGGTTCCCGGTCGCCGTCGTCGTCGACGGCTGGAATGTCCGGAGCCAGGTCAGCCGGGCCTTCGGCCAGGCCAGGCACGTGACGTACCCGGGACTCGTCGGCGGTCTCCGGGCCTACGGGCTCGAGGTGGTCTCCGCCGACCTCGCGCTTGGCATCGAGCCGGCGGACGGGCCACGGTCGGTCACCCCCGGAGGCAGGCTGGCGGCGGCGCTGGCCGACAACAACGAGTTCGCGCGGCGGTGGGAGACGACTCCCGGTGCCAGGACTCTGCCCGGCCGGCTGCGGTTGTCGGACACCCGAGGAGAGTTGGAGGAGAAGCTGGTCGACGTCCTCTGCGCCGTCCAGATCTGCCGTCTGGCCACCCAGATTCAGCAGGGTGACTCATCAGCCCGTGGAATCGTCCTACTCAGCCGCGACATGGATCTCATCCCGGCGTGCCAGTTCGCGCACGAACTCGATGTTCCCGTCTGGGTCGCGGCCCGGGAGACCGTCCACCGGCGCCGCCGAGATCACGGCTGGCTTCTCCTGGATGACGCCGCATTGGCCACGATGGCCGGGTTTCGCGGCCGGGCGGTGCTCGAACGGCGAGCGACGGTCGCCCGGCTCCTCCATCCGGCCGCCGGGATGCCCCCGCCCCCGTGCCGCGTGATCGTGTCCAGCGTCGACGGTCCCGGACGGTCGGTGCGGCTCCACAGCCGGGACGGTGGCGTACCAGCCTCGGCGCCCGTCACGGCCATGCCGCGAGGGGTTCGACCCGGCAGAAGTGTGGATCTCTTCCCCATCGGGGTTGACATCAATGAGCACAACGGATTCCCGATCCTCCTGCTGGACCGACGCCCCAACCCGGGCTTGCCCAGCGGAATCGCCACTGGCGTGGTGGAACGTTGCCTGGACCAGCTCAGGCGGCAGATCAGGGTGGCGGGCGCGACGCACGTCGTGTACGTACCGGTGGGAGCCGCCCTGCCGGGCGAGCGGACGCTTCTGCTCATGCCGGCCGGTGGACGCGCGCTGTACATCGGTCCGGCTGGCGCCGTGGGCGGCCAGGCCTCGGGGCAGGACCGACGGGTACGCGTCGTCACAATCACCGAGGTACGGCCAACACTCAGTGCGCCGGTGTACCGCCAGGTCCGCGAGGTAACCGGGCGGCCGATGGAGTACGCCGTCGGGCAGCTGGAGTTCGGGCACAGAACGGTCATCATCGCGCACCAGGAATCACGCCTGGCGACTGGAGACCGCCTAGCTGTGATCACTGTTGGCGTATCGACCGGCGCTCAGGCCACGGTGCCGCTCATGATGCAGCTTGGCTCCCGGCTGCCTGAGCGGAAGACCATGACGTAAAAAAAACTCGCCGGAAGTCCGATGGACTTCCGGCGAGAGCCGGCCCTTGCGTCCGGCACGGCACGAGCGCGCGGAACCTTCCCATGCGCAGTCGCAGCATACCTCAGAAGCCACGGCGGGGCGGCGACGTTCCGTGCGGCTCCAGCGTGACGATCTCCGTCGCGTCCGTCGCCTGCCGGTGCCCGCATCACCGGGATGCGCCACCGAGACGTCCCGTCCTCGACCTGTCAGACGTTGAAACCAAGGGCGCGGAGCTGCTCGCGGCCGTCTTCGGTGATCTTGTCGGGGCCCCACGGGGGCATCCAGACCCAGTTGATCGTGATGTCGGTGACCAGCGAGTCCGGGCCGTCGACGAGCGCGGACCGGGCCTGGTCCTCGATCACGTCGGTGAGCGGGCAGGCGGCTGACGTCAGCGTCATGTCGAGGGTGGCGGCGTTGTCGTCGGAGACAGTGATCCCGTAGACGAGGCCGAGGTCGACGACGTTGATGCCGAGCTCGGGGTCGACGACGTCGCGCATCGCCTCCTCGATGTCCTCGATCGCCGCCTTGTCGACGGACGGGGCACTGAGCCGGGGCTGGCTGGCCGCGCCGGGCACCATGGCGCCCGCGGTCACGGCCTCCGGCAGCGGGGCGTCCTCGGCCAGAGCGGTGTCGGAAGGAGCGGTGCTGTCGTTCATGCCTGCTTCTCCTGCTCGGGAACGGACCCGGCCTCTAGAGGAAGGGGGGATGCCTCGGCGGCGGAGTCGGTGGGCGACCCGCTGGCGGCCTGGGCAGTGGCGTCCTTCCAGGCCATCCAGCCCAGCAGCGCGCACTTGACCCGGGCCGGGTACTTCGACACCCCGGCGAACGCGACCGCGTCCTCGAGGACGTCCTCGTCCGGCTCGACGGTGCCGCGGGACTGCATGAGCGCCAGGAACTCGCGTTCCAGCGTCATCGCGTCCTCGACACTGCGGCCGATGACCAGGTCGGTCATCACGCTCGCGGACGCCTGGCTGATCGAGCAGCCCTCGCCCTCGTAGGAGACGTCCACGACCGTGTCATCGAGGATCTTCACCCGCACCGTGACCTCGTCGCCGCAGGTCGGGTTGACGTGATGCACCTCGGCGTCGAACGGCTCGCGCAGCCCACGGTGGTGCGGGTTGCGGTAATGGTCCAGGATGATCTCCTGGTACATCGAGTCCAGCTTCACGCTCCGAAGAACCTCCGCACCCCGGCCAACCCTTCCACCAACGCGTCGATCTCGCCGGTGGTGGTGTAAAGGTGGAACGACGCCCTGGTCGTCGCGGGAACGCCGTAGCGCAGGCACACCGGCCGGGCACAGTGGTGGCCGACGCGAACGGCGATCCCCTGCTCGTCGAGGACCTGGCCGACGTCATGCGGGTGGATCGCTCGTCCGTCCTTGCCCGCGAGCAGGAACGAGATCGCCCCGCCCCGGTCGACGGCCTCGGCCGGGCCGATGATCCGCAGTCCGGGCACCTCGACGAGCCGCTCCAGCGCGTAGATGGTGAGCGCGTGCTCGTGCGCGGCGACGGCGGCCATCCCGGCCCCGCCCGCGAGCCCCGTCAGGTAGTCGACGGCGGCGCCGAGCCCGACCGCCTGGGCGATCATCGGGGTGCCGGCCTCGAACCGGTGCGGCGGCGGGGCGTAGGTGCTCCCCTCCATCGTCACCAGCTCGATCATCTCGCCACCACCGAGGAACGGCGGCATGACCTCGAGCAGCTCCCGGCGCCCCCACAGCACGCCGATGCCGGTCGGGCCGCACATCTTGTGCCCGGTGAAGGCGAAGAAGTCGACGCCGAGCGCCGCCACGTCCACCGGCAGGTGCGGCACCGACTGCGAGCCGTCGACCACGGTCAGCGCCCCGACCTCGCGGGCGCGGGCGGCGATCGTCGCCACCGGGTTGACCGTGCCCAGGATGTTCGACTGGTGGACGAACGAGACGACCTTCGTCCGGGCGTTGACGACCTCGTCCAGGTTGGACAGGTCGAGCCGGCCGTCGTCGGTCAGACCAAGCCAGCGCAGCGTCGCGCCGGTGCGCTGGCAGAGCATCTGCCAGGGCACCAGGTTCGAGTGGTGCTCCATCTCGGTGATGACGACCTCGTCGCCCGGGCCGAGCCGGAAGCGCTCGGCCTCGCCGCCGTGGGACGCCGCGTTACTGAACGCGTAGGCGACGAGGTTGAGCGCCTCGGAGGAGTTCTTGGTGAAGACGACCTCGTGCCGGTCGGGCGCGCCGATGAACGCGGCGACCTTGTCGCGGGCGGCCTCGTAGAGCGCGGTCGCCTCCTCGGCGAGCACGTGGATGCCGCGGTGCACGTTGGCGTTGTGCAGCTCGTAGTACTCACGCTCGGCGTCGAGCACCGCGCGCGGCTTCTGCGACGTCGCCGCGCTGTCGAGGTAGACGAGCGGCCTGTCGCCGTGCACGACCCGGTCGAGGATCGGGAAGTCCTTGCGGACGAGCTCCACGTCGAACTCCGCGACGTCGAGCTTGAGAGTGCCAGCCATCGCGCTCACGCTCCCGCGCCGACCTTGACGTACCTGTCGTAGCCGCCCTCTTCGAGCGTGGCCGCGAGCTCCGGGCCGCCCTCGTCGACGATCTTCCCGCCGGCCATCACGTGCACGAACTCCGGCTGCACGTAGCGCAGGATCCGGGTGTAGTGCGTGATCAGCAGTGTGCCGGTCTCGCCGGTCGCGCGGACCGCGTTGATCCCCGCGGAGACGACCCGCAACGCGTCCACGTCGAGGCCGGAGTCGGTCTCGTCGAGGATCGCGATCTTCGGCTTGAGCAGCGTCATCTGCAGGATCTCGTGACGCTTCTTCTCGCCGCCGGAGAAGCCCTCGTTCACGCCGCGCTCGGCGAACGCCGGGTCCACCTCGAGGTCCTTCATCGCCTCCTTGACCTCCTTGATCCACAGCCGCAGCTTCGGGGCCTCGCCCCGGACGGCCGTGGCGGAGGTACGCAGGAAGTTGGAGACGGAGACGCCGGGCACCTCGACCGGGTACTGCATGGCCAGGAAGATGCCGGCGCGGGCGCGGGCGTCGACGCTCATCGCGAGCACGTCCTCGCCGTCCAGCGTGATCGAGCCCTCGGTCACCGTGTACTTCGGGTGGCCGGCGATCGAGTAGGACAGCGTCGACTTGCCGGAGCCGTTCGGCCCCATGATCGCGTGCGTCTCGCCCTTGCGGACGGTCAGGTCGACGCCCTTCAGGATCTCGCGCGGGCCCTCGCCGTCGGTCTCCACCGTGACGTGCAGGTTCTGGATCTCCAAGGTCGACACCGGTCAGGTCACCTTCACTTAAGGTTGGCGGCGGCCAGGTCGACGTAGACGTCGCCGCCCTCGATGGTCACGGGATAGGTGGGCACCGGGTCGGTGGCCGGGAGGCAGGTCGGCTTGCCGCTCTCCAGGTCGAACTGGGAGCCGTGCAGCCAGCACTCGATCTTCCCGTCCTCGACCTCGCCGTCCGACAGCTGGACGTCCTGGTGCGAGCACTCGTCCCGGATCGCGAACACCCGTCCGCCGGAGCGCACCACGCACACCGGCGTCGGCTCGTCCGCACCCTCTACATCAAGCTCGACGCCCAGCGCCGCCTCCTCGGCGACGTCGTCGAGCGCGCACACCCTCTGCCGACTCACGAGCCCACCGCCGCCAGCTCGGCGTCGACGGTGGCGGTCACCCGCTCACGCAGCGACTCGATGCCGACCCGGTCGAGCACCTCGCCGAAGAAGCCGCGCACGACCAACCGGCGCGCCTCCTCGGCCGGGATCCCCCGGGCCATCAGGTAGAACAGCACCTCGTCGTCGAACCTGCCCGTCGCGCTGGCATGGCCGGCGCCGGCCACCTCACCGGTGAGGATCTCCAGGTTCGGCACCGAGTCGGCCCGCGCCCCGTCGGTCAGCACCAGGTTGCGGTTGATCTCGTAGGTGTCGGTACCGACCGCGTCCGCGCCGATGAGCACGTCACCGATCCACACCGAGTGCGCGTCGAGGCCCCGCAGGGCGCCCTTGTAGGTCACCCGGCTGCGGCAGTTGCGCTCCTGGTGGGTGACCAGCAGGCGGTGCTCCTGGTGCTGTCCGGCGTCGGTGAAGAACAGCCCGGCCAGCTCCGCGTCCCCGCCGGGGCCGCGGTAGTCGACCGTCGGGTTGATCCGCACCAGGTGGCCGCCCAGCGTGATGTGGGTGGCCCGCAGCTTCGCGTCCCGGCCGAGCGAGAAGGCGTGCGCCCCGGCGTGCACCGCGTCGCCGTCCCAGTCCTGCAGCGAGACGAAGGTGACCGACGCGCCGTGGCCGACGTACACCTCGACGTTGCCGGCGTACTTCGCCGTGCCGGTGTGGTCGAGAACCACGGTCGCGCGCGCGAACGGGCCGACCTCGATCGCCAGGTGGCTGTAGCAGACCCCGCCTTCGCCCCGCAGCGCCACCATGACCGGCTCGGTCAGCTCGGCCTCGGCCGGGACCGTGACGGCGACGGCGCCGCCGGCCCGCACTGTCGCGAACGCCGCGACCCGGTCGACCGGGGTGAGCACCCGGCCGACGCGCGGGTCGCCCGAGTCCACGAACTCGACCTCGACGCCCTCCGGCGCCGCGACCGAGATGTCGATCTTCCCGTCGGGCTCCTGGCCGGCGATCAGCGGCTTGAGCGGGCGCAGCGGGGTGAACCGCCAGGCCTCCTCCCGACCGGTCGGCACGGGGTGGGCCTCGGGGTCACGGGACCGGACCGGGGCGCTCGGCGCCGGCACCATCGGCGGGCGGCCGGTGGCGTCAATGACCGCCATCAGCCGACCGAGCCTTCCATCTGCAGCTCGATCAGCCGGTTGAGCTCGAGGGCGTATTCCATCGGCAACTCACGGGCGATCGGCTCGACGAAGCCGCGCACGATCATCGCCATCGCCTCGTCCTCGGCCAGGCCCCGGCTCATCAGGTAGAAGAGCTGGTCCTCGCCGACCTTGGAGACGCTGGCCTCGTGACCGATCGACGCGTCGTCCTCGCGGACGTCGACGTACGGGTAGGTGTCGGACCGGCTGACCGTGTCGACGAGCAGCGCGTCGCACTTCACGGTCGAGCGCGACTGCGTCGCGCCCTCGTGGATCTGCACGAGGCCGCGGTAGGACGTCCGGCCGCCGCCGCGGGCCACCGACTTGGAGATGATCTGTGACGACGTGCGCGGCGCCGCGTGCACCATCTTGGCGCCGGCGTCCTGGTGCTGGCCCGCGCCGGCAAACGCGATCGAGAGCACCTCGCCGCGGGCCCGCTCGCCGAGCAGCCACACCGCCGGGTACTTCATCGTCACCTTGGAGCCGATGTTGCCGTCGATCCACTCCATCGTGCCGCCCTCCTGGCAGGCGGCCCGCTTGGTCACCAGGTTGTAGACGTTGTTGGACCAGTTCTGGATGGTCGTGTACCGGCAGCGCGCGTTCTTCTTGACGACGATCTCGACGACCGCGGAGTGCAGCGAGTCCGACGAGTAGACCGGCGCGGTGCAGCCCTCGACGTAGTGCACGTAGGCACCCTCGTCGACGATGATCAGTGTCCGCTCGAACTGGCCCATGTTCTCGGTGTTGATCCGGAAGTAGGCCTGCAGCGGGATATCGACGTGCACACCCGGCGGGACGTAGATGAACGAGCCGCCCGACCAGACGGAGGTGTTCAGCGCGGCGAACTTGTTGTCGCCGACCGGGATCACCGAGCCGAAGTACTCCTTGAAGATCTCCGGGTGCTCGCGCAGGCCGCTGTCGGTGTCGAGGAAGATGACGCCCTGCTCCTCGAGGTCCTCACGGATCTTGTGGTAGACGACCTCGGACTCGTACTGGGCAGCGACGCCGGAGATGAGGCGCTGCTTCTCCGCCTCCGGGATGCCGAGCTTGTCGTAGGTGTCCTTGATGTCCGCGGGCAGGTCGTCCCAGCTCTCCGCCTGCTTCTCGGTGGAGCGGACGAAGTACTTGATGTTGTCGAAGTCGATGCCCGAAAGGTCCGCGCCCCACGTCGGCATCGGCTTGCGCTCGAAAAGCTTCAGGCCCTTAAGCCTAAGGTCGGTCATCCACGACGGCTCGGACTTCTTCGCCGAGATACCGCGGACCACCGTCTCGGACAGGCCACGCTCGACGTCGTCGGCATAGGCGTCGGCGTCGGCCCAGCCGAACTTGTACGAGCCAAGCCCCTCGAGGGCGGTCTCGGCAGAGGTAGTCATGTCGTTATGATCCTCACGGGCACGGGAGAGTTCCTCGTCGGCACCGAGGACCCGGTGCCGGTAGCGGTCTTGCCGGGGACGTGCGTCGTGCAGACACCGTCGCCGTGGGCGATGGTGGCGAGCCGTTGGACGTGGCTGTCGAGTAACCGGGACAGCGCCGCCGTCTCCGCGTCACACAGCGCGGGGAAGCGCTCGGCGACATGCTGGACCGGGCAGTGGTGCTGGCAGATCTGGGTACCGCTGGGCACCTCGGAGACGCTGGCCGTGTAGCCGGCGTCGGTCATCGCCGCCGCGAGCGCCGCGGGACGGTCCTCCTCCGGTACACCCTCGACCGCGGCCGCGAGCAGGGTCTCCAGCTCCTGGCCGCGCCGCTCGGCGAACGCGGCGACCGCGCCGCCGCCCGCGACCTCGTCGAGAAACCGCAGCGCACCGGCCGCGAGGTCGGAGTAAGCCGTCGGACCGGCCTCCTCGTGCCCCGCGTCGGTCAACGCGTAGTGTCGGGCCGGGCGCCCCCGGCCTCGCGGGCCACGGGCGTGCACGGTCGTGGGCGTGATGATCCCGTCCGCGACCATCGCGTCGAGGTGGCGACGCACCGCCGCCGGCGAGAGGTCGAGCCGGCGCGCGAGGTCCGCGGCGGTCGAGGCCCCCGCCTCCAGCAGGATGCGCACGACACGATCCCGGGTGCGCACATCGGCCCCCGCCGGCATCAACGCCGGCGAGACCGCGGCACCTGGGCCCGCGTCGAGGTCCTGCGTGGATTTCACAACACCAGTGTGCCCTATTTACCGGCCACCGTCGAACCGGCGTCCCACCACTGTGATCCGTCAGTCTCTTCCCGGCCGGGCGCCCCCCTCTATTATCCAGACCACCCTGCGGGCGGCCGCGACGTGAAGTGCACACTGGCACGATGCGGATGCAACGGGTCATGCCGACACGTTCGGGCGTTCCGGGCAAAGCGGCACGACAGGTAGCCGCGCTGGTGGGGGCCCTGCTCCTGGCAGCGGGCCTCGCCGGCTGCGGTGGCGGCGGACCGAAGGACAACGGGCTCGCCAAGGCCTCGGCGACCGAGGTCGGCAATCGGACACTCGATGCCTTCCGCCATGCCGAAAGCGTCCGGGTGCTCGGACGGCTCGCCAGCGGCAGCGCCGACAACAGCGCGTCCAGCTGGGACCTGCGGATGGCGGGCGCGGGCACCAGCGGCACGTTCACCAGCGGAAAGCACAAGATCGATGTCGTCAAGGCCAACGCCGACACCTTCATCCGCGGTGACCAGGGCTACTACCAGGAGATCGGCGAGAGCGACGCCTCCGCCCTCCTGGCCGGCCAGTGGGTACGGCTCACCCCGACCCAGGCCAACCAGTACCGCTTCCTCACCGTCGAAGGCCTGGCGCTCTCGCTGACCGAATACCTCAGCACCCTGTCGGGCACCGTCACCCCCACCACGTTCGCGGGCCGCGACGCCGTCCTGGTGAAGGGCTCCGGCGTCACCCTCTACGCCGCCGCGACCGGCGACCCGGTCCCGCTGCGGATCGACGTCGTCGGCAGCGACAACGGCCGCATCGAGTTCACCGACTACGACTCGGCGACCACCGCCAAGGCCCCGGAGGGCGCCGTCGACCTCGGCCGGCTCGGCTAGCTCCAGGGCTTGGCTAGCCCCAAGGCTTGGCCAACCTGGGCTCAGCAGCCCAGGCCCGGCCGGCCATGGCCCCTTCCGGCCGGGTGATCGGCGATAGCATGCGGCGGTGCCCGAGCCGGTGGTGGTCGCGATCGACCAGGGGACGACCGGCACGACGGTCTGCGTCCTCGACCGGGACGCCCACGTCGTGGGCCGGGCGCACGCCGAGGTCGCCGTGTCCTACCCGCGCCCGGGCTGGGTCGAGCAGGACCCGGAGAAGCTCTGGCGCGGCGTCGTCGACACCGTGGCGGCCGCGCTCACGGCGGCCGGGCGCCGCGCCGCCGACATCGCGGCCGTCGGCATCACCAACCAGCGCGAGACCGCCGTCCTGTGGGACCGGCGGACCGGTCAACCCGTCCACCCGGCGATCGTCTGGCAGGACCGGCGGACCGCCGCCGCCTGCGAACGGCTCGCCGCCGACGGGCACGGCCCGGCCGTCGCCGAGCGCACCGGCCTGGTGCTCGATCCCTACTTCTCCGGCACCAAGATCGCCTGGATCCTGGACTCCGACCCGGAGCTGCGCCGCCGCGCCGGGCGCGGCGAGCTGGCCTTCGGCACCGTCGACACGTGGCTTGCCTGGCGGCTCACCGGCGGGCGGACGCACGTCACCGACGTCACCAACGCCTCCCGCACGATGCTGCTCGACCTGGCGTCGGCCAGCTGGTCGGTGCCGATGGCCGAGCTGCTCGATATCCCGATGGAGCTGCTCGCCGAGGTGCGTCCCAGCTCCGAGGTGTACGCCGAGACCGACCCGGCCGCGTTCCTGGGGGTGGCGGTGCCGGTCGCCGCGGCGATCGGCGACCAGCAGGCCGCGCTGTTCGCGCAGGCCTGCGTCCAGGTGGGGCAGGCCAAGAACACCTACGGGACCGGCTCGTTCGTCCTGCTCAACACCGGCCCGACGCCGCCGCCCCCGAGCGCGCGGGGCGCGCTGCTGCGCACCGTCGCTTTCCAGCTGGCCGGCGAGCCGGTGCACTACGCGTTCGAGGGGGCCGTACTCGCGACCGGCGCCGCGGTGCAGTGGCTGCGCGACGGGCTGGGCGTGATCGGCTCGGCGGCCGAGACGGCCGAGCTCGCCGCGTCCCTGACCGGCAACGACGGCGTCTACTTCGTCCCGGCGCTGGCCGGCCTCGGCGCGCCGCACTGGGACGCCCGGGCGCGCGGCACCCTCGTCGGGCTCACCCGCGGCACGGGCCGGGCGCACCTGGCCCGCGCGGTGCTGGAGTCGATCGCCTACCGCACCCGGGACATCGCCGCGGCGATGGGGGCCGCCGGCACGCCCGTCACCGAGCTGCGCGCCGACGGCGGCGCGGCCGCCAACCCGTGGCTCATGCAGTTCCAGGCCGACATCCTCGGCGTCCCGGTCGACGTGCCGGACAACCTGGAGACCACCGCGCTCGGCTCCGGCTACCTCGCCGGCCTCGCGACCGGCTTCTTCCCCGACCGCGCCGCCCTCGCCGCGCTGCGCCGCACCGCCGTCCGCTACGAGCCACGGCTGGCCGCCACCGAGCGCGACCGCCTCTACGCCGACTGGCTGCGCGCCCTCGACCGCTCCCTGGACTGGTCTCGCGACTGACGGATCGACCAGACGGGCCCCGCCGGGGCCAGCCGTCGGCGGGCGGCCACGAAGGCCGCCCGGACGGGCCATCACCGTTTCGCATCGATCAGGGTGACCTTTCCCGACATATCGGATATTTGGCGCGCAGGGCAACGAACAGACCACACAATCGGGCTGGCGAATCCCGGCGAATCTACTGTCTGCGAAACCGAACCATGACAGTCTGTCACGGGGGCGGTTGGCGCTCCCGTTCGCCCCCTGTCCCCCGGACGGAGACCGTGACCGACACGGACTACGCCGTCGAGCTCGGCCGGCGCCTGCGCGCGGTCCGTAACCGGCGTGGCATGTCGCTACTCGACGTGCAGGAGATCACCGCCGGCCGATGGACCGCCGGCACCCTCGGCGCCTACGAGCGCGGCAGCCGAGTCATGCGGGTGCACCGGCTCGTCGAGCTCGCCGAGCTGTACGACGTGCCCGCGACCCTGCTCGTCCCACCGACCACCGACCACCGCGAGACCGACGGCCTGCCGCCGCTGGTGATCGACCTGCGCCGGCTGCGCAAGCTGCCGCCGACCCGCACCGGCCCGCTGCGGCGCTGGATCGCGATCGTGCAGGTGCTGCGCTCGGAGAACGCCCGCGACGTGCTCCGGCTGCGCCGCTCCGACCTGACGTCGCTCTCGCGCCTCTACTCGACCACCCCCGAGCTGCTCTACGAGCGGCTCGTCGCCTGGGGCGCGCTCGTCGACCCGGGCACCGAGACATCGGCCGGCGCCGGTGACGGACGACGCCGGCCGGGCGTCGGCGTGGACCGGCCACGGGCAGGCGGCCCCTCGGCGCCCCCTCGGCAGGGGCCGCGCCGCTGACCCCCGGCCCGTGCCCCGCGCGGGCCGGGGGCCAGCCGGCGGATCATGCGCAAGGGTGCCGGCGGGGGCACCGTAGGATCGGCGCGTGGGCGAGATCCTGGCTGTCGAAGTCGTCGACCTCGTCAAGTCGTACGGGCGGGCCCGCGCGGTGGACGGCCTGTCGTTCGAGGTGCCGGCCGGGAGGGTGACCGCCCTGCTCGGGCCGAACGGCGCGGGCAAGACGACGACGGTCGAGATCTGCGAGGGGTTCCGGCGCGCCGACACCGGCACGGTCCGGGTCCTCGGCGCCGACCCGCGGGACGCCCGGCTGCGCCCCCGGGTCGGGGTGATGCTCCAGGCCGGCGGGATGTACCCGGGTGCCCGGGCCGACGAGATGCTGCGGCTCGTCGCCGCGCACCACGCCCATCCGCTCGACCCGGACGCGCTGCTCGCCAGGGTGGGCCTGGTCGGGGCCCCGGCCCGCACACCGTTCCGGCGGCTGTCCGGCGGCCAGAAGCAGCTGCTCTCGCTGGCGATGGCCGTGGTCGGGCGACCCGAGCTGGTGTTCCTCGACGAGCCGACGGCGGGCCTCGACGTGCGAGCCCGCCATGACACCTGGGACCTGGTCGAACAGCTGCGCGCCGCCGGGGTGACGGTCGTCCTCACCACGCACGCGATGGACGAGGCGGAGAAGCTCGCCGACCAGGTCGTGATCATCAATCGCGGTCGGGTGGTCGCGGCCGGCGCCCCGGTCGAGCTGAAGGGCGGCGGCGCCGACGGCGAGCTGCGGTTCCGCGCGCCGGGCCGGCTCGACCTCGACCAGCTGCTCACCGCGCTGCCGGTCGGCTCGCGCGCCGTCGAGCGCGCCGGCGGGCACTACATCGTCAGTGGCACCGTCGACGCCGCGTTCGTCGCCGCGGTCATGGCCTGGTGCGCGAACAACGGCGTGCCGGCGACCGACGTGCGCGTCGAGCAGCGCAGCCTGGAGGACGTCTTCGTGGACCTGACCGGCTCGGAGCTGACCCCGTGAGCGCGGCCGACCCGGTGGGAACCCTGGCCCCGGCCGAGGCGCCAGCCCCCGTCCGCGCCCCGCTGGACCTGCGGCCCGCGCCCGGCGCCGCCCGGTGGCCCCGGATGCTCGGCGCGCAGACCCGGATGGAGCTGACCCTCAACCTGCGCCACGGCGAGTCCGTGCTGCTCACCCTGATCATCCCGATCGGGCTGCTGCTGTTCTTCTCCGCCGTCGACGTCCTGCCGTCCGACGGCCGTGACTCGGTCGACTTCCTGGTGCCCGGGGTACTCGCCCTCGCGGTGATGTCAGCCGCATTCACCGGGCAGGCGATCTCCACCGGGTTCGAACGCCGCTACGGCGTGCTCAAACGGCTCGGCGCGACCCCGCTGCCCCGCTGGGTGCTGCTCGCCGGCAAGACACTCGCGGTACTCGCGATCGAGGTCCTGCAGGTGGTGCTGCTCGTCGCGGTCGGGCTCGCGCTCGGCTGGGAGCCGCGGCTGCCCGGGACCGCCGCCGGCATCGGCTGGCTGGCGGTGCTGCTGGTCCTCGGCACGACCGCGTTCAGCGGCCTGGGCCTGCTCATGGCGGGCACGCTGCGCGCCGAGGCGACCCTGGCCGCGGCCAACGGCGTCTACCTGCTGCTGCTGCTCGTCGGCGGGGTGGTGTTCCCGCTGTCGGAGCTGCCAGGCTGGCTGCGCGCCCTGGCCGAGGGCCTGCCGACGGCGGCCCTGTCCGAGGGCGTAAGGGCCGTGCTGGCCGACGCCGCGTCCCCGGGGGCGGGGCCGATCATCGTCCTGGTGTGCTGGGCTGTCGCCTCCGTGGCACTGGCGGCGCGCACCTTCCGCTGGGAATGACCGCCCCGGCCGGGTGTCCCGCCTGGGCCGGGTGTCCCGCGACCGAGACGTAGGATGGCCGCGATGTCTTCTACAGCCCGTCGAAGCAATCCGGTGGCGACCCTCTGGGACCGGCTGCCGGTGGTGAGCCCGAGGGTGTTCCGGGTCCTCACGCTGATCAGCCTGGTGTTCCTCGGGCTGATCGTGGTCACCGGCGGCGCGGTCCGGCTGACCGGCTCGGGGCTCGGCTGCCCGACCTGGCCGCAGTGCGGCGACGGCTCGTTCACGCCGCACAGCCAGTACGCGCTGCACGGGGCGGTCGAGTTCGGCAACCGCATGGTCAGCATCCTGATGGGCGTGTTCATGCTGGTCACGCCGCTGGCGGCGCTGCGGTTGGCGGACCGGCGGCGGCGGCGCGACCTGGTGTGGCTGTCGCTCGGGCTGTGGGCCGGCTTCGTCGGTCAGGCCGTGCTCGGCGGGATCACCGTGCTCACCGACCTGCACCCGGCGACCGTCGCCGCGCACTTCCTGCTCTCGATGCTGCTGCTCGTCGACGGCGTGGTGCTCTACCGCCGGGCGAGGCAGGGCGCGGGCCCCGTCACCGTCTCCGTCCGCCGCGAGCTGCTCTGGCTCGCCCGGGTCCTGGTCATCGTGGCCGCTGGGGTTCTCGTCCTCGGGACCGTCGTCACCGGCACCGGGCCGCACAGCGGCGACGACGAGAAGGCCAAGCGGTTCGGCTTCGACATCGTCAACGTCGCGCAGCTGCACGCGGACAGCGCGATGCTGGTCACCGGCCTCGCCGTCGCGATGGTCTTCGCCGTCCGGATCGCGCGGGCCTCCCCGGAGGCCCGCCGCTGGGCCGACGTGCTGGTGGTGACGATCGTCGCCCAGGCCGCCGTCGGCTTCACCCAGTACTTCCTCGGCATCCCCGCCGGCCTGGTCGCCCTCCACGTAGCCGGCGCCACCCTGATGTGGATCGCTGCCCTCCGCCTCTGGCTGGCCCTCCCCGACCGGCCGGCACTCCCCCAGGCCCCGGAGTTGGACGCCCAGGCCGTCGCTGACGCTCCGGATGATGACGATGAGGCCAGGCTTCAGCCGGCCGCGCCGGTCACGACAGGCGCATAGGCACGGCAGGTGCACAGGCACTACAGGCGCACAGGCACTACAGACCCATAGGCACGGCAGGCGCACAGGGCCGACGGTTCGACTTGCTCCGACTCGGGAGAGCACTCCTGGTGCAGGTAAGCCGCAGCTATGTCTCGACGTTCACGGCTGCCCGCTCGCGCTCCAGGCGGCCGGCGAACTCTCTGAGCAGCTGACTGGCGCCGATCCCCGGCCTACAGCCGAGCTCCGATCCCAGCCTCAGCCTCAGCCTGACGAATCCTTGGGCACTCTCGGACCCGCGATGGTCCCGCCGCCTAGACCAGCGGGCTGACGGCCACCGCGAGGAAGAGGATGGTCAGGTACGTGATGCTGTAGTGGAACAGGCGCATCGGGCGGGCGGGCTCGCCGCGGGCCACCCGGCGGACGAGCCGGTGGGCCTCCAGCAGGAACCAGGCGCCGACGACGACCGCGACGGCCAGGTAGACCAGCCCCGCGTCGGCGACCGGGTACAGCACGAGCGACGTCGCGACCATCACGTACGAGTAGATCAGGATCTTGCGGGCGACCTCGCGCAGCGGCGCCACGACCGGCAGCATCGGCACGCCGGCCGCCGCGTAGTCGTCCTTGAACTTGATGGCCAGCGCCCAGAAGTGCGGCGGCGTCCAGAAGAACACGACGCCGAACAGCACGACCGCGCCCCACCCGACCGTGCCGGTCACCGCGGACCAGCCGATGAGCACCGGGAAGCAGCCGGCCGCGCCGCCGATGACGATGTTCGACGGGGTCCGCCGCTTCAGCCCCAGCGTGTAGACGAACACGTAGAAGGCGATCGCGCCGTCGGCGAGCAGCGCCGACGGCCAGTTGACCAGCAGCCCGAACAGCAGCGTGGACACGACGCCGAGCACGATGCCGAACCACAGCGCCTCGACCGGGGTGACGGTCGCCCTGACCAGCGGGCGGCGCTTGGTCCGTGCCATGAGCTCGTCGATGTCGCGGTCGACGTAGCAGTTGATGGTGTTCGCGCTGCCGGCGGAGAGCGTGCCGGCCACCAGTGTCACCGCGATCAGCCACAGCGACGGCAGGCCACGGTCCGCGAGGATCATCACCGGGATCGTGGTGATGAGCAGCAGCTCGATGATGCGCGGCTTGGTGAGCGCGATGTACGCCCGCGCCTTGGCCAGAGCGAACGCAAGGCGGCCGGTCGCGCCGGCCGGTACCTGGGAGCCGGCGGTCGCCGTACCCGGTGCGGCGGTGACGGGCTCCGAAATGGTCGACATGTCGGCTACCTCGACGGCGTCCGCGATCGCCGGCGTCTGGGTGGAAGCTGTGGTCACGGTGCCCGTCTGGCCACCCGCGGCGGTTGCCCGATGGACGCCGGAACCGGCCACGCGCGGGCGCGGCACGGGCTGCCGGCGGCGCAGGGCTGCCAGGGTGGACAGAGCGACCTCGCGTTCTCACCCCAGGAGCGGGGCGGCACCGTTTGCGCCCGCCTGGGCGGGTCGAGTTCTACGTCGCGTCGGAGTCTAACCGCCCGCGGGACGCGCGGGCATGCCGGCCGGGCGGCCGACGTTCTCCGCAAGGCGAGCAACCGTTGCCCGAGCGGTGAGATCTCCAGCTGTTCATGTGGGCACCCTGTTCACGAGCGTGACCTCGGCGGGCACACTAGGCCACAGGAGGTCCGCGCACCCGGGCCCGAAACGGCTGGAGGACGTGGCCAGGGCCACGGGCCGGCCGTGGGGGCGACCGTCCAAACCGGCGGCGGTTGCGCGGATGAGCTATGCATCACCGGGTAGGGAGCCGCTGTGCACGGCGTCTCCGCTGAGAGGATCTACCGACCATGACCAACCCGCTCTCCGACCTCTCCGCCGCCGGAGTGGCGGTCTGGCTGGACGACATCAGCCGTGACCGGCTTCTCAGCGGCAACCTCGCCGACCTGGCCAGCACTCACAGCGTCGTCGGCGTCACCACTAACCCGAGCATCTTCCAAAAGGCGATCACGTCCAGCAAGGCGTATGCCGAGCAGCTGCACGACCTCGCCGTCCGCGGCGTCGACGTGGGCGAGGCCATTCGCCTCATCACCACCGCCGACGTGCGGTCCGCCTGCGACATCCTGCGTCCCGCCTACGACGCCAGCGGAGGCGTCGACGGGCGGGTGTCCATCGAGGTCGACCCGCGCCTGGCGCACCTGACCGAACGGACCCTGGCCGAGGCCCGTTCGCTGTGGTGGATGGTCGACCGGCCGAACCTGTTCATCAAGATCCCGGCCACCGTGGAGGGCCTGCCGGCGATCACGGCCACGCTGGCGGCCGGGATCAGTGTCAACGTCACACTGATCTTCGGGCTGGACCGCTACGACGCGGTGATGGACGCCTTCATGAGCGGCGTCGAGCAGGCGATCGCGAACGGTGTCGACGTCTCGGATCTGCAGTCGGTCGCCTCCTTCTTCGTCAGCCGCGTCGACTCCGAGGTCGACAAGCGGCTCGAGAAGATCGGCACCCCGGAGGCGAAGGCGCTGCGCGCCAAGGCGGCCATCGCCAATGCCCGGCTGGCCTACGAGCGCTACGAGAAGGCGTTCGGCACCGAGCGGTGGGCGGCGCTCGCCGCCGCCGGCGCGAGCCCACAGCGGCCGTTGTGGGCGTCGACATCGACGAAGGACCCCACGCTGCCGGACACCCTCTACGTGCGCGAGCTGATCGCGCCGGGGACCGTGAACACGATGCCGGAGGCGACGCTGCTGGCGTTCGGCGACCACGGCGACGTGCCCGGCGAGACGATCCGGCCGCTCTACGCCGACGCGCACGCGACGATGGCGGCCCTCGGAGGCGTCGGGGTCGACGTGGACGACGTGGTCGAGGTCCTCGAGCGGGAGGGCGTCTCCAAGTTCGAGGACTCCTGGAACCAGCTGCTCGACGCGGTCCGCGGGCAGCTCGAGGCGCACTGACCGGCCGCCGCCGGGCCGGCGAGGGCGACCCGCCGGCCCGGCCGGACCGGTCGAAGCACCCACGGCCGAAGCACACAGAGCCGAAGCACACAGCGTCAAAGCGCACAGAGCCGAAGCACACAGAGCCGCCAGACCCAGGCAACCTACTCAGCCAGCACAGACAGGGGGAATCGCAGGTGGCGCCCACGGCAGGTGGCAACCCGCTGCGCGATCCGCGAGACCGTCGGCTGCCCCGGCTTCCCGACGCCAGTGCCCTCGTGGTGTTCGGCGTCACCGGGGACCTCTCTCGCAAGAAGCTCATCCCGGCGGTGTACGACCTGGCCAACCGCGGCCTGCTGCCGCCCGGGTTCGTGCTGCTCGGCTTCGCCCGCCGGGACTGGGAGGGCCACGAGCCGTTCATCGAGTTCGCCAGGGAGTCCGCGGAGAAGGGCGCCCGCACGCCGTTCCGGGAGGAGACCTGGGACCGGCTGGCGTCGTCGATCAGGTTCGTGCGCGGCTCGTTCGACGACGACGCTGGCTTCGACCGGCTTGCCGAGGAGCTGAGAAGCCTCGAGAGCAGCCACGGCATCTTCGGCAACGCGGCGTTCTACCTGTCGATCCCGCCGTCGGCGTTCCCGGTGGTGCTCAAGCAGATGGAGCGCACCGGTCTGGCCGACGAGGCGAAGGCTGGCGGCTGGCGGCGCGTCGTGGTGGAGAAGCCGTTCGGGCACGACCTGAAGTCCGCCCGTGAGCTGAACTCGCTCGTCGACGAGGTCTTCGGCAAGGCCGACGTGTTCCGGATCGACCACTACCTGGGCAAGGAGACCGTCCAGAACCTGTTCGCGCTGCGGTTCGCGAACACGCTGTTCGAGCCGATCTGGAACTCCCAGTTCGTCGACTCGGTGCAGATCACGATGGCCGAGGACGTCGGCATCGGCACCCGCGCCGGCTTCTATGACGAGACCGGCGCCGCCCGCGACGTGCTGCAGAACCACCTGCTCCAGCTGCTGGCGCTCACCGCGATGGAGGAGCCGGTCAGCTTCGGCGCGGAGACGATCCGCACCGAGAAGATCAAGACTCTGCGCGCGGTGTCGCTGCCGACCGACCTGGCCCACTACGCGATCCGTGGCCAGTACGAGCAGGGCTGGCTCGCCGGCGAACGGGGGCGCAGCTACCTCGACGAGGAGAACATCCCGCCCACGTCGACGACCGAGACCTATGCGGCGGTGAAGCTGGGCATCGAGACCCGCCGCTGGGCCGGCGTCCCGTTCTACCTGCGCACCGGCAAGCGGCTGCCCCGCCGGGTCACCGAGATCGCGATCAGCTTCAAGCAGGCGCCGCACCTGCCCTTCGACGCGACCGACACCACCGAGCTCGGCCACAACCAGCTGGTCGTCCGGGTACAGCCGGACGAGGGCGTGACGCTGAAGTACGGCTCCAAGGTGCCGGGAACCGCGATGGAGGTCCGCGACGTCGCGATGGAGTTCCTGTTCGGCGAGGCGTTCACCGAGGCGCTGCCGGAGGCCTACGAGCGGCTGATCCTCGACGTCCTGCTCGGCGACGCGATGCTGTTCCCGGACAACGCCGAAGTCGAGGAGTCGTGGCGGATCATCGACCCGCTCGAGGAGTTCTGGTCCGGGACCAAGCCGTTCCCGTACCGGTCCGGCAGCTGGGGACCGGCCGCGGCCGACGAGATGCTCGCCCGCGACGGCCGCCGCTGGCGCCGGCCCTGACATGGTTCGCTCCGTCCGGGCTGTGTCTCTGGTTCGCTCCGTCCGGGCGCGGCGCTCCGGCCCCGTACTCGCTTCGCTCCCACGGGACCTCCGCGCCGCGTCCTCCTCCGCGAACGGGCGCTCCGGCGACCTCCGCTGCGGCCCAACCCCATCGCTTCGCTCGGGGCCGGGCCTCCGCGGAGGCACGCCTACGCGCCAGCTCGGTCGCGTCTCGTGTGAACGGAACAATCACCATGAACTCTGCGGGGGCACATCGCTGAGCTCGTGGCCGCGCCTCCGCGTGCACCGTCAGCCCGCCCTCCTCGTCACAAGGAGCTCACTGTGACCACTCTCTGGGATACGACCGGGTCGGCGGTGGTCAAGGCGCTGTCGGCGGAGCGGCGGGCGGCGGGGGCGCTCGCCTTCGGGCTCGCGCTCACGCTCGTCGTGGTCGTCGACGAGAAGAACGTCGCGGCCGCCGAGAGCGCGGCCACGGCCGCCGCGGCCGCGCACCCGTGCCGGCTGCTGATCGTGGTGCGCCGCCAGATCGACGCGCCGCACCCGCGGCTGGACGCCGAGGTCTCGATCGGCGGGGGGCTCGGCCCCGGCGAGGCGATCGTGATGCGGATGTACGGCCGGCTGGCGCTGCACGCCGAGTCGGTGGTGCTGCCGCTGCTGGCCTCTGACGCGCCGGTGGTCACCTGGTGGCAGGACGAGCCGCCGACGCGGATCGCGTTCGACCCGCTCGGGGTGTTCGCCGACCGGCGGGTGACCGACTGCGACCGGGCGCCCGACCCGCTGGCCGCGCTGCGGCTGCGCGCGGCCGACTTCGAGCCGGGCGACACCGATCTCGCCTGGACGAGGATCTCCGGCTGGCGCACGCTGCTCGCCGCCGCGTTCGACGGACGCTCCGACCGTCCGCGCTCGGCCCACATCGACGCCGAACCGACCGACCCGAGCGCCCAGCTGTTCGCCGGGTGGCTGCGGGCGAAGCTCGGGGTGCCGGTCGACGTGGCGGGCACCGGGAAGCGCGGGATCCAGGCCGTCCGGGTGGCCGTCGACGACGGTGAGGTCGCGGTGGCCCGCGCCGACACCCGCTCGGGCACCATCACCAGGCCCGGGGTGCCGGCGCGCCGGCTGCCGCTGCGCCAGCTCGACGTCGGCGACCTGCTCGCCGAGGAGCTGCGCCGCCTCGACCACGACGTCATCTACGCGGAGGCGCTGTCCGCCTGGAGCGGCATCCCCGATCTGGCCAGGCGCTCGGGACACCGCGAGCACATCTGGCAGGACCCGATGGAGTCACCGCCCGCCGTCGCGGCGGCGGCGGCACCCGCGGCCGGAGCCGACAGCGGGCCGGTGGCGGGAGGCGGCAGCTGATGGAGCTGATCGTGCACCCGGACGCCGGCCTGCTCGCGAAGGCCGCGGCCGCCCGGCTCATCACCGCGCTCGTCGACGCGCAGTCTCAGCGCGGCGAGGCCTCGATGGTGCTGACCGGCGGTGGCATCGGCATCGCGCTGCTGCGCGCCGTCCGCACGAGTCCGGCGCTGGACGCGGTCAACTGGTCGAAGGTGGACGTCTGGTGGGGAGACGAGCGGTTCGTGCCCGCCGACTCCCGGGACCGCAACTCCAGCCAGGCCCGCGAGGCGCTGCTCGACCATGTGCCCGTCGACGAGAAGCGGGTGTTCGAGGCGGGTGCCCTCGCCCCGGCGGGCGGGTCCGTGGGCGTGGCTGGTGGCTACGCGAAGCCAGAGCAGGCCGCCGCCGACTACGCGGCGGCGCTCGCCGCCCGCGCGCCGGCGGGCACGGCCGTGCCGGCGTTCGACGTGCTGCTGCTCGGCATCGGCCCCGAGGGCCACGTCGCGTCGATCTTCCCGCACTCCCCCGCCGCGGCCGCGACGGAGCCGGTCGTCGCCGTCCGCGACTGCCCCAAGCCACCGCCCAACCGGGTCTCGTTCACCTTCTCGACCATCCAGGCCGCCAGGCAGGTGTGGGTGATCGCCGCCGGCGAGGAGAAGGCGGACGCCGTGGCCACGGCCGTCACGGGCGCCGATCCGCTGGACCTGCCCGCGGCCGGCGCTCGTGGCCTGGAACGCACCCTCTGGCTCGTCGACCGCGCGGCCGCCTCCCGTTCCAGCCTGAGCACCTGAGGCCGGTTCTCGCCGGCGCGGCGCCGATGGCGTCGAGTCCCCGTGACGGTGAAATCCCGTTGCGGGCCCTAGGGGTGTGACCCAGACTTGATCTCGTGTTGGTGACCTTCTCGCCTGACGAGACGCGCAGCGGTGGGTCGGTCGCATCGATCATCCGGCCAGACGGGGTGGTCCTGCGGCTCACGTCCTACGACCGGAAGTACTCCGTGCCGCACGACCTGGCGCATTTCGTCGCCGAACGCGAGTTCCGCATGGCCCGGGGCTTCTGGGGCAGCGTCGCGTCCGGGGTCATGTTCGCCAGCATGCGAGTGGTTGCCGGTCGTCCTCGTCATGACGCGGAGCGGCGGTCCCGGGCGATCCTCGCCGCGAACCAGCGGCACCTCATGCTGGCCGAGGTGGTGGCCGGCGTCGTGCACCGGGCGGTCGACGAGGTGGACCAGGGCGTCGAGGCCGCGCTGACCGCCGCCTGGGGCAGCGTCGGTACCGGCGCGCCGCCGTTCGACCCGGCCGGCGGGCCGGCGGCCGCGCGGCGGCTGCGGGAGCTGCGCGACCAGTGGCGGGAGCTCCCGCCGGGCGGCGAGCTGGCGTTGACGTGGGATGTCCCGGCCCAGGCGGCTCCCGGTGTTCCTCAGTCCCGGCACCGCGCCGCCGTCCGCGCGGACGGTGGCCGCCGGGGCGGCGGCCACCGCTGACACCACCGAGCCTCCGGATCCGCGCTATCCCCGGGTAAGCGTGGCCAGGCCGGCGGAGGTGACGACCGTGGGGTCGTAGTAATAGCCGAGCGTCCCGTCACCGTTCAGGGTGAGCCTGACTCGGAAGACGCCGATGCAGACCATGTTGTTCTGCGTCAGGATCTCCTGGACGTCCATCTGGGCCACGCCCGCCTCCCGCAGCACGAGGTCCGCGACACAGCCCTCGGACGACCGCGACGTGCCGACGGTCTGGCCGATGACACCGCCCCGCAGGTCCAGCGTCACCTCGAAACGGATCGGGGGCAGGGTGAAGGTCGAACCGTCCGGCGCCACGCCGGACGTGTCCACGCCCTGGGTGACGGTGCCGTGCCAGCGGCCGAGCATGCCCACCGGCACGACGCCAGCGCCGTTGGCGCCGCCGGTTGCGGCAATGCCCCCGCTGCCACCGGTGCCGGCGGTCGCCGCGGCTCCCGTACCGGCCGCGGTGGCGCCGGCTGGGCCCGACGCCGCCGCGGACGTCACGCCGCCGGAGGGCGCCGTCCCGGCCCGCGTGGACGAGGGCGGCGAAGGGCCGGTTCCGCCACGCGCCGCCCCGATTCCCCAGGCGGCCAGCCCCAGAAGCAGGAGAACGGCGACCACCGCGGCCACGCCGGGCGGCACGGGCAGCGGCAACGGGCGGTGAAGGCCCGCACGGCCGCCGCCGCCGCCGTCTTCGCCAGGCCCACCGGCCGCCGGGTCCAGCTGGCCCAACGGCACTGGTGCGGCACTCGACGCCCCCGGCCGCCCCAACCGCGGAGGCGTCGTCGTCGGCGGCTCGGGTGCGGGCGGCTTGGATCCGGGCGGCTCGGGCGCCCGCCCGTGGGGAGACCGCTCTGCCAGCGGACCGTCGGGTAGCGGCGGCCGGTCGGGCGGCGACGCGTGGAGAACCGGTACGCCCGCCGGAGGGGAGATGGGTCCTGGTCCATCGGGAGACGGCGGGAGCTGCGCCGCAGGCCTGGCGTCGTTGGTGAGGAGGCGCAGGGCGCGGGTAAGCAGGGCGGCGGCGCCGTCGGCGCGCAGCCGAGCCCCGGGGTCCTTGGTGAGCAGACCGGCGATCACCGGGGCGAGCGGGCCGACGTCGCGGGCCGGCTCCGGCTGGTGGTTCAGGACGGCGTGCAGCGAGGCGAGCAGGGAGTCCCGATGAAACGGGGCCAGGCCGTCCGCCGCGTAGAACAGGGTCGCGCCGAGGGCGAACAGGTCGGCGGTGAGCGTCGCCGGGCCGCCGCGCAGCCGCTCGGGCGCCATGTAGGCGGGCGTGCCGCTGGGCAGGCCGGCGCCGACGGGCTGGTGGGTCAGGGTCGGGTCTGCGGCCGAGGCCGCGATCCCGAAGTCGGTGAGCAGCACCCGGCCGTCGTGCGCGAGCAGGATGTTGGACGGTTTGACGTCGCGGTGGACCACGCCGAGCCGCTGCCCGGCGACGAGCGCGTCCAGCACGGCGAGCCCGATCCGCGCGACCTCGGCGAGGGGGCACGGCCCGTCCCGCGCGACCGCCTCCTGCAGCGAGCGGGCGGCGACGGCCTCCATGACGATCCACGGCGCGCCGTCGTCGACGACGGCGTCGTGGACGGTGACCACGTGCGGGTTCGCCCGCAGCTGGGCGGCGCTGCGGGCCTCCTGCAACGCCTGCGCCACCCAGGTGGCGGTCGAGGCCACCCAGCCGTCCGCGCTCCCGCCGTCCGCGCCCTGCGCGCCGTTCCCGCCGGCGCCGTCGTGGGCGCCCCCGCCAGGCCCACCGGCGCCACCAGCCACGCCGGGGCCGGCGAACGCGAACGGCGGCCGGATCTCCTTGACCGCGACGTCCACATGCAGCAGCTCGTCACGCGCGAGCCACACGGCCCCCATCGCGCCGACGCCGATGAGATCCGCCAGCCGGTACCGCCCGGCGATCAGCCGCCCGATGGCCCCCGTCGGCCCGGCCGGCAGAGCGACCTCCGCCGGCCCGACGGGCTCGACAGGCTCGACGTGCCCGGCAGTGGCCTCGGTCCCCATCCGCCCGCCGATCCGCTCGCACGCAACGCACGGGCCGTGGCCCAGGTTGAGCGAAGCGTAACGGGTCAGACTGGCCGGTTCCGGAACAACGCCAAATCCTGGCGTCGGCGGCGGCGGGTGCCCGGCGCCGGCGCCGGCGTCACTCCAGGGGAGCGGTCAGGACGAGGTGGGGGACCCCCGAAGCTTGGCGAGGGCCTCCGCGAGGATCGCCTCCCCGTCCTTCTCGTTACGCCGTTCCCGGACGTAGGCGAGATGGGTCTTGTACGGCTCGATCTTGGGCGGCGCGGGGGTGTTGTCCCGGTCACGACCCGCCGGGTAGCCGCAGCTCGGGCAGTCCCACTGGTCTGGGATCGCGGCTTCCGCGGCGAACGACGGCCGCGTCTCGTGCTGGTTCGCGCACCAGAAGGACACCCGCTGCCGAGCGGCCGTCTCTCCCCGCTCGGCCTCTCCCATCGGTCCCGCCCCGACCCGGCTCCCCCGGATGGCGTTGCCACCTGCCACGGCCCGCGTACTCCTTCTCCTCAGTTCCAGCCAGGTCAGCGCCGGCAAGGTCAGCCAGCGCCAGCCAGGCCGCTTTCGGCGCCAGCCAACGAGCCGGCGCCAGCCACATCAGACCTCGGACCAGGTATAACCCGGTTCGCTCTGGGGCGAGTGTAGGACGCGGGTGCCACCACGTGACGCACCGGGGGATTCCAGACCCCATGGGCCGTCCGCGGACGCCCGGGAAGCCGCTATGCCGGCCCCAGGGAGACGCCGGCCGGGTCGCCGGTGCCGAGCGACGGGACCGGGGTGAACGCCAGCACCGAGGAGCTGTGGAACCGCGGCTCGGCGACCACGGCGAGCGGGATGACGGCGACGTCGCGCAGCACCGTCGCCTCCAGGTCCGCCCACGCCCCGGCGCGCAGCGTCTCGGTCGTGGCGCGCAGGGCCACACCCATCGTCGCGACGACGTCCCTGGTGTCGTAGCCGCCGTCCACGGCTCGCTGGCCGACCCAGTTCGGGTCGAGCAACGGCTGGAACACGGTTCGCCCCGCGTCCCCGAACCACAGCGGGGTGATGGTCGTCAGTGCCAGGTCCCAGCTCTGCGCCAGCGGGCTGACCGCCGCCGTCGCGAAGTCCGCCGCCGAGCGCGCCTGGACGTCCAGCTTCACGCCCACCTTCGCGAACGTCTCGACCAGGGCCGAGGCGACGACCGCGTCGGGCCGGCTGTCGGAGGTGAGCAACGTCAGCGTGCTCACCGGCCCGCCCGGAGCGTTCGCGAGCCCCTGCCCGCACCGGGTGGCGTCGCCGGCGCCGGACGGGGTCGGGAACGGGTCCAGCGGGCTGTAGCCGGTCATCGTCGACTGCAGCAGCTGCGTCGCGGCCGTGGCGAACGGCGGACCGCCGAGCGCCTTGACGACCGCGATCCGGTCGATGCACGTCGCGAGCGTCTCCCGGACGGCCAGGTCGTCGAGGGCCGCGGCCGCGGGCCCGTGCTGGGCGACTGCGAGCAACATGGTCGATCCGGTGGTCGGTACCGACAGCCGCGGGTCACCCGCCGCCAGCAGGGCCGCGGCGCGGTCCAGCGGGACGGCGGCGTCCAGGGCCATGTCCGCCTTGCCCGCCTCGATCTCCGCCTGCGCGGTCGCCGCGTCCACCCCGGTGCGGATCTCGATGTGGTCCGGCAGGGCTCGGCGGACGAAGTCGATCGAGGCGTTCCACTCCGGGTTGCGGGACAGCAGGTACGTGCCGCTGGTCCTGGAGGTGATCCGGTACGGCCCGTCGGAGACCAGGTTCGCCAGGTAGTCGGGCGAGTTCGGCAGGTAGTCCAGCGCCTCGTAGGGCACCGGTGCCGACGCCGGCAGCGCGAGCACGTCGACGAAGTCGTTGACGGGCTCCGTCAGGTGGAACGCGATGTCGGTGTCGTTGATCACCTGGATGCCGGCGGGTGACTGGGTCTCGATGAAGTCCCTGACCTGGTCGATCGGCTTCGTGAACAGCGCGGTGCAGTAGTCGTTGAACCCGACGACGGTCGCCGAGAAGTAGCCGCGCAGCGGCGACGGGGTCGGCGGCGCGCACAGCCGCTTGATCCCACGGGCGACGTCGGACGCGGTGATCCGGCGCGGAACCGGGGTGTCCCAGCGGGCCGACGAACGCAGCCGCACCCGGATCACCTGGCGGTTGTCGCTGACCTGCGGCGCACCGGCGGCGAGGTCCGGGCGTGGGACGACGGAGTTGTCGACGTCCGAGTCGGCGGGGTAGGCGTACAGCGTGCGGCTCACCAGCCGGGTGAAAACCCGGTCGGCGGTCGTGGCGGCCCAGCCGGGGTCGCCGGTGGGCATGGCGGACGTCACCAGGCGCAGGGTGCCGCCTGGTTTGTCGGTCGGCTGGGCGGCGGTGGACGGGCTCACCGAGGCCGTCGGAACGGGGCCGTTCGACGAGCCGCCGCAGCCCGCGAGCACGGCGGCGACGGCGAGTAACGCCGCAAGCACGGGGACAGGGTGAAGGGCCGACCGGCGCCTCGCGCGGCCGGCGGCGCGGCGCGGGCTCAACTCTTCAGCAGCAGGCCGAGCCCGATGATCGCGATGATCCATATCGTCCCGACGGCGATCGTCAGCCGGTCGAGGTTCTTCTCGACCACCGACGAGCCGCCGAGCGACGACGAGACACCACCGCCGAACAGCGTCGACAGGCCGCCGCCCTTCGCCCGGTGCAGCAGCACCAGCATCACGAGGATGACACTCGTGATGATCACGACGATGGACAGCCCGATTGCCATCTAGACCAGCTCCCGCTCCTCGGGGAAGTGGCAGGCGACCTGGTGGCCCGGCTGGATCTCCACCAGAGGTGGCTCCACGGTCCTGCACACCTCCTCGGCCTTCCAGCAACGTGGGTTGAACCGGCACGCGGCGGGCGGGTTGAGCGGGGTTGGTGGGTCGCCCCGCAGCAGGATCCGCTCCCGCCGGTGTTGCTTCGCCGGGTCCGGCACCGGGACGGCCGACAGGAGGGCGTGGGTGTACGGGTGCAACGGATGCTCGTACATACCGACCCGATCGGCCATCTCGACGATCGTGCCAAGGTACATCACGGCGACCCGGTCACTGATGTGGCGCACCACCGAGAGGTCGTGGGCGATGAACATGTACGTCAGCCCGAGCTCGGACTGCAGGTCACCGAGCAGGTTGACGACCTGGGCGCGCACCGAGACGTCGAGCGCGGAGACCGGCTCGTCGGCGATCACGAGCTTGGGATTGGTCGCGAGCGCCCTGGCGATGCCGATGCGCTGGCGTTGGCCACCGGAGAACTCGTGCGGGTAGCGGTTGAGGTGCTCGGGAGAAAGGCCGACGAGCTCGAGCAGTTCCCGGACGCGAGCCCTGAGGGCATCCCCCGACAGGTCACCGATGATCTTCAGCGGCGCGGCGACGATCGACCCGACGGTGTGCCGCGGGTTCAGCGACGTGTACGGGTCCTGGAAGATCATCTGAATGTCCCGCCGCAGCGGCCGCATCGCGCGGGCGGACAGGTGGGTGATGTCCCGCCCGTCGAACTCGACCGTGCCGCCGGTCGGCTCCAGCAGCCGGGCGATCGCCCGGCCGGTGGTGCTCTTGCCGCTGCCGCTCTCTCCCACCAGCCCCAGCGTCTCGCCGCGGTGGATCGCGAAGTTCAGCCCGTCGACGGCGCGCACCGCGCCGATCTTGCGCGCGATCAGCGCGCCCTGGGTGACCGGGAAGTGCACCTGCAGGTCGGTGACCCGCAGCAGTGCTTCCGCCTCGGGCGTCTCGGCCGGCCGGCCGGGCTTGGTCAGCACGGCCGGCTGGCCGGGCTCCGGCTTCGACGTGGACGGAGCGTCCGCCCCGGTCTCAGCCGCTCCCGCGGCGCCGGGCTTCGTCACCTCGTGGCTGTTCACAGGCTCGGTGCCACCTCCTCACGGAAGATCCGGACACGGGCTTCGACCGGCAGGTGACAGGCCACCCGGTGGCCGGGCGCGACCGTCTCCAGCGTAGGCCGCTCGGTGCGCGTCGCCGGGCCGGCGAGGTTGGCGTACTGGCAGCGAGGGTGGAACGGGCAGCCGTCCGGCACGGCGATGAGGCTCGGCGGGTTGCCCGGCACGGCGCGCAGCCTCTCGGCGCGGGTCCGGTCGAGCCGGGTGATCGACGAGAGCAGGCCCCAGGTGTAGGGGTGCTGCGGCGCGCTGAAGATCTCCTGGACCGATCCATGCTCGACGGCGTTGCCGGCGTACATCACCAGCACCTCGTCGGCGATCTCGGCGACCACGCCGAGGTCGTGGGTGATGATGACGATCGCCGAGTTGAACTCCTTCTGCAGGTCGTTCAGCAGGTCGAGGATCTGGGCCTGGACCGTGACGTCGAGCGCCGTCGTCGGCTCGTCCGCGATGAGCAGCGAGGGGTCACAGGACAGCGCCATCGCGATCATGGCTCGCTGGCGCATGCCGCCGGAGAACTCGTGTGGGTAGCTGTCGACCCGGCGGGCCGCGGACGGGATGCCGACCCGGTCCAGCAGCTCGATCGCCCGCTTCTTCGCCACCTTCTTGGACACGTCGTGGTGCACCCGGTAGGCCTCGATGATCTGGTCACCGATCTTGAAGTACGGGTGCATGGCCGACAGCGGATCCTGAAAGATCATGGCCATCTCCCGGCCACGCAGCGAGCGGACCCGCTCCGGCGACGAGGTGACGAGGTTCTCGCCGCCAACCCAGATCTCGCCGTCCACCGTGGTACGCCGGCCGCGCTGCAGGCCCATGACGGCGAGGCTCGCCGCGCTCTTGCCCGAGCCGGACTCGCCGACGATGCCGAGGGTCCTGCCGCGCTCGAGGCTGAACGACAGCCCGTTGACGGCGCGCACGTCGCCGTCGTCCGTGCGAAACGTCACCCGCAGGTCGCGCACGTCGAGATACGGCCGGTCCCCCTTCACGAGAGCGGCGCCCGCGGCGCCCGCGGCATCCGATGACTCGGGCCGCGTGGTCATCGCTGCCTCCTCGTCCTGTCGTGGCTTGCTCGCGCGGTCTCTGGCACCTGGGAAGCGGTCATGTCGGGCGCACCCGGGGGTCGACTACGGCGTAGAACACGTCGACGAGGATGTTGGCCAGGACCACGAAGCCCGCCGCGAAGATCGTGACCCCGAGAATGGTCGGCAGGTCCCCGGTCGAGATGGCCTCGATGGACGTCTTTCCGAGCCCACGGAAGCCGAATGTGCTCTCCGTCAGCACCGCGCCGCCGAGCAGCGAGCCCAGGTCGAGGCCGAAGATGGTGACGACAGGGGTCAGCGCGGCCCGCAGCGCGTGCTTGCCGACGACCGTGCGCTCCGGAAGGCCCTTGGCCCGGGCGGTGCGGATGTAGTCCTCACCGAGCACGTCGAGCATGCTCGCCCGGGTCAGCCGGGCGTACATCGCGGAGTACAGGAAGGCGAGCACGATCCAGGCGGGCAGCAGGTTGCGCGCCCAGAGCAGGGGGTTGTCCAGGAACGCCACATAGTGGATGTTCGGGAAGATCCGCCACTGGTAGCTGACCAGCAGCAGCAGGACGAGACCGGTGAAGTAGACCGGGAGCGAGACGGCGCCGAGCGCGACGGTCATCGCCGCCCGGTCGAGGACCGAGCCGCGGCGCAGCGCCGACAGGATGCCGATCCCGACGCCGAAGAGCAGGAACAGCACCGCGGCGCCGAACGCCAGCGAGACGGTGATCGGCAGCGCCCGGGTGATCTCGGTCCAGACCGGTTCGCTGTTCTTGAACGAGTACCCGAAGCAGGGCGGCGGGCACCAGGTCTTGTCCGGCCCGGCGTCGAAGTGCCGGCCGATGAAGATTCCCTTGAGGAAGTGCCAGTACTGGACCACCAGCGGCTGGTCCAGGCCCAGCTTCTTCGTGACGCCGGCGATGGCCGCCTCGCTCGGCGAACGGCCGGCGAAAAGGACCGCGGGGTTCGAGCCCAGGGTCCTCGGTACCAGGAAGAACAGCAGGAACGTGATGACGCTGATGAGCCAAAGGATCACGATCCCGCCAAGCACCCGGCGGATCACGAATCCAGCCATCTCTGGTGGCCTCCGCTTCTGTCAGCGTCTCGGTGGGTCTTGGTTCGGTGGGTCTTGGGTTGCCAGCTCCTGGGTTGCCGCGCGGATCCGGCCGCCGGATGGGCGGGAGCGCCCACCCGGCGGCCGGATCCGTGGCTCAGGCCGGCGGCTGCCGGCCTTCGGTCACCGCACCACACCCATCGCGGCGAAGTTGGCCATGTTGTAGCCGGGCGAGAACTGGATGTTCGTGACCCGGTCGCTGTACAGGTTCATCGCCTTGTCGTAGATCAGCGGGACATACGCGCCGGACTGGACGACGCCCTTGTCGACCTTGGTCCAGGCGGCCTGCGCCGCGCCGTCGTCGCTGGCGGCGAGACCCTCGTCGATGCCCGAGTTCACGGTCGGGTCGTTGAGCTCGGCGTAGTTGCTGTTGCCCTGGGGCAGGATCTTCCGGCCGTCGACGATGGAGCTGAAGAAGCCGTAGGCCGAGGGCCAGTCCGGGCCCCAGCCGGTGATGTGCAGGCCGTAGCCCTTCTCCTGCACGTTCTTCGGGATGCCGATCACGGCCGAGAAGTACTGCGAGGAGTCGAACTTCTCGACAGAGGCGGTGATACCGATCTTCTTCAGGTCCGCCTGGAGCGCGGTCGCCTGGTTGACCTCGAGCGGCCGGTTGCTACGGGCGGTGATCTTGGTGGTGAACCCGTTCGGCTGGCCGCAGGCCTTCAGCTCGTCCTTGGCCTTGGCGAGGTCGCCGGCGTCGTTCGGCGTCGGGAAGAGGTTGAACTTCTGGTAGTAGGCAACGGTCGGCGGGAGCATCGTCGTCGCGGGCTCGCCGGCCGTGGGACCGCCGCGCGCCGCCACCTGGCCCTGCTTGTTGACCGCGTAGGCGACCGCGAGCCGGCAGTGGACGTTGTCGAACGGCTTCACCGTGGTGGCCACGCTCAGGTAGCGCAGGAAGCCGGTCAGGTCGACCGTGGTGCGGGCCTTGCGCAGCGTGGGGTCGGCGAGGAGCTGGTTGCGCGCCGCGATGTCCACGCCGGTCTGGTCGAGGAAGACATCGGCGTCACCGGACATCAGCCGGTTGTCGATCTCGGCCGACTCGAGACCCATGGTGATCTCGATCTTGTCCGGCAGCGCCTTGTTGATCTCGTCGGTCGACTGGTCCCACTGGTCGTTGCGGACCAGGGTGAGCGACTGGTTCGGCACGTACTTGTCGAACTTGTACGGGCCGGACGCCACCGGGTGCGACGTGTACTTGTCGCCGGTGTCCTTCGCCTGCGGCACGGGCGACGCGCCCGGCTGGGCCATGATGTAGTTCCAGTCCGGGAACGACTTGTTCAGGTGGAAGATAAGGGTCGTGTCATCCGGCGTCTCAACGGACGAAAGGCCCAGCTTGTCCGGGCTGGTGTCCTTGTACGGGCCCGGGTACTCGGGGTCGGTCTGAAGAGAGTCGATGACGAACGTCGGACCACCGTTGATGATGTCCTGGGCGAAGAACCGCTCGATGCCGTACTTGATGTCCTTGGACGTGATCGCGGACCCGTCCTCGAACTTGATGCCGGCCTTGAGCTTGTAGGTCCAGGTCTTCCCGCCGTCGGGCGACGTCGGGACCTCGGTCGCCAGGTCCGGCACGAGCTTGGCCGAGTTCGGCTTGGTCTCGTAGGTCAGCAGCGAGCGGGTGATCCAGCGCAGCTGGTCCCAGCAGGTCGCGTAGTAGGTTCGCGCCGGGTCCCACGAGTCGCAGTCGCCGCTGGACAGCGCCTTGAGGGTGCCGCCCTTCTTGTCCGACGCGTACAACAGCTGGTCCGTCGTCGTCGGCAGGCCGGAGGCGGCCGGGCCGCTGCTGCCCCCAGCGGTGGTGCCGTCGTCGTCGCTGCTGCCGCAGGCGGCGAGGGCCAAGCCCACAGCCGCGACGAACACGCCGGTCCTGATCCAGACCGAGTGTTTCCTCATCCGGTTCCCCTCTTCTTGTGCGGTGCTGCCCCGGGATGGGCCGAGGATTGTCCGTGCGTGCGGACCCCGACCCGCGCCGTTGCGGGAGGGATCCGGCTGACCGGCGCGGTACGGCGGGTCTCGCCGCCGCGCCAGGGTGTTGGCCCCGAGATGGTGGCCGCGTGCCGGCTGTCAGCCGCCGCCTCGGGGGTCGAAGGCATCCCGCAGCGCGTCGCCGAGCAGGTTGAACGCCAGCACGGTAAGGAAGATCGCCACGCCCGGTACGACCATGAACGTCGGATCGACCCTGAACAGCCCGCCCGCCGCGGTCGAGAGCATGTCGCCCCAGGACGAGGTCGGCGGCTTCACGCCCACGCCGAGGTAGGACAGCGCGGCCTCGAAGAGGATGTTCGTGGGGATCAGAAGGGTGCTGTAGACGAGGATCGGCGCGACCAGGTTCGGCAGCAGCTCATTCACCATGATCCGGATGGACCCGGCACCGGTGCCACGCGCGGCCGCGACGAAGTCCTTCTCCTTGAGCGAGAGCACCTGGCCCCGGACGATCCGGCCGATGTACGGCCAGCTGAAGAACCCGATGATGAACACCAGGATGAGCAGGCGCAGCGTGTTGCCGTTCAGGCCAAGGGCGCTGTCCGGGATCACCGCGACGATCGCGATCGCGAACAGCAGCAGCGGGAAGGCGAGCAGCAGGTCCATCAGCCGGGCGATCAGGCCGCCGATCCAGCCGCCCACGTAGCCGGAGATCAGCCCCATCACGGTGCCGAGGACGACGGACAGCAGCGTCGCCAGCGACGCGACCAGCAGCGAGATGCGAGCGCCGTAGACGACCCGGGCGAAGACGTCGCGCCCGCTGAGCGGCTCGACACCAAAGGGGTGATGGGAGCTCACGCCGCCGAACGAGCCCGCGGGAAGGGCTGTGTTCGGGTCGAGCAGGCCGTAGTTGGGCTCGTCCGGATTCACTCCGACGATCGACGTCAGCACGGGCGCGAAGATCGCGATGAGCACGACGAGGATGACGAAGGCGACGCTGGCAAGCGCGACCTTGTCCCTACGCAGCCGCGACCAGGCGATCCGCCAGAGCGACCGGCCGGCGACCGGCTTGACCGCCGGCGGACCGGGCGTCAAGTCGGTGGGCTCCACCTGAACCGGCACCGCCACGAACCACCTCCAGGGCAGCCAAAATAAACGTTCCCCCCAAAGCACCAAAGTCAACGCACGGTAGCGTTGTCCGGGCACACTGGATAGCGGATGTTATGAAGTGCTGAGGAAACGTTGCCCATTTGCCACACGATGACCGTTAAGTTACGTATGCGTTACATCGGGGAGAACGTGCGCGGCCGCCGACGTACTGGCGCAACGCGCCGGCCAGCTCAGCCGTAACAGAGCAGAGCGCGACGAAGCGCACCCGCGGCATCCGGCACGGCCACCGCCCCGCCACGGCGAGCGAACTTTCGCGACGCCCGGAGAACGACCGTCGCGGAGCACGGGCCAGGGGGCTCAACCACCCCCATACCCAACGTCGACACAACACCGCGCGCCGGAGGCGGCGACCCCCCGTTCGGGGTGGCCACGCCTCCGCGGGGCCACCCGCCGGTCCGCCCATCGGGCGGGCCGCCCAAAGCAAGAGGCCCGGGCCGCTGACAGCGACCCGGGCCCCAGAACACGCCCGATGGAACCGAACCCTAGGCCGGCGGCCCGCTGCGCACGATCGCGGTGAACTCCTCGGCCGCCAGGCTCGCGCCGCCGACCAGCCCGCCGTCCACGTCCGGCATGGTGAACAGCTCGGCGGCGCTGGCAGCCTTGACCGAGCCGCCGTAGAGCACCCGGATCCCGGCGGCGACCTGGGGCGTGAACTTCTCGGCCAGCCGGCCGCGGACGGCCGCGCACATGTCCTGCGCGTCCTGCGCCGAGGCCGTGCGGCCGGTGCCGATCGCCCAGACCGGCTCGTAGGCGACGACGAGCGTCTCCGCCTGCTTCGGCGTCACGCCCGCGAGCGAGCCGTCCAGCTGCGCCAGGCAGTGCTCGATGTGGCTGCCGGCCACCCGGACGTCCTCGTGCTCGCCGATGCACACGATCGGCGTCAGCCCGTTCCGGTAGGCGGCGGCCGCCTTCGCCGCGACCACCGCGTCCGTCTCGTGGTGGTCGGTGCGCCGCTCCGAGTGCCCCACGATCACATACGTGCAGCCGATCTTGGCCAGCATCGGCCCACCGACGTCGCCGGTGTGCGCCCCGGAGTCGAACGGCGAGAGGTCCTGGGCGCCGTAGCCGAGCGCGAGCTTGTCCCCGTCGATCGTGGTCTGCACGCTGCGCAGGTCGATGAACGGAGGGAACACGACCGTCTCGACCCGGTCCAGCTCGTCTGGCTTGAGGTCGTAGGCGATCTTCTGGACGAGCGCGATCGCCTCGAGGTGGTTGAGGTTCATCTTCCAGTTGCCGGCGACGAGGGTGCGCCGGCCGGTGCCCTTCGACTTCGGGCCACCAACCGGCTTGCCACTCGGCTTGCCACCTGTGCGCCCCAGCGGAGGCGGAGTCATGAGCCCAGCACCTCCAGCGCCGCGAGGCCGGGCAGGGACTTGCCCTCCAGGAACTCCAGGCTCGCGCCGCCACCGGTCGAGATGTGGCTGAACGACGACTCGGGGATGCCAAGGGTGCGCACGGCCGCGGCCGAGTCACCGCCGCCGACGACGGTGAAGCCGTCCTGCGACGCGATCGCCTCGGCGACACCCTTCGTGCCGGCGGCGAACGGCGCCATCTCGAAGACGCCCATCGGCCCGTTCCAGAAGATCGTCCGTGCGCCCGCGAGCCTGCCGGCGAACAGCCTGGTCGAGTCGGGGCCGATGTCGAGCCCCAGCCAGCCGTCGCGGATGCCGGCCGCCGGCACGACGTCGGTGGCGGCGTCGGCGGCGAACCGGTCGGCGATGACGACGTCCGACGGCAGCACGATCCGCTCGCCGCCCTCCGCGAGCAGGTCCTTGCACGTGTCGATCATCTCGGCCTCGAGCAGCGACGCGCCGACGCCGTGGCCCTGGGCCGCGAGGAACGTGAAGCACATGCCACCGCCGACGAGCAGCGCGTCGACCTTCGGCAACAGTGCCCGGATCACGCCCAGCTTGTCCGACACCTTCGACCCGCCGAGCACGACGACGTACGGCCTGCCGGCGTCGCCTGCCAGCCTGCGCAGCACGTCCAGCTCGGCGAGCACCAGCCCGCCGGCCGCGTGCGGCAGCCGCTTCGGCACGTCGGAGACGCTCGCGTGCGCCCGGTGGACGGCGCCGAAGGCATCGCCGACGTAGAACTCGGCGAGCGCGGCCAGCTCGTCGGCGAACGCGGCCCGCGCCGCGGCGTCCTTGCTGGTCTCCCCCGAGTTGAACCGCAGGTTGTCGAGCAGCGCCACCTCGCCGTCTCCGAGCCCGGCGACGACGCTCGCGGCGGCCGAGCCCGCGATGTCGGCGGTGCCGTCGCCGGTGAAGGCGACCGGCCGGCCAAGCGCCTCGGCGAGCCGGGCGGCCACCGGGGCCAGCGAGTACTTCTCGTCGTACTCGCCCTTGGGCCGGCCCAGGTGGGAGCAGACCACCACGCGGGCGCCGCGCTCGGCGAGCGTCCTGATGGTGGGCACACTGGCCAGCACCCGGCCGTCGTCGGTGATCCGCGGGGTGTCGCCGGACCGGTCGAGCGGCACGTTCAGGTCGCTGCGGACCAGCACCCGATGCCCGGCGACCTGCAGGTCGTCGATCGTCCTCACGCTTGGCGTCTCCAGTGATGAGGAAGGAAGAAAGGGGAAGATCTGATGGCACAGACGACACCGCCCGGTGCCGAGGGCACCGGGCGGCTCGTCACAGCGGGTTCGCTAGCTTCGGCTCGATCAGCCGAGCCGGCTGGCGACCAGGGCGGTCAGGTCGACCAGGCGGTTCGAGTAGCCCCACTCGTTGTCGTACCAGCCCACGACCTTCACGAAGGTGCCCGTGGACATGGTCAGCAGCGAGTCGAAGGTGCACGACGCCGGGGTGCCCACGATGTCCGACGACACGATCGGGTCCTCGGTGTAGACGAGGTAGCCCTTCAGCGAGCCGTCGGCCGCCGCCTGGTAGGCCGCGTTGATCTCGTCCCTGCTGGCCGGCCTGGCCAGGTTGACGACCAGGTCGGTGACCGAGCCGTCGAGCACCGGCACCCGCATCGCGATGCCGTCCAGCTTGCCCTTGAGCTTCGGCAACGCCAGTGCCGTCGCCTTGGCCGCGCCGGTCGTGGTCGGGATGATGTTCTGTGCGGCCGCCCGGGCCCGGCGCAGGTCCTTGTGCGGGAAGTCCAGGATCACCTGGTCGTTCGTGTAGGCGTGGATCGTGGTCATCAGGCCGTTCTCGATGCCGAACGCCTCATCGAGGACCTTCGCCAGCGGCGCCACGCAGTTCGTCGTGCAGCTCGCGTTCGACAGCACGTGGTGGCTGGCCGGGTCGTAGACGTCGTCGTTCACGCCCATGACGACGGTCAGGTCCTCACCCTTGGCCGGAGCCGAGATGATGACCTTCTTCGCGCCCGCCTCGAAGTGCTTGGCGGCCGGCTCGCGGTCGGTGAACCGGCCGGTCGACTCGATGACGATGTCGACGCCCAGCTCGCCCCAGGGCAGCGCCGCCGGGTCCCGCTCCGCGAGCACCTTGATCGTGCTGTCGCCGACCTGGATGCCGCCGTCGACCACGCTGACCGTCTCGGACAGCGTGCCCAGGGTGGTGTCGTACTTCAGAAGATGGGCAAGGGTCTTGCTGTCGGTCAGGTCGTTGACGGCGACAACCTCGAGCCCCGTCTGCGGGCTCGCCGCCAGCGCCCGCCAGAAGTTTCGGCCGATGCGACCGAAACCGTTGACCCCTACTCGCGTAGCCACGTCCGCGGACTCCCAACCGTCGTACCGACGTCATGTTCCGTTGCCGCCCCAGAGCCTAACGACTTTGCGCCGCCGGGTTCGGTATCCGAGGCCCAACGGGGGCCGGATCACTCGCGCCGGTCACCGCACATCAGGCGTTCTCCAGCAGCTCGGGCGAAACGCTGGCCTCTGTGTTGGGGATGCCGAGGACGCTCGCGCGCTTGTCGGCGAGGGCGAGGAGGCGGCGGATCCGGCCGGCGACGGCGTCCTTCGTCAGTGGCGGGTCGGCGAGCGCGCCGAGCTCCTCCAGCGACGCCTGGGCGTGCTGCAGCCGCAGCCGGCCGGCCGCCAGCAGGTGCTCGGGAGCGTCGTCGCCGAGGATGCGCATCGCGGCCTGCACCCGCGCGCCGGCGGCCACGGCCGCCCGGGCCGAGCGGCGCAGGTTCGCGTCGTCGAAGTTCGCCAGCCGGTTGGCGGTCGCCCGGACCTCGCGGCGCATCCGCCGCTCCTCCCAGGCCAGCAGGCTGTCGTGCGCGCCGATCCTGGTCAGCAGCGCGCTGATCGCGTCGCCGTCGCGGATCACCACCCGGTCGACGCCACGGACGTCCCGGCTCTTGGCCTGCACCCCGAGCCGGCGGGCCGCGCCCACGAGCGCCAGCGCCGCCTCCGGGCCGGGCGAGGTGACCTCCAGCGAGCAGGACCGCCCCGGCTCGGTGAGCGAGCCGTGCGCGAGGAACGCCCCTCGCCACGCCGCCGCCGCGTCACAGGCCGAACCGGTGACGACCTGGGGCGGCAGTCCGCGGACGGGACGTCCGCGCTGGTCGAGCAGGCCGGTCGACCGGGCGAGCTGCTCACCGTCGCGCTCGACCCGCACGATGTAGCGGACCGACCGGCGCAGGCCGCCGGCGGCCAGCACCGCGATCGTCGACGGGAAGCTGAACACCTCGGCGATCTCCCGGCGCAGCCGGCGCGCGGCCGCCCCGGTGTCGAGCTCCGCCTCGACGACGATCCGGCCCCCAACGATGTGCAGGCCACCGCCGAAACGCAGCAACGCCGCCATCTCCGCGCGCCGGCAGCAGGGCTTCGCCACCCGCAGCCGGCTGAGCTCGTCCTTCACGGTGGCCGTCATCGCCGCCACACCGATCACTCCTTGAGGTCGCGGGCGGTCACCCGCAGGTCGGGAGGGCTAGGGGTCGCGCGCATCGTCAGCACCGCGGCCTCGGCCGACGGGCCAGGGATGCCGCTGGACGCGGGACCGGATGCCGCGAAGACGGCCTCGAAGGCGGCCGCGAGCAGCGTGGGATCGTGGATCCCCGCCGCGTCGGCCGAACGGACCGGCGCGAGGTGCAGCTCGGCGCCGAGGTCGGCGGCCGCCTCCGCGAGCGCCGAGGGGTCGGGGACGGTCGCCGGGTCGGCGAGCACCACGTCCACGGTGAGCCCCGGGGCGTGCCGGGCGAGCACGCGCAGATGCGCCTGGGGAGTGAAGCCCTCGGTCTCCCCGGGCTGCGAGACCAGGTTCAGCACGACCAGCCGGCGCGCCGCCGCGCCGGTGATCGCCTTGTGCATCTCCGGTACCAGCAGGTGCGGCAGCATGCTGGTGTAGAGCGAGCCGGGGCCGAGCACCAGCCAGTCGGCCTCCTCGACAGCGGCGCAGGCGGGAATGCAGGCCCGCGGCTCCGCCGGCTCCACCCAGACCTCGCAGACCGAGCCCGCGGTGGTGGCCACCGCCACCTGGCCGCGCACCCGCCGCGTCGCCGCCGGGTCGTCAGGGTCAAGACCAGCGACCTCGGCGACGATGTCGATCCCGTCCTCGGACAGCGGCAGCACCCGGCCACTCACCCCGAGCAGCTGCGCGGCCAGCTCCAGCGCCAGCACCGGCGAGCCGATCTGCTCGGCGAGCGCGGCCAGCACCAGGTTGCCCAGCGCGTGCCCGGCCAGCGGCCCCGGACCGTCGAACCGGCGCTGGAACACGTCGGCCCAGGTCCGTGACCACTGGTCGGGGCCGGCGAGCGCCGCCAGCGCCATCCGCAGGTCGCCGGGCGGGAGCGCGCCGAGCTCGTGGCGCAGCCGACCGGAAGACCCGCCGTCATCACCGACGGTGACGACGGCGGTGAGCCGGTCGGTGATGCGGCGCAGCGCCGACAGCGACGCGGCGAGGCCGTGCCCGCCGCCGAAGGCGACGACGGCTGGCGCCCCGGGCGCCGGCAGCTGGTCCGCCCGAACCTGGGTCATGGGATCTCCGGGCAGGTCGTGGGGGTGATGGGGCACCGGCGTCACTCCCGACCCAGGTCGCGGTGCACGATCTGGACGCCAACGCCCGTCGCGGCGAGCCTGGCGGCGAGCTCCTCGGCCACGGCGACGCTGCGGTGCCGCCCGCCGGTGCAGCCCACGGCGAGGGTCAGGTACCGCTTGCCCTCGCGCAGGTACCCCTCGCCGACGAGGCGCAGCAGCTCGGCGTACCGGTCGATGAACTCCTTGGCACCCGGCTGCTCGAGAACATAGTCGCGCACCTGTGGGTCGCGGCCGGTGAACGGCCGGAGCGCCTCCACCCAGTGTGGGTTGGCCAGGAACCGGCAGTCGGCGACCAGGTCGGCGTCCAGCGGCAGGCCGTAGCGGTAGCCGAACGAGATGACCGTGGCGTTCAACCGATTGCCACCCGGCTGCCCGAAGGCGGCGTTGATCTTCGATCGCAGCTCGTGGACGTTGAGGTCGGTGGTGTCCAGCACCAGGTCGGCCTCGCCGCGCAGCTCGGCGAGCAGCGCGCGCTCCCGGCTGATGCCGTCGACGACCCGGCCGTCGTCCTGCAGCGGGTGCGGACGGCGGACGTGGTCGAACCGGCGGACCAGCGCGTCGTCCGACGCCTCCAGGAACAGCACCCGCGGGCGGGTGCCGGCGGCGTCGAGCGCGTCGAGCGCCGCCCGCAGGTCGGCGAAGAACGCCCGGCCGCGCACGTCGACGACGGCCGCGATCCGGCTGACGCCGCCGCCGGAGCGACGGCCCAGCTCGGCCATCGTCGACAGCAGCGCCGGCGGCAGGTTGTCGACGACGAACCAGCCCAGGTCCTCCAGGCACTTGGCCGCGGTGCTGCGGCCGGCGCCTGACAGCCCGGTGATGATCGCGAGATCCAGCGGCACACTGGGTGCGGCGGCGGTCACGGCGTGGTCCCCCTTGTCACGGCGTGCTCTTCCTCTGTCTCAGAGCCCTCTGCTGGCTCGGAATCCTCTGCTGGCTCGGAACTCTCTGCCGATTTCGGGCCCGCTGCCTTCGAGCCCGCCGCCGCTGGCGGCGGCGGGGCGGCATCCAGGATCTCGCCCGTGAGCGGGTCGACCGCCGGCGCGGGCGCGGCCGACGCCCCTGGGGCGCTCGTGGCGAGCGCCGCGACGACGGCGGCGGCGGTGCGCGGGCCGATCCCGGGCACGCCGGCGATCTCCTCGACGCTGGCCGCGCGCAGCTTCGCGACCGAGCCGAACGTGCGCAGCAGCGCCTTGCGCCTGGTCTCGCCGAGGCCTGGCACGCCGTCCAGCAGCGACACCGTCATCGACGCGGATCGCTTCTGCCGGTGATAGGTGATCGCGAACCGGTGGGCCTCGTCGCGCACCCGTTGCAGCAGGTACAGCGCCTCGCTGGTACGCGGCAGGATGACCGGGTCCGGGTCGTCCGGGAGCCAGACCTCCTCCAGGCGCTTGGCGAGCCCGCACAACGCCACCCCGCCGGGCCCGGACTCGATCCCCAGCTCCGCCAGCGCCCGGGCCGCGGCGGCCACCTGCGGCGGCCCGCCGTCGACGACGACGAGGTTCGGCGGGTAGGCGAATTTGCGCGGCCGCCCGTCGACCACCAGCGGATCGCCGGCCGGGACCTCGGCCGGCCCGGCCTCGCCCCGGGCCTCGTCGTCCTCCGCGCCAGGCAGCTCGCCCGTACGGGACCGCTCGGCGAGGTACCGACTGAACCGGCGGCCCACCGTCTCGTACATGCTCGCGACGTCGTCCTGGCCGGCCGTCTGCTGGGGGCCTCCGGCCGCGCGAGCTTCGCCATTGTCGCGCGGCCTTTGGCCGGCGACTCCTCGGACAGAGAAGCGCCGGTACTCCGACTTGCGGGGCAGGCCGTCCTCGAAGACGACCATGCTTGCCACGACGTTGGTGCCCTGGGTGTTGGAGATGTCGAAGCACTCGATCCGCAGCGGCGCGTCGGCGAGGCCGAGCGCCTCCTGCAGCTCGGCGAGCGCCTGGCTGCGGGCCGTCAGATCGCTCGCGCGCCGCGTGCGGTGCAGCATGAGCGCCTGCTTGGCGTTGCGCTCCACCGTCTCGAACAGCGTCCGCTTGTCGCCGCGCCGCGGGACGCGCACGTCCACCCGCCCGCCGCGATAGCGGCCGAGCAGCTCGCTGACCGCCTCGGCGTCGGCCGGCAGCTCCGGGACGAGGATCTCCCGCGGGATGTCGGCCTGGCCCTCGCCGCCCGCGCCGCCCTCGGCGCCCGCCGGGGCGCCGTCACCCAGGTCCTTGTCCCCCAGATACTCCTGGGTGAGGAACTGCTCCACGAGGTCGGCGGTGTCGACGTCGGCCAGCTTGTCGACGACCCAGCCGCGCTGCCCGCGCACCCGGCCGTCACGCACGTAGAAGACCTGGACCGCCGCCTCCAGCTCGTCCTCGGCGAACCCGACGACGTCGGCGTCGGTGCCGTCGGGCAGCACGACGGCCTGCTTCTCCATCGCGCGGCGCAGCGCGCCGGCGTCGTCGCGCAGCCGGGCGGCCCGCTCGTAGTCCTGCAGCTCGGCGGCGTCCCGCATCTCGGTTTCCAGCCGGCGCAGGAAACGGCCGGTCTGGCCGCCCATGAAGTCGCAGAAGTCCTGGACGATCTGGCGGTGTTCGTCCGCGCTGACCCGTCCGACGCAGGGCGCGCTGCAGCGGTCGATGTAGCCGAGCAGGCACGGGCGGCCGACCTGCCCGGCGCGCTTGAAGACACCGGCGGAGCAGGTGCGCGCCGGGAACACCCGCAACAGCAGGTCGAGCGTCTCCCGGATGGCCCAGGCGTGCGCGTAGGGGCCGAAGTACCGGACACCCTTGCGCTTGGGCCCACGCATGACCTGGAGCCGCGGGAACTCCTCCTGCAGTGTCACGGCGAGACTCGGGTAGCTCTTGTCGTCGCGGTAGCGGACGTTGAAGCGCGGGTCGTACTCCTTGATCCAGGTGTACTCCAGCGCGAGCGCCTCGACCTCGGTGGACACGACGGTCCACTCGACGGAGCTCGCTGTGGTGACCATCGTGCGGGTACGAGGATGCAGCGCATAGACGTCGGTGAAGTAGTTGGCGAGCCGGGCGCGCAGGTTCTTGGCCTTGCCGACGTAGAGGACGCGGCCATGGGGATCCCGGAAGCGGTATACGCCCGGGGTCTCGGGGATCGAGCCCGGCGCGGGTCGGTAGGACGCCGGATCAGCCATAGGTCGAGCCTACGGCGACCCGGGTCACGGTCAGACAGCGCCTCCACGTAACCATTTCATCACGCAGAGCGTTGATGCTTGTCGAGGGGTACCCCCCGAAGCCACCCGCTCCGTGTCCTTACCGTGTCTCGCTCACGGCGGATGCGGCTCTCACCACTTCATCACGGCCCGTGCGCCACCCTCCCGACGGCCAGCGCGCCACGCCCCGGGCCCGGGCGCGCCGCGGCCCGACGGCGCCGTCACCCGCGGGACCCACCCGGACGGACCTTTTTCCTGCCGCCGTTTCCTCACCCACCCAAGCGCGGGCGAGGCGTACCACGTATCGTGGACGTAGCGTGCTTGCGCGAGTGCGCGCCGCCGCTCGATCTGGCCGGTGCCGTTTGCGCGGCACAGGGTGACCGGCACAGGGTGAGCGGCGCTGGGGGCGCTCGCGCCTCCGTCAGACACATGGTGGTGTCGCCCCAAGGCCCGAGCCAGTGGGGCCGAAGGCGCACCGCGGTATTGCAATACCGCGCACAACAGCAAGGCCGCATCACCGGATGGGTGCACGGCTGTAGGGGCGCATCCGCTGTCGGGGACCTCCCGCGAGAGCGCCACCAGGAAGACAGCACAGCGGCGATGTCGCCGCGGGTAGCGGCTGCCTGTCGGCAAGCCGTCCACACCCGGCTGGCACCTGGGACGCGACGCTGCGACCCTCAAATCAGCAACTGGGAACTTGGCTGCTGGGAGAAAGCGGCGTCGTCGGCCTGGCAGGCGCAGCGAGGGAGGGACCCACCCGTGCAGGGTCTGGACGTCAGCACCGAGTTCATCATCGACGACGCGTCGACGACCGGACGGGTCACCGTCCTCGTGGTCACCTGGCGCGCCTGCGACCCGCTGGCCGTCAGCCTTTCCCTGGTCTCCCGGCCCGACCATCCGGCGCTGCCGCAGGGCAACTGGGTGGCCCCGCGGGACTCCTTGCGCGCCGGTCTGGAGAAGCCGACCGGCGACGGCGACGTGCGCTTCACCCCCGATCCGCGCCGCTCGGAGGTACAGCTGGTGCTCACTGACGGCGCCTCGCACTCGACCGTCGTTCTCGGTGCCGAGCCACTTCGCGACTTCCTGGAGCGCACCGAGCGGGTCGTCCCCGCCGGCCAGGAGCATCCCGAACGCGAGCTCGACGCCGTCCTCGACGAGCTTCTCCGCGCCTGACCGCGCCGTTCTCGTGACGACCGCGGGCGGTCCGGCGGCGGACGAGGACCGGCGGCCCACGTCGCGGTCACGGTCGGCGCGCGGCCCGTCGCGACTGACCTGTCTCGGGCCGGCGGCCCGGCCCGCGTTCGACGCGGTGACGAGTGCGTCGGTGGTCGCGGTGGCCGACGACGGCCGGCTGGTGCTCGCGGATCTCGCGCGCGGGCTCGACCTGCCCGGCGGCCACGTCCAGTGGCGCGACTCCTCCCCCGAGGAGACGGCCCGCCGGGAGACCCGGGAGGAGATCCGGGCCGAGCTGGGCGACCTGGCGCTGGTCGAAGTCATCGAGTCGGACCACTTCGGCCCGGACGACCTGACCTATATGATCATTTACGTCGCCCGGGTCCGCCACCTGCTCCCCTGGGCGGACGGTCATGAGTCGGCGGGCCGCGTCCTCCTGCCGCCCGCCGAGTTCCTGGCCCGCTACCGCGGCACCCGCCCCGGCCTGATGCGCCATCTCGTCACGTCCGCCCTCGCCGTGCTGTCCGCCGGCTAACGGACCGGCTCGGGCGCTGTTTGTCGGCTTCCCGACAATTCCGAACGTCGGGGTGGCGTCATCTCGTCCTCACTGCACCACCGGCCCACGTGAGGCCGGGCAGGCACGAAGGACCGACTTGTGGATGACGACTTCACCGAGTTCGTGCGCAACCGCGGCCAGGCGCTCGGTCGGACCGCCTACCTGCTGACCGGCGACGCGGGCCGCGCCGAGGACCTCGTCCAGAGCGCGCTGCTCGCGGTCTGGCTGCGGCGCGGAAAGGTCGACCCGGACCGCTGGGAGGCCTACACCCGCCGGACGATGGTCAACCTCTCGTGCTCCTGGTGGCGGCGCCGGTCGTCGGGCGAGCGCCCGGTGGCGACGCTGCCGGACCTGCCGGGAGCCGACCCGACCGACGCGGCCGACGAGCGGTCGCGCCTGGTCGCGGCGCTGCGGCGGCTGCCCGCGCGGCAGCGCGCCGCGGTCGTGCTGCGCCACTACGAGGACCTCTCCGACGCCGAGACGGCGCGGTTGCTCCGCTGCAAACCAGGCACGGTCCGCAGCCTCACCTTCCACGGGCTGAGCCGCCTGCGTGCCCTGTTGGCCGAGTCTCCGGGCCTGGCCTCGGCGGCCCACCCACCAGCCTTCGGCACACGCCCGTCCCTGGACGCCCACCCGCGGAGCGGAGAGGCTCGATGAACGAGACGAACGACCTCACGAGGCTGCTGCGGGCCGCCGCCACCGACATGCCCGACAACCCGCACCGCGCCGAGGACCTGGCGCGGCGGGCCGACGCGCGCCATCACCGGCAGGTCCGCACGGCGGTGGTCGCCGGCGTGACCGCGGTCGCGGTCGCCGCCGTCGCGGTGGTGTTCGGGCTGGGCCTGGGCCGTGACTCCGGTGCGGCTACGGTCGTCCCGGCCAGGTCGCCCGCACCGACTCCGGACGAGTCCCGCCGGCTGCACCTGTTCGGCGGGGTGTCGCTGGTGCCGCCGGCCGGCTGGACGGTCAGCTATGCGGGGAGCTCCGCGCGCGACATGTGGATCTGCCTCGTGCCGCCGCCGACCGAGACGCGGATGGACTGGACGTGCGACGGCGGGATCCTCGTCGAGTCCGGGACCGTCGTGGGCGAGGAGGGGCAGCCGTTCCAGCCGCACCAACACATGGGCTGGTACCCCGGTACGGGCCAGGCGCCCTGCCCGACGCCGCCCGCCGACGGGGCGAACGGGATGGTCAACGAGGTCTGGCCCGGCGGGCTCGAGCCCGACAGCCCCTCCCTGGTCGACCAGGGCGACCAGGACTACGAGGTCGTGAACGGCCGGTCCTTCGCCACCGACCAGTGGAACGCCCACTGCGACAACGGGTTCGTCTTTCACCCGCGCAGCTGGTACCTGGCCGAGGTCCCGTTCCGCGTCCTCGACTACCTGGGACATCCGCAGGCCGACGAAGACCTGCTCCGCAGCATCAGGATCGGTCCCGACGAGTCCCGCCGGATGACCTTCCAGGGTGGCGTCTCGCTGATCCCGCCCAAGGGCTGGACGGTCTTCTCCCAGGGCGCCGACCTTTCCGGTGGCCCCGGGGCGCCACGGGACCGCTGGGCGTGCCTGGTGCCCGGCCAGCTCGACCGGAGGATGTACAACCTCGCCTGCCCAGGCATCCTGATCGAGGCTGGCAGCGTCGCAGGGCACGCGGGACAGCCGTTCGAGGCTCATCAGGACGAGGGCTGGAACTCCGGCCCCGACAGCCAGGGCTGCGCGAGGCCGAACGGCGCGTCCGGCGGATCGGCGGTCGCGCCCGGGTCCCCCGGCGACACCCGTCCGGACCCGGCGGCGCCGGTCGAGCAGGGCCCCTGGAACGTGGCCAGCCAGGTCGGCGCGTACGACAAGTGGACCGCCCACTGCGTCGATGACGGGTACGTCTTCCACCCGCGCAGCTGGTACCTGCCGGGGATACCCTTCCGCATCCTCGACGGCGGCATCCCCTCGGAGGTCGCGAAGCTCCTGCCCACCATCAGGATCAGCTGATCCGCGCGCGAGCCTGGCCGGCGCGTTTCCACGCCGGCCAGGCTCGCGTCACCGCCGGCCGGTCAGTCGACGCCGGCGGCGGTCATGCCGCGGAGCTCCTTCTTGAGCTCGCCGATCTCGTCGCGCAGGCGGGCGGCGAGCTCGAACTGGAGCTCCTTGGCCGCCTCGTGCATCTGGTCGTCCAGCTGGCGGATCAGGTTCGCCAGATCGTGGCGGGGCATCCCGGCGAGCTCCGCGGCGTAGCGGCCGACGGCGTCCTGCCTGCCGCCGCGTGACTTCATCCCGGGCACCGGCGCCTTGCCACGGGACTGTGCCCGGCCGCCGCCGTACAGCTCCCCGTCGGCGTTCTCCCGGACCATGTCGTCGAGGATGTCCATGACCTTCTTGCGCAGCGGCTGAGGATCGACGCCGTTCTTCTCGTTGTAGGCGACCTGCAGGGCGCGGCGGCGGTTCGTCTCCTCGATGGCCGTACGCATCGACGGGGTGATCTTGTCGGCGTACATGTGCACCTGGCCGGCGACGTTGCGGGCCGCGCGGCCGATCGTCTGGATCAGCGACCGCTCGGAGCGCAGGAAGCCCTCCTTGTCGGCGTCCAGGATCGAGACCAGCGACACCTCGGGCAGGTCGAGGCCCTCGCGCAGCAGGTTGATGCCGACCAGCACGTCGTAGTCGCCGCGGCGCAGCTCGGTGAGCAGCTCCACCCGGCGCAGGGTGTCCACCTCGCTGTGCAGGTAACGCACCCGGATGCCTAGCTCCAGCAGGTAGTCGGTGAGGTCCTCGGACATCTTCTTGGTGAGCGTGGTGACCAGGATCCGCTCGTCGCGCTCCGCCCGCTGCCGGATCTCGTGGACGAGGTCGTCGATCTGGCCCTTCGTCGGCTTGAGGATGATCTCCGGGTCGATCAGCCCGGTCGGCCGGATGATCTGCTCGACGACGCCGTCCGCGACCCTCAGCTCGTACGGGCCGGGTGTCGCCGACAGGTAGACGGTCTGGCCGATGCGCTCCAGGAACTCCTCCCAGCGCAGCGGCCGGTTGTCCATCGCCGACGGCAGCCGGAAGCCGTGGTCGACCAGGTTGCGCTTCCGGGACATGTCGCCCTCGTACATGCCACCGATCTGCGGCACCGTGTTGTGCGACTCGTCGATGACCAGCAGGAAGTCGTCGGGGAAGTAGTCGAGCAGCGTGTGCGGCGCGGTGCCGGCGGCGCGGCCGTCGATGTGGCGCGAGTAGTTCTCGATGCCGGAGCAGAACCCGACCTGGCGCATCATCTCGATGTCGTAGGTGGTCCGCATCCGCAGCCGCTGCGCCTCCAGCAGCTTGCCCTGCCCCTCCAGCGTCTCCAGCCGGGCGGCCAGCTCCTCCTCGATGCCGGTGATCGCCCGTTCCATCCGCTCGGGGCCCGCCACGTAGTGGGTCGCCGGGAAGACGTGCACCTGCTGCACCTCGCGGACGATCTCGCCGGTCAGCGGGTGCAGGTACGAGAGCCGTTCGATCTCGTCGCCGAAGAGCTCGATGCGTACCGCCAGCTCCTCGTAGACGGGGAACACCTCGACCGTGTCGCCGCGGACCCGGAACGTGCCGCGGGTGAAAGCCAGGTCGTTGCGGGCGTACTGGACGTCGACCAGCCGGCGCAGCAGGATGTCGCGGTCGATCTCCTCGCCGACGGTGAGACGGACCATCCGGTCGATGTACTCCTGCGGCGTGCCGAGGCCGTAGATGCAGCTCACGGAGGCGACGACGATCGTGTCCCGCCGGGTGAGCAGGCTCATCGTCGCGGAGTGGCGCAGCCGCTCGACCTCCTCGTTGATCGAGGAGTCCTTCTCGATGTAGGTGTCGGTCTGCGCGATGTACGCCTCGGGCTGGTAGTAGTCGTAGTACGAGACGAAGTACTCGACGGCGTTGTTCGGCAGCAGCTCACGGAACTCGTTGGCCAGCTGGGCCGCGAGGGTCTTGTTCGGTGCCATCACCAGCGTCGGACGCTGTAGCTCCTCGATGAGCCAGGCCGTCGTCGCGGACTTGCCGGTACCGGTGGCGCCGAGCAGCACGATGTTCTTCTCGTCGGCCCTGATGCGCCGTGCCAGCTCCTTGATCGCCGCTGGCTGGTCACCGGACGGCTGGTAGTCGGAGACGACCGTGAAGGGCGCGCTGGAGCGCTCCACGCTCAGAGTCGGGCGTTCGAACGTCGTGCTCATGCCCTTTAGAACACCACACGGCTCCGACAGTTCCCAGGACGAGCCGACACGCCCTCGCGGGCGGATGTGCCCGTGCCGAGCGGGTGGGCCCTGCCCGGGCGGGTCCGGCGCAGACCGGCAAAATGCCCACGCTGGTAGCGAGATCGCCGGTTCGGGTGGGAGGGCGAGGGGCACGACAGACGTTGAGTGAGCGAAGGGCGACCGCGTAGGCCGGCATCACCGCGCGGGGCAACCTCGGAAGGAGCCACGAGCGCAATGACCACCCATGACGCGGACCGGGGCAGGCGGATCCCCCGGATCATCGTGCGTCCGGGGCTGATTGTCTCGGTAGCGGTCATCACCGCGCTGCTCGGTTGGCTAACGCTGCCGGTCACCGTCCCGAGCCGGACGGGATCCGCGTACGTCAGTGCCGGCCTGCTCGGTGCCCTCCTGCTGCTGGCGATCCTGGTCGTCGCCGACCTGCTGCGGGCCGTCGCGGCCCGCCGGGCCGGCCTCGAGGTGCACGCGATCGTGCTCGGGGCGTTCGGCAGCCGGCTCGTGCTCGCCCGGCCGGGCGGGCCGGGTGGACCGGGTGAGCCGGGTGGCTGGAGGCGCCCCGGCGACGAGATCGTCTGGGGTGTTCCCACGGAGCCCTACCCGGCCGAGCCCGCCGGCGGCGCGCGGCGGCCGGCCGAGCCGGAGCAGCCTCCCGACTCGGCCGGCCAGGGCCGGTCCTGGCCGGGCGGGCTCGACCCGCGGGTGGACGCGGCCATCGCCCGCGCGGGCCTGCTGGCGACTGGCCTGTGCGGCGCGGTCTTCGTGACGCTCGGCGCGCTCGCGCCCGGCGGGACGCTCGCGCTGGCCGGGCAGGTCGCGCTCTGGGTGGGGACGTTCACACTGCTCATCACCCTGGTCGACCTGCTGCCGTCGCCACGGACCCCGGGCGGGCGGATCCTGGCCGCGTCCGTGCTGCGCCGCACCGGAGATCCCCGCCGGGCCGAGGCGGTCGTCGCGCGGACCGGCGTGGCCATCGGCTGGGCGATGATCGCCGCGGGGGTCGTCGCCTGCTTCCTCGTCGGGCTGATCGGGCTGTGGGCGGTGCTGCTCGGCTGGATGGCGCTGGGCACCTCCCGACTGGCGCAGGCGCGCCAGCGCGCCGGTACCGCGCTCGAGGGTGTGTTCGTCCGGGACGTGATGCTCCCGCCGCCGCCCCGGCTGCCGGCCTGGCAGACCGTGGACGAGGCGCTGCGTTCCGCCGCGGCGCCGGGGAGGCCGATGTCGACCGTGTTCACGGTGCACGACTTCGACGAGTCGCTGGCCGGCGCCGCCCTGGTGCGTGACCTGGCCTCCGTGCCGCTCGACGACCGCGACCTCGCCAAGGTGAGCCGGGTGACGATCCCGCTGTCCTCGGTCCCGACGGCCCGGCCGGACGAACCGCTCACGGTCGTCGTCCCCCGGCTCGCCAGCCGGCCCGCCGCCGGCTGCGTCCTCGTCCTCGACGAGGAGCAGCGCGACGAGCGGGGACATCCCCGGGTGGTCGGAACGGTCGGCCCCGCGGAGATCCGCCGCGCGATCGAGACGGCCCCGGCGCGCGGCCGCGCCGTGATCCCCTCCGGCCTCGGCCGTCCCAACCAGCACCCGGGCCGCTGACGGCGCGGCCGGCCCTTCAGGCGCGGGGGCTCGGGGCGGGATAGACGGAGAAGGCCACGCGGGGCTGGATGGGCGTGGTGGTGAGTTCGGCGCGCTCGACGCGGTCCCAGCGGAACCAGCGCGGCGCGTCCTTGTCCAGGCACCACGCCATCAGGTACCAGTTGCCGCGGGCGTAGGCGAAGGCGTGCGGTTCGACCCGCCGGTGGCTGGACCTCCCGGCCGCGTCGACGTAGTCGATGCTGACGGCGACACCGTCACGCATGGCGTCCTCGATGACCGGGGTGGCCGGTATGCGCGGCAGCCCGTCCGGCCGGGCCCACATCCGGGCCGCGAGCTCCGTGACCCTGTCATGGCCCGCCGGGCCGAGCGCCGTGAGGACCTTGTGCAGTGCCTCCCGCGCGGCGTCGCTCGCCGGGCCGGGTGCCAGCGCGACCAGCGCCACCGCGGCGGCGACGGCCTCGTCCTCGGTGAGCGCGACCGCGAGCGGCCCGGGGTCGGCCGGCTGATGTGTCGGCACCGTCCGCTGTCGTCCCTTCGGCTCGTCCCGGCTCACACCGTCAGGGTGCCACCTTCTCGCCCGTCCAAGCACGGGACACCCACGTCACCCCACCGGCCACGTCACCCAATGGCCGCGCCGCCAGCTACTGCCGGATCTCGACGGTCTTGATCGATCGCCAGGCGACCAGCACCTGGCCGCCGCCGTCCAGCGGGAGTGCCGTCACCTCGCCGCGGGTCAGCCAGCCCTGCATCTCCCGCATCAGCGTGGCGAGCCGCGCCTCCCACGGCGTGGTGGCGTCGACCAGGCTGGAGATGTCGACGCGGTGCTCGATGGCGCCGTCGAGCACGAGTACAACGACCGCAGTGGACACCAGCCTCAGCCTTCCGTCTCGTTCGGTTCGGCGCCGGGCAGGTTACCGGGTGCCACGCCTTCGCTCCCGGGCAACCCTAGCCGGCGACACGATCAACCCCGCCGCGCGGGTGTTCGCGCGGCGGACGCCGTGGCCGCCGAGCCGCGCGGCCCCGGCGTCGCGAAACGTCAGGCGGCGCTGGTGGCTCCGATGACCGAGGTGAGCTGGGAGGCGTCGGCGGTCGCTGACTTCTCGGCGCGGCCGGAGAAGATCTCGCGGAGGAAGACGCCGGTGTGGCTGGCCGGGTTCGCGGCCACCGCCTCCGGGGTGCCCTCGGCGACGACCCGGCCGCCGCCGGTGCCACCCTCGGGGCCCATGTCGACCAGCCAGTCCGCCGTCTTGATGACGTCGAGGTTGTGCTCGATGACGATGACGGTGTTGCCGGCGTCGACGAGGCGGCCGAGCACGCCGAGCAGCTTGCGGATGTCCTCGAAGTGCAGGCCGGTGGTCGGCTCGTCGAGGACGTAGACGGTGCGCCCGGTGGAGCGGCGCTGCAGCTCGGAGGCGAGCTTGACCCGCTGCGCCTCGCCGCCGGACAGCGTGGGCGCGGACTGGCCGAGCCGGACGTAGCCGAGGCCCACGTCGTTGAGGGTGCGCAGGTGGCGGGCGATCGGCGGGACGGCGGCGAAGAACTCGGCCGCCTCCTCGATCGGCATGTCGAGCACCTCGGCGATGTTCCTGCCCTTGTAGTGGACCTCGAGGGTCTCCCGGTTGTACCGGGCGCCGGCGCACACCTCGCAGGGGACGTACACGTCCGGAAGGAAGTTCATCTCGATCTTGATCGTGCCGTCGCCGGAGCACGCCTCGCAGCGGCCGCCCTTGACGTTGAACGAGAACCGGCCGGGCAGGTAGCCGCGCACCTTCGCCTCGGTGGTCTCGGCGAACAGCCGCCGGATGTGGTCGAACACGCCGGTGTAGGTCGCCGGGTTGGAGCGCGGGGTCCGCCCGATCGGTGACTGGTCGACGCGGACGGCCTTGTCGAGGTGGTCGAGGCCGGAGACGGTGCGGTGCCGGCCGGGGACCTCGCGAGCGCCGTTGAGCTTGTTCGCCAGCACCGCGGCCAGGATGTCGTTCACCAGGGTCGACTTGCCGGACCCGGAGACGCCGGTGACGGCGACCAGGCAGCCGAGCGGGAACGAGACCGTGACGTCGCGCAGGTTGTGCTCGCGGGCGCCGTGGACGGTGAGCGTCCGGCTCTTCGTCGGCGGGCGGCGCACCGCCGGGACGGGGATGGACCGCCGGCCGGACAGGTACGCGCCGGTCAGCGACTCCTCGCTGGTGAGCAGCTCGGAGACGGGCCCGGAGACGACGACCCGGCCGCCGTGCTCGCCGGCGCCCGGGCCGATGTCGACGACCCAGTCGGAGGCGAGGATCGTGTCCTCGTCGTGCTCGACGACGATCAGCGTGTTGCCCAGGTCACGCAGCCGCACCAACGTCTTGATGAGCCGGCGGTTGTCGCGCTGGTGCAGGCCGATCGACGGCTCGTCGAGGACGTAGAGCACGCCGACGAGGCCGGAGCCGATCTGCGTCGCCAGCCGGATCCGCTGCGCCTCGCCGCCGGCGAGGGTGCCGGCGGAACGGTCGAGGGAGAGGTAGTCGAGGCCGACGTCGAGCAGGAACGCGAGCCGCGCGTCGACCTCCTTGAGCACCCGGCCGGCGATCGAGAGCTCCCGCTCCGTCAGGTCGAGGTCCCCGAGGAAGCCGGCGCAGTCGCCGATCGACATCGCCGAGACCTCGGCGATCGAACGGCCGCCCACCGTCACGGCGAGCGACTCCGGCTTGAGCCGGGCGCCCCGGCACGACGGGCACGGCACGTCGCGCATGTAGCCCTCGTAGCGCTCGCGGCTCGTGTCCGACTCGGCCTCGCGCAGGCGGCGCTCCAGGAACGGGATGACGCCCTCGAAGCTCGTGTAGTACGAGCGCTTGCGGCCGTAGCGGTTGGTGTACCCGACGTGGATCTCGGTGTCGCCGCTGCCGTGCAGCACCGCCTTGCGGGCGCGGTCGGGCAGTGCCTCCCACGGGGTGTCCATCGAGAAGTGCAGGTCCTCGGCCAGCGCGGACAGCAGCCGCTCGAAGTACTCCTTGTTGTGCCCGCCGGACCAGGGGCCGATCGCACCCCCGGCGAGCGACAGCGTCGGGTCGGTGACGACGAGCTCCGGGTCGACCTCCTTGCGGGTGCCGAGGCCGGTGCATTCGGGGCAGGCGCCGTAGGGGGTGTTGAACGAGAACGAGCGAGGCTCGAGCTCCTCGAACGACAGGTCGTCGTAGAGGCAGGCGAGGTGCTCGGAGTACATCCGCTCGCGGTCCTCGTCGTGCGGGTCGCGGTCGACGAAGTCGAGCAGTACCAGGCCGTTGCCGAGGCGCAGCGCGGTCTCGACCGAGTCGGTGAGCCGGCGCTTGGCGGTCTCCTTGATCGCGAGCCGGTCGACGACGACCTCGATCGTGTGTTTCTTCTGCTTCTCCAGCTTCGGCGGGTCGGTCAGCGGGACGACCGTGCCGTCCACCCGGGCACGGGCGAAGCCGGAGCCCTGCAGCTCGGCGAACAGGTCGACGTACTCGCCCTTGCGCCCGCGGATCACCGGGGCCAGCACCTGGAAACGAGTGCCCTCGGGGAGCTCCATCAGCCGGTCGACGATCTGCTGCGGGGTCTGCCGCGCGATCGGCCGGCCGCACTTCGGGCAGTGCGGGCGGCCGGCCCTGGCGAACAGCAGCCGCAGGTAGTCGTAGACCTCGGTGATGGTGCCGACCGTCGAGCGTGGGTTGCGGTTGGTCGACTTCTGGTCGATCGAGACCGCCGGCGACAGGCCCTCGATGAAGTCGACGTCCGGCTTGTCCATCTGCCCGAGGAACTGGCGGGCATAGGCCGACAGCGACTCGACGTAGCGTCGCTGCCCCTCGGCGAAGATCGTGTCGAACGCCAGGCTGGACTTCCCCGAGCCGGACAGCCCGGTGAAGACGATCAGCCCGTCGCGGGGGAGATCGAGGTCGACGTCGCGCAGGTTGTGTTCGCGCGCACCCCGCACGACGAGACGGTCCGTCATCCGCGTTCCTCACGTCTTCTCGGCTTCGTCGGCCCCACCCGCGCCAGACCTGGCATCGCGTTCGTGGGACCACGGGACAGCACTTCGGCACCCGGAGCGCCGACCGCGGGCCCTGACCCGCGGTCCCGGCCCGGCGACGCTCCTTGCCCTGCGCTCAACCCGATACGGACAACCCGGGCCCGAACAAAGGCACTCCCAGCGTACGGATGGGATACGACACTTCTCGGACGCGGGACGCCTTCCCGAACGTCCGTTCGATACTAGCGACCCGGGATGCGGTGCCCGCGGAGGGGCCACATCGGGGCCACCCCCGGCGGCGGCCCAGCGGGCCGGACCGCCGGGCCGGGTCGGGCGCGCTGGTGGGTTGGTGGGGCGAGGTCGCCGTCCGCCACCTGCGGCCTCCGCGCGGCGGCGCCGTCCCCGGCGGCCTCCCGCCCCCCGCACCGCACCGCTCGCGACCGGCCATCCCTGTATCGGAGCGACGATTACAAGGCGGACACAACACGCCTTTTCGTCCTTCCAGCAACGATTCGGATCCGTATGCTGTCTATGTTTCATCTGGTCGGAACGAAAATTCAGGGAGATAGCGAGTTGGTATGACGTGACCAGGGTCATGCTGTTTCCCCGACTCGCCGGAAAGAATTTCCGGGCCTGCCTCGCCGAGGTGGTTACGGTGAGACCGGTCATCAAGCACGCTGGTCGCCGAAATCACGACGAAGAGCGGCTGGCCCGCGCCCAGGAGGGCGGAATATTGCACAGCCTGCTCGCGGTCGTCGTCTCCTACGGCGGCTCACCCCACCTGAACAGACTGCTCGGCGCGCTCGCCGGCATGGCGAGCTGCCGGGTCGCATTGGTCGAGAACAAGCTCGGCAGGCCGCACGGCGCCGTGCCCGACGGCGTACGCGTTTACACGGGGCACGGCAACATCGGCTATGGCGCTGCGGTGAATCTCGCGGTCAAACGAGCCCTGACGGCCGCCCCGGAGGTAGACGCGCCCGGCGGCCTTCCGGACTGGCTGCTGGTCGTCAACAGCGATGTCGCCATTCCCGCCGACACCCAGGAGATGCTGCCGAAACTGCTCGCGCAGGCGGCCGCCGACGTCGACGCCCTCGGGTTCTCGATCCGCGCGCATGACGGCGGGCCGGGGCGGTCGACCGCGGTGCTGCCGACCACCGGCACCAGCGCCTTCACCGCGCTGCGCGGCGAGACCGCCGCGGTGGCGCGCTGGCCGGCGTTGCGGTACCCGGTCGGGGCGTTCTTCGCGATCCGCACGTCGGCGTTCCTGCGGATCGGCGGTTTCGACCCGTCCTTCTGGCTCTACTACGAGGAGACGGACCTGTTCGCCCGGTTGCTCGCCGCCGACGGGCGGATCGACTGGTGCGACGACGCCTGGCCGGTGCTGCACACCGGCGGTGGCACCGCCGGCCGGGACGCGGAGCTCCAGCGCGAGCTCGGCCGGGCCGCCGTCGCCTACGCCGTCCGCCACCGCGCGACCATAGGCCGGGGCTGGCTGGCCGTGCACGCGGCCCAGCTCGCCCTGCTGGCGGCCCGCAAGGCGGTCCTTGGCCGGTGGCCCGACGCCGCCAGGGCCGGGTGGATCCTCGCCGGCCTGATCCAGGCGGTCGCGCTGCCCTGGTGGGAGCCCGCCGCCCGGTCGCGCTGGCACGCGGTCCCGATCAGGACCCGGATGGCGCTCGCCGGTCTCGACAGCGTCCGGCCACGCCCCGGCGGGCCGCGCCCCGCCGGCCCGCCCGCGAACCCGGCCGCCGCTGGCTGGTGAGCCCCCGCCGGGTGCCTTCCAGCCGTGCCCGGCCGGTCCTCAGCGGGTGCTCGGGGAGAATGGTGGCGCCGGAGACGTCGGGCGCGCGGCCGAGTGGCCGCCGGTGGCAGTGCAGGAGGAGCTATGAGCGTGCGCGGGTACACGGGCGACGTCACGGTGGGCGGGCCGGCGGACGTCCGGGAGCTGCCCGACCTGACGATCACCAAGGTCGCGGTCGGCCCGTTCGACAACAACTGCTACCTGCTGCGCTGCGCCGCCACCGGCGAGCAGCTGCTCATCGACGCGGCCAACGAGGCGGACACCCTGCTGCGCGTGATCGGCGACGAGGGCCTGGCCACCGTGGTCACCACGCACCGCCACGCCGACCACGTCCAGGCACTCTCCGACATCGTCGCGGCCACCGGCGCGACCACCGTCGCGCACCCGGACGACGCGCCCGCGATCCCGGTGGCCACCGTGACGCTGCTGCGCGACGGCGAGGAGATCCAGGTCGGCGAGGTCACCCTGCGCGCGATCCACCTGGTCGGCCACACCCCCGGCTCGATCGCCCTGCTCCACGACGCCGAGCCGTCCGCCCCGCACCTGTTCACGGGCGACTGCCTCTTCCCTGGCGGACCGGGGAACACGCGGGGCGACGCGGCCGCCTTCACGTCCCTGATGGACGGCCTCGAGGCCAAGGTCTTCGGCCCGCTGCCGGACACCACCTGGATCTACCCGGGCCACGGCAAGGACAGCACCCTCGGCCGCGAGCGCCCCCACCTCGCCGAATGGCGCAGCAGGGGCTGGTGACGGCGCGGTCCCGGTGGCGCGGTGTCAGCGGACTGCCCGGGCACTACTTCTTGGGGAGGCGGACGACGAGTTCGACGCGGCGGTTGAAGTGCTGGCCCGTGGGGTTGGCGGAGCCGTCCGGGTTGGTCTCCAGGACCAGCGGGTGCGCGCTGCCGAACCCGATGGACGTGACCGAGGCGGCCTGGACCCCGTGGTCGGTGAGGTAGCGCTGGACGGTGGCCGCCCGGCGCTCCGACAGTGGCTGGTTGACACTCGCCGAGCCGGTCGCGTCGGCGTGGCCGCGGACCTGGATGTCGCCGCCGGCGTAGTGCGTGTTGATCAACCTGATGGTCGCGTCCATGGTGTCGGTGCTGTTGATGGCGTCGCTGCCGGTCTCGAACAGGCCGTCACTGTTGAAGATCAGGATGAAGACCTCGCGGCCCGCCTCGTCCTGCGCGGCGAGATTCCCGCCCGAGATGCCGGTGAGGTCGACGGTGTCGGGCCCGGGCAGCCGGTAGAGCGAGTCCGGCACCAGCGTGGTCCCGTCCTCCGGGGTGTGGGCGTACCCGCTGAAGTCCCCGCAGGGGATGCGCAGCACCAGCCCGCCGCCGAAGTCCTGGGTGCCGCAGGTGGGGTCGAGGGTGCCGTCGTCGTTGAGGTCGAACAGGCCCTGCTGGGCACCCGGTGGCAACGACGTCGCGGGCGCGTCCCCGGCGGGAGCGGTCGCTATCGGCTCGGCTGTCGTCGCGGTGCTCGGCGCGCCTGGGATGGACGTGTCCCCCGGAGACCCCGAGGAACCCCCGCAGCCACCGGCGAACAGCAGTCCAGTCGCCACGGTCGCCAGCAACGGTGTCGCTATCGTTCGCTTCATCCCGGTCCTCCCCCAGACAGCACGATGGTGCGAAGCTAGGCGGAGTCAGCCCCCCTGAACATCGCGATGCCGGGTAGCTGACAGAGCGGGGGCGCACCTTCGGGCCCGGCCGCCGTACTGCCTGTGCCGGGCGACTGTTCGTAGACTGAGCGCCTATGTCGGTCATTGAGCTGGAAAGGCTGGAAAGGCTGCTCGCGGCCGAGACCGCTCGGTTCGTCGAGACCCATCCGGCCGCCGGCGCGGCGTACGAGCGGGCCCGCGGCTCGCAGCTCGACGGCGTCCCGATGAACTGGATGACCCGCTGGCCGGGCAGTTATCCGGTGGTGGTCGCGTCCGCGTCCGGGAGCCGGCTCACCGACGTCGACGGGCACGACTACGTCGATTTCTGCCTCGGCGACACCGGAGCGATGGCCGGCCATTGCCCGGCCCCGACCGTCGCGGCGGTCGCCGCGCAGGCGGCTTCGGCGATCACCACGATGCTCCCCTCGCCCGACGCGGCCGTCGTCTCCGAACTGCTGCGCGACCGGTTCGGCCTGCCGCTGTGGCAGTTCACCCTAACCGCGACCGACGCCAACCGGTTCGTGCTCCGGCTCGCCCGCGAGATCACCGGCCGCCCGAAGGTGCTGGTCTTCGACCACTGCTACCACGGCACCGTCGACGAGACCGCGGCGACGCTGGACGAGCGCGGCGCCGTCGTCCCCCGGCCGGGCAGCCTCGGGCCGCAGGTCGACCCGGCCAGCACGACCCGGGTCGTCCAGTTCAACGACCTGGCGGCGGCGGCCCGCGAGCTCGCCCACGGCGACGTCGCCTGTGTGCTGACGGAGCCCGCGCTGACCAACGTCGGCATCGTGCTCGCGGACGAGGGCTTCCACGCGGGGCTGCGCGAGCTGTGCGACGCGCACGGGGTACTGCTCGTCATCGACGAGACGCACACGATCTGCGCTGGACCCGGCGGCTACACCGCCGCCCACGGCCTCCGGCCCGACCTCCTGACGATCGGCAAGCCGATCGCGGGCGGGATCCCGATCGGCGCCTACGGGATGACAGCCGCCGTGGCGGCTCGCGTGCTGGAGCATGACGTCCCACAGCTGACGGACGTCAACGGCATCGGCGGCACGCTCGCCGCGAACCCGGTGTCGTTCGCCGCCGCGCGGGCGACCCTCACCGAGGTGCTCACCCCGGCGGCGTTCAGCCGGATGACGAGGCTCGCGGCCCGCTTCGAGACGGAGGCCGCCGAGCTGTTCGCCGTGACCGGGCTGGGCTGGCACACGGTGCGCCTGGGCTGCCGGGTCGAGTACATGGCCGGCGCCGGCCCCCATGGCGACCGGCCCGCCCGCGACGGCGCGGAGGCCTCGGCCGCCTTCGACGAGCGCCTGGACGCGTACCTGCACCTGGCCCTGCTCAACCGGGGCGTGCTGATGACCCCGTTCCACATGATGGCGCTGATGTCCCCGGCCACCACCGACGGCGACGTCGCCGCCCACACCAGCGCCCTGCGCGCGGCGCTCGCCGCACTCGTCGGCTGAGCGCGGTGCCGGCCCGGCTATCCGGTGGGCACCGGCCCGGGAAGCAGGCGCAGGCCGGGCGCGTCGTCCCAGCCGGTGATTATCAGGAGGCCGAGCAGCCAGGGCGCGACCGCGTGCAGCACGAGCCGCCGCCCGTCGCGGTTCAGGTTCCCCGCCGACGCCACCAACGCCCGCAGGCCGCCGACGTCGACGCGGCGCAGCCTCGCCAGGTCGACGCGGACGTCGCCGCGGCCGTGGTGGGCGACCTTCGCGAGCGTGCCGACGAGCGCAGGCAGGACCGAGACATCTATGTCACCGTCGATCGACAGCATCGGCGGCTCGAAGGTGGCGGCGACGCGCATCGAGCCGGTCTGGATCTCCAACCGCTCGGCGTCGAAGCTGTGGTAGGCGGACTGCGCCGGGCCTGCCTGCTCGGTGGGGCCGGACAGGCCCGCCGGTGCCGCAGGGGCCGTGAGGTGTGTGAGGTCGTTGTCGTTGGCGTCGCCAGGGTTGTCGTTGGTGTCGTCGTTCGAAACCACTCTGACGTCGGGCATGCACGTCCTCCCCTGTTTCCAGGAGCCAGTGGCCACGCGGTGACGCGTGGCCACTGGCCAGCCGGGACCGCCATGTGTCGAAACGTATTGTCCAACGAACAGGACCCACCGTAAGGTCCGTTCCGATGAACGTCCTCAGTCCATTGGCCGTGCCATGGCCATGACGGGGTCCTGACGGTGACGACGGTCGCGGCGGTCCCGTCCGGGGTCAGCCCTTGACGCAGAGGACGGCGCGCAGCCGCGCGACCACCTCGACGAGGTCGCCGCTGAAGCCGATGACCTCGTCGATGTCCTTGTAGGCGGCGGGGATCTCGTCGATCACCCCGGGGTCGGTGCGGCATTCGACGCCGGCCGTCTGGGTGCGCAGGTCGTCGATCGTGAACGTCTTGCGCGCCTTGGTTCGGCTCATCCGCCGCCCGGCGCCGTGCGGCGCGGAGGCGAACGCCTCCGGGTTACCCAGGCCGCGAACGAGGTACGAGCCGGTACCCATCGAGCCGGGGATGATGCCGTACTCGCCGGCCCGAGCCGAGATCGCACCCTTGCGGGTCACCAGCACGTCAGCACCGTAGTGATGCTCCTCCGCGACGTAGTTGTGGTGGCAGTTGACGTTCGCGAAGGCCGGGTCGCCGGCGTGCGGGCCCTCGGCTGGTGGGCACGGGACCCGCAGCGCCGGGAAGAAGCCGCGCAGCGCGTCGGTGTACAGGGCGAGCATGGTCTGCCGGTTGCGCCACGCGTACTCCTGCGCCCAGCGCAGGTCTCGGCGGTAGGCGATCATCTCCGGGGTGCCAGCGAGGAACACCGCGAGGTCCCGGTCGGGCAGGCCGGTGTTGTGCGCCAGGCCCTTGGCAACCCCGATGTGCGCGTCGGCGAGCTCCTTGCCGATGTTGCGGGAACCGGAGTGCAGCATCATCCAGACGGCGTCGTCGGCATCGAGGCACAGCTCGATGAAATGGTTGCCCGACCCCAGGGTGCCGAGCTGCGTCATCGCCCTGCCCAGCAGGCCGGAGACCTTCGGGTGCAGCTCCGGGAAGGTGTCCCACAGGTCGGCGTTCCGCCGGACCCTGCTGGACACGGTGGCGTGATGACGGTGCCCGACCGGGATGGCCGCCTCGATGGCGGACCGCACCGCGCCGAGGTCGTCGGGCAGGTCGGCGGCGGTCAGGTTCGTCCGCAGCGCCGCCATCCCGCAGCCGATGTCGACGCCGACCGCGGCCGGGGAGACCGCGTCCCGCATCGCCACGACCGAGCCGACGGTCGCCCCCTTGCCCAGGTGTACGTCCGGCATGACGGCTACGTGGTGATGGATGTAGGGAAGCGAGGCAATCCCGCGAAGCTGGTCCAGCGCGGCGCTCTCCACGCTCTCAGGCCGAGTCCACATCCAGATCGGCGCACGCCCACCACCGAGCCGCGCCACGGGGCTCATGACTGTTGCTCCTGCTTCTTGCGGTAAGCGGCCTATTTCGGCCATCCGTCCGCGGATTGTCGGCACGACGAGATTGTCGGCACCGAGAAGGTTGTCGTCGCCGGGAAGCCTGCCCGGCTCAGGTACGCACGTCTGATCAGCATGCGGGACCACCCGACGACGGACAAATCATTTTCGCCCCGAGCCGATCCGCCCGGCACCCGTCAGCCGTCAGCCGTCAGCGAGCATGCGTCCGCCGGCCGAGGCGTGTCGCCCTCGGCCGGCGGACGGGGAGAACCGGGGTGTCGCACCCGGCGGGTGGCTATCGCAGGTCGATGTGCGAGCGGTCGCGGGTGTGCGAGCGGCGGCCCGCGCCGCCGAACATCGACGGCCCGCCGCCGACACCACCGCCACCGGTACGCCTGCGCAGGAAGAACGGGGACGCCAGCGCGACGAGGCCACAGGCGACGCCGATCTGAAGGATATGGCGGATCCAGTCGATTCCGCCCGTATGGCGCACCCCGATTGCGCTCGCGATGACATTACCGATAAGGGCGCCAATAATACCCAGGACGACGGTCGCCCACAGCGGAACGCCTCCTCGGCGCATCAGCGCGCGGGCGAGCAGACCGACGATCGCCCCGCCGATCACGATCCACAGGATTTGGAACACGGCAGCCTCCGACGTGCTCGACGGTAAGGCCGAGTGGATACCCGTGTCCCCACCCCGGAAACGCCGCGGGTAACGCGCGGAATACCAAAGAAGAATCTCCGCGAGAACCGATCTCGCCGCCCCTGCGCCGTTTCTTGACGGTCTCGATCGCCAAACGGGTAGGTAGGCCCCCGCCCCAAGTGACCTCCGGGCCGCGGCCCGCTAGCGAGGAGCGGGCAGCAGCGGGGCCCGGGAGAGTAACTGGATCAGATCCTTGGCCTCCGCGGGAACCGGTTCGGCGAAGTGGTGCCGCCCGCGGCGGTCACCGCCGTCGACCTCGACCGTGTAGGCGAACCGGTCGGGCGCGGTGGCCATCGCCCGCGCGGGCGCCTCCGGAAGCCCGGCGACGAGCGCGCGAAGGCGGTCCGCCGCCGCGGCTGGCAGGTCGTCGGTGTCCAGGCCGCGCCGGATCGTCCGGCCGGCGAACCCGCCGGACCGTTCCAGCACGACGCGCACCCGCTCGGCCCCAGTCATACGGCGATTGTCCTCTCCGCTGTCCTCCCCGCCGGCATGCGGCGGCGCAGCACCCGGGTCCGCCGCACGGAGGCCCGGCGAGGGTGCCGGTCCCAGCAACTCGCCGGCCTCCGCGTGCCCCGGCGGACCCGGACGCCCGTCAGATCTTGACGCCGACCGCGCGCCAGGCGTTCTGGACGACCTTGACCGCGTCCGCGTCGAAGAGCGCCCTGGCCTGGGTGACCGTCACGTTCGCGAACGAGACGAACGAGGCGTTCGAACGCAGCTGCGACGAACGCAGCGTCTCATACCAAATCTTGCCTGCCTTTTCCCAGGCATGGCCGCCGAAGGCGATCGCGGCGTTGTAGAAGGCCTTGTTCGGGATACCGGAGTTGGTATGTACGCCGCCGTTGTCCGAGGTGGTGCGGACGTAGCCGGACATGTTCGCCGGCTGGTCGTCCTTGCCCAGGACCGGGTCGTCGAACGCGGTTCCCGGGGCCTTCATCGAGCGCAGCGCCACACCCTGCACTCCGGGGGCGAGCAGGCCCTCTCCGATCAGCCAGTCGGCGTCCTCCGCCTTCTCGCCCAGCTTGTACTGCTTCACCAGGGACCCGAAAACGTCGCTGACGGACTCGTTGAGCGCACCCGCCTGGTTCAGGTAGGCGAGCCCTGCCTCGTCCTCGGTCACACCGTGTGTGAGCTCGTGGCCGATGACGTCGAGCGAGATCGTGAACCGGTTGAACAGCTCGCCGTCGCCGTCGCCGAAGACCATCTGCTCGCCGTTCCAGAAGGCGTTGTCGTAGTGGTCGCCGTAGTGGACCGTCGCGAGCAGCGCCAGGCCCTCGTCGTCGATCGAGTCGCGGTGGAAGACCGTCGAGTAGAAGTCGAACGTGGCGCCGAGGCCGTCGTAGGCCTCGTTCACGGCGACGTCGCTGACCGACGCCTGCCCCTCGGTGCGGATGGTCTTGCCCGGCAGCGTCTCGGCGCCCTGGGCGTCGGCGATCGTGCGACGCGCGGACGGCGACGCGGGCACCGGGCGCGGCCGGCGACGCGGCAGCGCGGCGGCCACCTGCGCGTTGTGGACACGGATCATCCGGTTGGTCGTGTCCAGCGACAAGGTGCTCAGCGCCCAGTCGCGTTGCTCCTCGGTGCCGTTGCGGATGATCCGCTCAAGGATGTTCGGCGGGAGGGCGCAGGGCGTCTGCCGGGTGGGTGCGATGCTGCGGGGCTCGAGGTGCACGTCGGCTCCCTTGTGGCGGTCTCGGGGCTGGGCCGACACGTCCGCGCCAGCCCAGCCCCCGGATGGTGCGCAACGTGACCGACCTTTCCGCCTCCGGCGCACCTTGTCCAGACTTGGTACCCATCTCCATCTGGACACACGCCATCCGGACACGTCCTGCCCGAACACACCCTGTCCGGACGCACCTCGCGAATGCCGCCACATCCGCCGGGCCGAGCCTGGCGCCCGCCTCAGCCCGCGCGGCGGGCGGTGCCGGTCAGCCGGACGTAGTCGATGACCGGCTCGGGCAGTCGTTCGGCGACGGTGTTGACGAACCCGGCCCGCTCGTCGATGGGCAGCCGGTCCAGGTCGGAGCCCAGGAGGATCGTCTCCAGGAACCGACGCAGGATGTCGGGATCGTCGAGCCGGGTCGGGTCCGGGTCGAGCGAGGTCTCGACGTCGACGAAGCCGGTCGCGCCGAGCCGGTCCGCGGTCTCCTCGGCGGTCGCGAAGGGCCACACCACCGGCCGGTCGGGGACGAGCTCACCAACCACCCGCTCGACGGCCGCGATGTTGCCGTGACCGCCGCAGTCGAAGACCAACTGACCGCCTGGGCGCAGGACTGCGGCAAGGTTCTTGAACAGCGCGTCGTGGTCGGGGACCCAGTGAAAGGTCGCGACGCTGAAAACCGCGTCGACCTGCTCGGACAGCGGCAGCGGCGTCGTCAGGTCGGCCCGCAGCACCGTCAGGCGGTCTCGCAGGTCCGGCCGGTCGGCGAGCCGGGCGAGCAGCGCGGCCAGCATCTTCTCGGACGCGTCCAGCGCGATCACCCGGCCATCCGGCACCGCCTCCAGCAGCGCGACCGTGTCCCGCCCGGTACCGGCACCTGCGTCGAGCACGGTCTCGGTGCCGCTCAGCTCCAGCCGAGCGAGTGTCCGCCGCCCCCACCGCTCGTGCGGGAGGGGCAGGCTGTCGTACGTCGTGGCGTCCCATTCGCGTGCCATATACGGACGCTACTTCCTTAGCCAATCTAAATACATGATCGTCGCGTATGCGGAGGACGACCTTCGGTCACCGCCGGACCCCATGACGGGCGTCGCCCCGGACGTCACGGCCGAGCGTCACGACCGGACGTCACAGCTGGGCATCGCGGCGGGTGACGAGGTCACGCCACAGGGCGTCGACCTGGGCGTGCAGCTCGGCGAGGGTCCCCGCGTTGTCGAGCAGGACGTCGGCGACGGCGCGCCGGGCTGCGTCGTCGGCCTGGTTGGCCATCCTCGCCTCGGCCTGGTCGCGGGGAAGCCCGCGGCCGGCCAGGCGCTCGAGCCGCAGCTCGCGCGGCGCCTCGACGACGACCACGACGTCGTAACCCTTCGCCATCCCGGCCTCGACCAGGAGCGGGATGTCGTGCACGATGATCGCGTCGGGCGGCGGGGCGGCGAACCGGCGGGCGGTCTCGTCCCGGATCAGCGGGTGGGTGATGCCCTCCAGCCGTCTGCGCGCCGCCTGGTCGACGAAGACGATCTTTCCGAGCGCCTCGCGGTCCAGGCTGCCGTCCGGGCGCAGGACCCCCGGCCCGAAGGCCTCGGCGACCGCCGCGAGCCCAGGGGTGCCGGGCTCGACCACCTCTCTCGCGAGCTTGTCCGCGTCGACGACCACCGCGCCGTGCTCCGCCAGCCGGGCCGACACGGCGCTCTTACCCGACCCGATCCCACCGGTTAGTCCCACCGTCAGCACGCCGCCGAGTCTGCCCTACGCGCCGGGCAGAGGAGACGCCGCGGGCATGCTGGTCCAGTGGAGGAACAGCCGGAGCCAGCGGAGTCGCGGTCGCGCGGGGCGCGGTGGCGCGGGGCGGGCTGGCGCGGGGCGCGGTGGGCGGCCAGGCTCTGGCCGGTCGCGCTGCTGGCGGTGCTCATCGGCGGCGGGGTGCTGGGGCTGGCGCTGTCCACCCGGCTGGCGTCGACCGCGCCGCTGCTGCTCGTCGCGCTGCGGCCGACGCCCTCGATCCTGCTCCTGGTCGGCGGGTCCGCTCCGGTGCTGCCGACGTTGCTGATCGCGGTGCCGCTGCGGGCGCTGGTCGACGTCGGCTACTTCGGCGTCGCCAGGGCGAACCTGCGCTCACTGATGATGTTGCGTCCCGGCGGGCAGCGCCTCGTCGGCGCCCTCTCACGCCATTCGACCGAGCGGGCCCTGCTGTACTTCTGCCTGATCAACACCAACGCGGCCGTCGACGCGGCGCTGGGCGGCGGCGACGTCCCCTGGCGGCGCTTCCTGCGCTTCCTCATCCCGGGCACGGTCATCTCGACGACGACCTACCTGCTGGCGGCGCGCGCCGTCGCGCCGTGGGCCCGCGGTCTGGTCACCTGGCTGGACAGCCACGCCACCGAGGGGCTGCTGCTCCTGCTGGTGGTCGGCGCGCTGCGCCTGGCCGCCCAGGCCATCCGGTCCCGGGTTCGCCGGCGCGCGGACCGGCCCGAGGCGGCACCCGGCGAGCCTGGGTGACGCGCGGTTCGGTCGGCACCGGCCCGGCGATCGGGGTGCCCGTACGCCCTGGTGCCCGGCACACGTCGTGTGCCGGGCACCAGGGGCGTTCCACGCCGGGGCGGGAGACCTCGTCGTCGTCTCGTCCCGGCGGCGTCTCCTAGCGGTCGGCTCGCGACGAGCCGCTCAGGACGTCGCCGTCCCGTGGCGCAGTGGGGTCCTCCGACCGGATCGAGGCGTCCTGGCCGCCCCCCGTGACCGCGCCCACCGCGGCCACGGGGGGCAGGTGCGCGGCGCCCGGGTCCTCCTCATCGGGGTCGGCCGGCGGCGGAGGCGTCACCAGCGACCAGATGACCGAGGCCGTCAGCAGCACGCCGATGACGCCGAGCGAGACGGCGATTGGCATGTGCACGACGTCGGTGAGCAGCATCTTCACGCCGATGAAGGCGAGGATCACCGCCAGGCCGGTGCCGAGGTGGTGGAACCGGTCCAGCGCGCCAGAGAGCAGGAAGAACAGCGACCGCAGACCCAGGATCGCCAACGCGTTCGCCGAGTAGACCAGGAAGGTCTCGTCGGTGACGCCGAGCGCCGCCGGCACCGAGTCGAACGCGAACAGCACGTCGGCGGTCTCCACCGCGACCAGGACGGCGAGCAGCGGCGTAGCGACGAGCTTGCCCGCCCGGCGCAGCACGAAGCGCTGGCCCTGGTACTCGTCGGTGACCGGCATGACCCGGCGGAGCAGTTTCACCGCCCGGCTCTGGCCCGGGTCCACGTCGACGCCGGAGTCCCGGACCATCTTCACCGCGGTGTAGACCAGGAACGCGCCGAACACGTAGATGATGAAGTGGAAGGTGTTCAGCAGCGCCATGCCGCCCGCGATGAACGCGAACCGCAGCACCAGCGCGCCGAGCACGCCGTAGAACAGCACCCGGTGCTGGTACTCCCGCGGCACCCGGAAGTACCCGAAGATCAGGGCGAACACGAAGAGGTTGTCGACCGACAGACTCTTCTCCAGCAGCCAGGCGGCCGTGTACTCGCCGGCCGCGGCCGGCCCCTGCCAGGCCCAGATGACGAAGGCGAAGCCGATGCCGAGGCTCACCCAGAGCGCGCTCCATAGCGCCGCCTCGCGGAGCCTGATGACGTGGGCCCGCCGGTGGGCGAGCAGGTCGATGGCGAGGAGGGCGACGAGGGCGGCGACGAAGGCTGCCCAGGCCCAGAAGGGGACGTGCACGGCTGTCTCCAGGTGAGTCCGGGTAGTCGGCGGATGGGGTACGGGTGCCGGCCGGCCACGCCGGGTGGCGCGCTGACCTGTATCTAGTTCACCCGCTGAGACCCTTCCAGGTCCCGGCAGTAGCGCATCGATGTTGGCGGGATTCGCTATCCTCAAATTGCCGAGACTCGGCAAGAAGAAGACTTCGGACGCACGGCCAGCCCGGGCGCGGCCCGCGTGCGGGAGGGGGTGGCGGATGCCAGTCGACGACGAGCTCGGCGAGGCGGCGGGCCTGCCGGGGACGAGCCTGACCCGGCTGCCACGCGCCGCGGTGCTCGCCGCCCAGGACGCCCGGCTGCCCGCCAGCCTGCTCGGCGACTACCTGCCTGCGCTCGCCTCGGCGGCTCAGACCGGCCGCCGGCTCACGGTCGCCGAACTCGCCCGTTTCAGCGAGCTCGGCCAGGCGGCGGCCGAGTCGGGCGCCGCCCTGCGCGCGCTCGTCGACCTGTACCTTTCCGCGACCTGGCGGGCCTGGCCGTCGCTGCCCGCCACCGAACAGGCCGCGGCGCCGCAGCACCAGACGGGCGACGACCCGGCGGACTGGGGCACCCGAGATCCCGGCGGCCCGGCCCGACCCATGCCGCCCCGGTCCGCCCGGTCGCGGCGCCGGGCCGGGCCTGAGGCCCCGGGTGCGGCCGAGCGGACGCGGGCCGCCGCCGCGGCCGTGCTGCGGGCGAGCGACGACGCCGTCGCGGCCGTCTGCGAGGGCTACGAGGCGGCCCGGACGGCCCGTGCCAGGGCCGAGGAGTCCCTGCGCCGCGAGCTCGTCGACGACCTGCTCACCGGCACCGCCACCGACCCGGGCCTGGTCCTGGAACGTGCCTTCGCGTTCGGGCTGCGACTGGAGGCGCCACACCTCGTCCTGGTCGCCGCCGGGGACCGCCGCTTCGTCGACGGCCGCGGGACGAGCCGCGCCGTCGACACCGCACTCGGCGTCATCTGCGCGACCCCGCCCCTGGTCGTCGCCAAGGGCGGCCTGCTCGTCTGCGTCGTCCCGCAGGAAGCCGAGCGCGACGCGGCGACCGGCGACGCGGCGACCGGCGACGCCGCCGACCTCGGCGCCAGCGTGGACCGGGCCGCCGGGCCGGGCGGCCCCGGCCTGGCCAGATCCGCGGGCGACGGGCCGGCCGCGCGGTTCGCTCCCCTGCCGGCCGGCGGGGCCGGTGCCGCCTCGGGGGCTCCGCGGGCGGTGGCGGCCCTGACCGCGGCGCTGGGGAACGTGCCCGGGTGGCGGGTCGGGGTCAGCCGGGTGCGCACCGGCGTGACGGGCGTGCGGATCGGGTTCGCCGAGGCGTCGAGCGCGGTCGAGCTCGCCGGAAGGCTCGGCGTCGCCGGCCAGGCCGTGCACACCGACGACCTGCTCATCTACAAGGTGCTGCTACGTGACCGGGAGCCGCTCTCCGAGCTGGTGGAGACCGTCCTCGGCCCACTACGAGCCGCCCGCGGTGGCCCCGGCCCGCTGCTGGAGACCCTGGACGCCTATTTCGCCACCGGTGCCGTCGCGCTGGCCACCGCCCGCCGTCTGCACCTCTCGGTCCGTGCCCTCACTTACCGCCTGGCTCGTATCCACCAGCTGACCCACCACGACCCCACCGCCCCGGCGGATCGTTACGTCCTCCAGACCGCGGTGATCGGTGCGCGGCTGCTGAGCTGGAGTGGTGCCGAGTAGCAAACCGGGCCGAGAGGCCAGCAGGCCACGCGGCGCCCGAGGCAGACGAAAACGCCCCCGCCGGTTTCGGCGGGGGCGTCTTCAGGGGCTGACTAGAGAGAGATCATCCCCGGCCGAACTGCTCCCGCAGGCGGCGCAGGGCCTCTTCGTCGATCGCCGAAGCCGGCTGCTGCGACTCTGAGGTGTAGGAGCTCGGCGCGACCGCGGCGGCCTCGGCCTCGCGGGCGGCGCGGATCTGCGCCTGGTGCGCCTCGAAGCGGGACTGGGCCTCGGCGTACTGCCGCTCCCACTCGGCCTGCTGCTCCTCGAAGCCCGGCAGCCACTCGCCCGTCTCGGAGTCGAAGCCCTCGGGGTAGACGTAGTTGCCCGCCTCGTCGTACTTGGCTTCCATGCCGTACTGGCTCGGGTCGAACGTCTCGCCGTCGCCCGCCAGCCCGGAGGCCTCGTTCGCCTGCTTGAGCGAGAGGCTGATCCGGCGCCGGTCGAGGTCGATGTCGATGACCTTGACGAGGATCTCGTCGCCGACGTTGACGACCTGCTCCGGGATCTCCACGTGGCGCTCGGCCAGCTCGGAGATGTGGACCAGGCCCTCGATGCCCTCGTCGACACGGACGAACGCGCCGAACGGCACGAGCTTGGTGACCTTGCCGGGAACGACCTGGCCGATGGCGTGCGTCCGGGCGAACTGGCGCCACGGGTCCTCCTGCGTCGCCTTCAGCGACAGCGAGACCCGCTCGCGGTCCAGGTCGACGTCGAGGACCTCGACGGTGACCTCCTGGCCGACCTCGACCACCTCGGACGGGTGGTCGATGTGCTTCCAGGACAGCTCGGAGACGTGCACCAGACCGTCGACCCCACCGAGGTCGACGAAGGCGCCGAAGTTGACGATGGAGCTGACGACACCCTTGCGGATCTGCCCCTTGGCCAGCTGCGACAGGAACTCGGAGCGGACCTCGCTCTGCGTCTGCTCCAGCCACGCCCGGCGGGACAGGACCACGTTGTTGCGGTTCTTGTCCAGCTCGATGATCTTGGCTTCGAGCTCACGGCCGACGTACGGCTGAAGGTCACGGACGCGGCGCATCTCCACCAGCGATGCGGGGAGGAAGCCGCGCAGCCCGATGTCGAGGATCAGACCGCCCTTGACGACCTCGATGACGGTGCCGGTGACGACGCCGTCCTCCTCCTTGAGCTTCTCGATCGTGCCCCAGGCGCGCTCGTACTGGGCGCGCTTCTTGGACAGGATCAGCCGGCCCTCTTTGTCCTCCTTCTGGAGGACGAGAGCCTCGACGTGGTCACCGACCGAGACGACCTCGTGTGGGTCAACGTCGTGCTTGATCGATAGCTCACGGGACGGGATGACACCCTCGGTCTTGTAACCGATGTCCAGCAGCACCTCGTCGCGATCCACCTTGACGATGGTGCCGTCGACGATGTCACCGTCGTTGAAAAACTTGATCGTCTTGTCGACGGCGGCGAGGAAGTCCTCGGCCGAGCCGATGTCGTTGACCGCGACCTGTGGTGTGGTCGGGCTTTGCGGGCTGGTCACGGTCTCCACGGGTCGAACGTCGGTGGTGCTCGTCAAGGGGTCGGCTCCGACTAGGGGTTGACGTCAGCGCGAGAGCCGGGTCGAACCGCCGGGACGGAGGGACAGAGAACGCGCTACAACGACATTGCGCTGACAACGACACTGTCAGAACCGATAACGACTGCTCGAGTGGATCTGCTCGGTCCGAGACCCACAGACCCTCGTGCTGACTCCAGTCTAGGGAAGCCTCTCCGGCGAGGTCAACGGGAGCCGACGGGCACGCTCGCGCCGAGGGGACCCCGCAGCGTCGCAGGTCGGGCGAAGCCCGACATCAGGGGTTCGGGGGCCCGGCCCCGGGCACCATCACGGCCCTGGAAAAGCCGCCCCTGGGGCGGCGGCATGGCAGCCACCGGTCATGGTCGATCGCCTGGGCCGAACCGGCCGCCCGCGCTGTCCTGTCGGCCGATCCTATCGGGTTGATGCGGCTCGGGAAGGGGCGGGATGGTGGTCTCGTCCAGCGCTCTCCCGGCCGTGACGCCCCGGGTTGACCCTGTCACGGGCGCCGCCGCGGACGCTGGCGCCGGCAGCGGCGCCGGGCGGCCCTGCGCCACCACTACCGGGCCATGGGCGCCGGCCACGACCGGGTGCGGAGCCGCTTCCGAGGCGGCCACAGGAGCGGAGGCGGCCGTCGCCGCGCGTCCGCGCCGGGGGCGGTTCTTCCAGCGACGGGCCCAGTCACGGGCGAGGTTCTGGCACGGCCGCTCGACCAGGTAGTAGGTCAGCGTCGAGAGCGCCACGGTGATCACCAGGACCACCGCGAAGAGCGGGGCGAAGGAGACCTGCCAGATCTTCCAGCCGCTGCGCGCCATCACCACGTCGATGACGGTCTGGTGCCACAGGTAGATGCCGTAGGAGATCGAACCGAGGAAGGTCATCACCCGGCTGGCCAGGAAACGGCGCACGACCCCGCGCCGCTGCGGGCCGAACACCACCGGCAGTAGCAGGAAGAAGCCGAACAGGCCGTAGAACAGGTGCTTGCCCAGATCGGTCCGGACGGTGGCGTCGTAGATCGGCCACAGCGGCAGCCCGATCTTCTTGCTGGCCACCCAGTAGCAGACGGCCGCGAGCAGCCAGCAGATGGTGCCGGAGAACGGCAGCGTCGACCAGCGCGGGTGGCGCCCCTGCCGGCCGTACCAGGCTGAGACCACCGCGAGGAACATGCCCAGGGAGAACAGGTCCCACCAGACCGGCAGCCACACCGACCACCCGTCGGCCAGCCCCGAGTCGGTGCCGATCATCCGCCAGTGCACCAGGGTGCCCAGCAGGTAAAGCGCGGCGACGCCGGTCAGCTCGAGCCACAGCTGGGTACGCGGCGCGCGAACCCGCCGGCCAAGCAGCCACGCGTAGAGCGGGACGAACAGGTAGAACGCGACCTCAACGTCGAGCGTCCAGGCCTGGGTCAGGCCCTGCAGCGCCCACGACTGTCGGTAACCCTGCACGAACAGCAGGCACTCCAGCAGGCCCCGGACGTTCGCCACGATCATCTTGTCGGTGACGACGACCAGGCTGATCACGAACACCAGCCAGTACAGCGGGACGATCCGCATGAACCGGCGCAGCAGGAAGCCACCGACCTCCGGGACGTCCCGGCCGCCGCCCCGGTCGGCGAGCGCGAGATGGCGCGCGACGAACGGTCGGTAGAGCAGGAAGCCGGAGATCAGGAAGAAGACCGCGACGCCGATCTCGGCCCGCGCGGCATATGGCCCCAGCGAGGACCGCAACGTCAGGGTGGTCATGAAGCCGGCGTGCACGACGACCACGAGCAGCGCCGCGATCGCCCGCAGCCCGTCGAACCCGGGAAAGACCGTCGTGTCCCGGCGCGGGGTGGGGGCCGCCGGCGCGGAGGGCTCGTCCGCCGGCGCCAGCGGGGCCCCGGACACGACGGTGGTGCCGGCGTCGACCGCGACGGTCGTCGGGTCGTCCGGGCGCCCGAGCTGGCGAAGCCCGGCCCCGGTCATGACGCGGGCCGGGGGTGGCTGCGGTCCGGCACGGTCGCAAGGTACCAGCCAGCGCCGTCACGGCCCCGCCCGAGCCGTCGCGGGTAACCACTCAGGACCACGGACGAACCGACGGTGATCAGCGGACCGGGCATGCTCACGCGGCCGGGGTCTGGGCCTGGGCCGGAACCGGAACCGCCGCGGGCTGCCCGGCGCGCGCCGTCGCCCGGGAGCCGCTGTGCCGGCCGCGGGGGACGAAGCGGGCGCGGATGGAGGCGAACGCGACAGCGGCCAGCAGCACCACCGCCGGCTCCGCGACCGCGCGGAACCGGCTGGTGCCGTAGACCATCGTCGAGGCGACGGTGAGGGCTCCCGGCAGTGCCAGCAGCGGCAGCAGCAACGCGCGGCGCCGGCGCAACAGCACCGCGCCGACGGCGCCCGCGGCCAGCAGCACCCACAGCGAGAACAGCGCCACCTTGCTGAGACCCACCGGCCGTGACTCGATCGTGTCGAACCGGACCTGCTGGAACGGCCGGAACACCCCCCAGGTCCGCCCGGCCCTCGCCAGCGCGACCTTGGGCAGCTCGGCCTTGTGGTCGCCGATGTACCGGTAGGCGGCCTCGCGATAGAAGACATCGCGCTCGGAGCGTTCGGTCGGCTCGTTCTGGATCTTCAGGATGCACTTGAAGTCCCACCAGCCGAGGAACGTGCCGTGGTATGTCGTGTCGCAGTGCGTGACCGCGAGCGTCGTGCCGAGACCCGTGGACAGGTATTCCGGCTCGCTGAACCGGCTCAGGTTGTAGACGGCCCACGGCGCGATCGTCAGGACACAGGCCGCCCCCGCGGCGGCGAGCATCCCCACCCGCCGCCGCCACGACGCCCTGGCCGCCGGGAGCGCTCCGGCATCCGCGGGACGATGGGCCGCCGGCCCGCCGGGCGAGCGGGCCAGCAGGACCAGTGGCGTCACCAGGAAGACCGCCAGCAGGAGCAACTCGGCCCGGGCGAGCGCCGCCGCGGCTGTGGCCAGCCCCAGCAGGGCGGCGTCCAGGTAGCCGCGCCGGTCCCAGAAGCGATAGGCGAGCCACAGCACCACCGAGCAGGCCAGGATCCCGGTCGTCTCCGACATCAGCAGCGGATCATTGATCCACATACCGGGGTAGACGGCGGCGAGCCCGGCCGCGACCAGCCCCGCCGCGGGTCCGGCGGCGCGCCTCCCGGTCAGCGCGACGATCAGGATGGCCAGCGTTCCGAGCAGGCACTCGAACACCTGGTGCTCGAGGAACGTGCTGAGGCCGACCAGGGACGGCAACGCGAGCAGCGCGCTGGTCAGCGGCGGGTGCTGCGCGTCCGGCACGTACCGGTGGTTCAGGTGGAGCTCGTACGGGTCGGGCCAGCCCCGCCCGTCGGCGAACAGGTTGGCCGCCTCGTGGTAGTAGAGCGGGTCGCCCTGCACGACCGCCGGATGCATCCAACCGAACAGGTACCACAGGCGAACGCCAAGGCCGACAGCCATGATCAGGGTCAGCAGCAGCCACCAGCGCCGGTCCCGCGGCCGCACGCCGCCAGCCTCGGGCGCCTCCGCCACAACCGGCGTGATAGCGGTCTCGGTCACGGCCGGAAGGTACCAAGGCGCTTCCGGTCATCTGAGCGCGATAGGTGTGACGATTAGCCTCTGGCGGAGTCGCGCGCGAGCGCGAGGCCGGTGAGCGGTACAGCCAAAGGTCGCGCGACGATGGCGAAGCCTCGCGCGACCGGAGGCTAGTCGAGCGGTGTAGCCAAGGACGCGCGCGCGGGACCACGCCGGGTCTGCCGCATACTTCGCAGAGCGGTCAGCCGGACGCTGGCCGCCGATCATGACTGGCGGACGAGCGGGAGGAGGCCCCGGCTGAGCGGCAAAGACGCTGACACCGTCCGGATCTCCGACGCCACTCGCTTCCGCGCTCACCAGCCCGCCCGGCCCGGCCGGCCCGGCGACGACCAGCAGGACGGTCGCGAGGACGACGGCCGCGGCGGCGGCGCCCACGGTGACGACGAGCACCGGGACGACGGTCACGACCACGACGAGGAACGCGGCGGCGCGGGCGCCGGCCGCGGTGACGGCGCGCGCGACGGCGCTGCCCGTGGCCGCCGGACCAGCGAGGGTCGCGACGACGTCGGCGCGCGACCACGGGACAGCCACCGCGACACGTTCCGCCCGCCCGCCGGGCCGTACCGCGGTGTCACGGGCGAGCGCGCCGCGCGCGGGCGCGGCGTCGCCGGTGACCCGGACCTGCCCGATCGACGGCCCGGTGGACCGCCGACCCAGCGGGAACCCCGTCGCCCGTCCGGCAGGGACCCCGAGCGTCCAGACGTCCCCGATCGGCTCCGCCGATCGAGCGGGAACCGCGGGAACGGCGGGATCCCAGGCGGAGGCGAGCGGCCTGAACGTGCCGGCGGCGGGCGCCCCGGCGACGCGCGGCGGGGCGACGCCGCCCGCGAGGAGACCCGCCGGCCGGCCACCCGCCCGGCCGGACGGCCGGCACCCGACGATGAGGACGCCAGCCAGCACACCATCGCCCTCGTCCGCGGCGCCATCGAGCGTGGCGGCCGCGCGCGCGGCGCGGAGCCCACACGTGCGCCGGACCCGGTCTACACCCGCCGCTCGCCCCAGGAACGCGCCGCCGATCGCGACGGCGACGGCGAGGCCGACCCGGAGCCGAAGACCGCGGGGCTGATGCTCCTGGACCCTGCGGCCGCGCCGGCGGCGACCGCGATCGGCCCGGGGGACTCGGACACCACCGGGACCTTCCTCGCACCGATCGTCCACTCCCCCGGCCTGGACGGGCTGCGCGCGCTCGCGGTGCTCGCCGTGATCGCCTATCACGCGGGGCTGTCGTGGGTTCCCGGCGGCCTGCTGGGCGTGGACACGTTCTTCGTGCTGTCCGGGTTCCTGATCACCGGCCTGCTGGTCGCCGAGTACCGGGCCACCCGCCGCATCGACCTCAAGGACTTCTGGACGCGGCGGGCGCGGCGCCTGCTGCCCGCCTTCCTGCTCCTGTTGCTCGCGATCTCGGCCTACGCACGGTTCCTCGCCACGCCGGGCGACATCACGAAGATCCGCCTGGACATGCTGGCGTCGCTGTTCTACGTCGCGAACTGGCGGTTCGCGCTGTCGAACCAGAGCTACTTCGACCACTTCTCGGCGCCGTCGCCGCTGCTGCACACCTGGTCGCTGGCGGTCGAGGAGCAGTTCTACGTGCTCTGGCCGCTGATCGTGTTCCTGTTGATGCGCCACAGCGCGCGCACGGTCGACAAGTGGAAGGGGCAGCGGCGCAAGGCGCAGTCGGCGGCGCTGGCGGTGGCGGTGCTGGGCGCGGAGCTGAGCGCGCTGATCGGCATCGTGCTGCTGCTCGTCGGCGTCGACGCGTCCCGGATCTACTACGGCACCGAGGTGCGCGTCCAGGCGCTGCTGACCGGCGCGGCGCTGGCGGTGTGGCGGGCCCAGCGGCGGGCCGGGTTCACGGCACGCGGCAAGAAGGTGCTCGGGTACGCCGGCGGACTGGCGCTGGTCGCGCTGCTGGCGCTGTGGGCGACGGTCGACGGCCAGGCGCGCGGTCTGTATGCCGGCGGGTTCCTCGGCGTCGCGATCATCGTGGCGGTGCTGGTCGCGTCGATCGTCGAGGTGCCGGGCTCGGCGGTGGCGAAGGTGCTGTCGATTTCGCCGCTGACCTACATCGGCAAGATCTCCTATGGCCTCTACCTGTGGCACTGGCCGGTCCTGCTGACGGTTACCGCGGGACGGACCGGCCTACATGGGCCGGTTCTGCTGGCCGCCAGAGTGGCCGCGACCATGGCCTGTACGCTGCTGTCGTTCTACCTGGTGGAGAACCCGATCCGGCGCCGGTCGATCCGGATCCCGAGGCCGGTCGTGACCACGCCGGTGGTGATGGCCGGGGTCGTCGCCGTGGCGATATTGGCGACGAGCACCCAGGCGTCCAGCGCCCGCAGCCCCGCGGACCTGGAGAAGCTCGCCGCGAGCGTCCAGGCGGGTGGGGCGCTGCCCACGGCGGCGCCCGACGCGCAGGGAAACCGGCCGCTGCGGATGCTCATCGCCGGCGACTCGCTGGCGACGACGCTGATCGGCAGCCAGTTCGGCGAGGTGGCGGCGTCGATGAACGTGCAGCTCGCGGACGCCTCCATGCTCGGCTGCGGGGTGGCCCGGCTGCCGACCAGGAAGCTGGACGGCAAGCCCGGGCCGACGACGATCGGCTGTGACCAGTGGCCGGCACGGTTCACCAAGCGGGTGAACGAGGTCCATCCGGACATCGCGGCGCTGCTGATCGGCCGCTGGGAGGTCACCGACCAGCTGCTGGACGGCGACTGGAGCCACGTCGGCGAGCCGAAGTTCGACGCCTACCTCGCCGCCCAGCTGGACCTGGCCATCACCACGCTGTCCGCGGGCGGCGCGAAGGTGGTGTTGTTCACCACACCCGCGGTCGCCGCCCGGGAGGGGCCGGATGGGTCGCAGTACCCGGAGACGAGGCCGGAACGAGTGGCAAGGTTCAACCAGCTGCTGCGCGCCGCGGCCGACCGGCATCGGGGTGTGGCGACCATCTCGGATCTCAACGGCGTACTCACGCCGGGTAATCGCTACACCGATCACGTGAACGGCATCCTCACCCGGGACGACGGCGTGCACATTACTGCCCCAGGTGGGCGAATCGTTGGTCAGGCGTTGCTTCCCGCGATTGTTGGGCTGGTTCGTCCGACAGGCGCGGATCGTGCCCCCGTGGGGACGACCACGTCCCCCGGCTGACCTGCGTGCATTACCGAACGCTAATCTTTCGACGGCAGCGTGCCGCACACAGACGGGAGGGTGATCGTGCCCCGCGCGCTCATTACAGGGATCACCGGCCAGGATGGTCTGTATCTGGGAGAGCTGCTCACGGCCAAGGGCTATGAGGTGTTTGGACTGGTCAGGGGCCAGTCCAACCCGAAGGTGGCCACGGTCGAGCGGATCATTCCGGGCGTCCAGCTCCTGGAGGGCGACCTCACCGACCTGTCCTCGCTGATCGGCGCGGTGGAGATCTCCCAGCCTGACGAGGTGTACAACCTCGGCGCCATCTCGTTCGTCGGACTGTCCTGGAAACAGGCTGAGCTGACCGGCGAGACGACCGGGATGGGTGTGTTGCGTATCCTCGAGGCGCTGCGGATCACCGCCGGCAGCGACGTCTCCCGGATGCGCTTCTACCAGGCGAGCTCATCCGAGATGTTCGGCAAGGTCCGCGAGACGCCGCAGCGGGAGACCACACCGTTCCACCCGCGCTCTCCCTATGGCGTCGCCAAGACCTTCGGGCATTACCTGACCGTCAACTACCGCGAGTCGTACGACATGTTCGCCTGCTCGGGGATGCTGTTCAACCACGAGTCGCCGCGCCGCGGAATCGAGTTCGTCACCCGGAAGGTGACCCGGGCCGTCGCCCGGATCGCGCTCGGGCTGCAGGACTCGATCACCCTGGGCAACCTCGAGTCCCGCCGGGACTGGGGCTTCGCCGGTGACTACGTCGACGCGATGTGGCGGATGCTCCAGCAGGACGAGCCGGACGACTTCGTCATCGCGACCGGGGAGACGCACTCCATCCGCGAGCTGCTGCAGGCCGCGTTCGCCCGGGTCGGCATCGACGACTGGGAGCCCTACGTCAAGCAGGACCCGCGGTTCTTCCGTCCGGCCGAGGTCGACCTGCTGGTCGGTGACCCGTCGAAGGCCATGGACAAGCTGGGCTGGAAGCCGACGGTCACCTTCACCGCCCTCGTCGACATGATGGTGGACGCGGACCTCGCGCTGGAGCGGGAGACCGCGGGGCAGGCGCTGACGATTCGGTGACCGGTCCTCGGTTCGGCGCGACCACCCCGGCCCACGGCCGTGCCTGGGTGGGACGCCGTGCACCGACGGCAGCATCTGCGGCAGCGCCGGCCGCGCTACCGGATACACCGGGAGCGCGGCCGGCTACACCGCGTGACAGTAACAGTATGTCACGGCGTCCCTACGTTCCCCCGCGCGCGACACCGACGCCCCGTCCGGCGAGCCAGGGCGGCCCCGCCGGCCTGTTCTCGGCCGGGCGGGACGCGGCGGTCCCGGTGGACTGGGCCAAGCCGACGAGCGACGCCCTCGTCCCGCCCGGGCCGGCCGAGGGCCCGTCCGCGCCGGACGCGGAATCCAGGTCGACCACGACCACGGCCCCGGCCCCGGCCCCGGCCGCCGCCCCGCCGGCCACCGCGCCTCCTGTCGCCGCCGTGCCTCCGGTCGC